>PLAH01000125.1 GCA_003134045.1 Gammaproteobacteria bacterium
TGGCGGCGGTCACGGCCGTGATGGGCCTGGGTGCGCGCGGATTCTTTCCTTTGATTGCCTGGAATTTTTCTCCCGCCAAGCTGGAACTTTCAATACGGCTCTTCCATGCGCTGCTTCCGATCGTCGTGATTACCGGGATTGCCACCAATTGCACCGCCGTCCTGAATACCTTCGACCGTTTTGCGTGGCCGGCGCTGGCTCCGGTGGTAATGGTGGTAATGGTGCCACTACTATTGTAGGTGGAACAGGTGCATTTGGATGTGCTAACGGCGGTGGCGGTGGCGGAGGCGGAGGAGGTAGCGCATCAGGCGCAGGCGCTAATGGCAGTCCCGGTAATAATAATGGCGGCGGCGGTGCCGGTGGTGCCGCTAACGGTGGTGGTGCAGGCGGCACAGGCAGCGCTGCCGCAGGCGGTTTTGGTGGCTCTCCTACCCCAGGTGGACCTGGTGGTGCCCCTGGAGGCGGAGGTGGAGGCGGTAACGGCGTTTGTGGCGGTTCTGGCGGTGACGGAGGTGATGGCGCTGCCGGAGCCGGTAGTACCGGCGGCGGCGGCGGTGGCGGCCTGATCACCTGGATCGTTTGCACCAACCGCTCCTGCTTCGAGGTCTTGAACCCCATCATCGAATGGACAAACCATACGAAACCCGCCATCAACAACAAACCGATGATCGCCCCCGCGAAGCGCGATAGGAGGCGACGCTGGGCCCGCTTGTCCGACATGGCGCAGGCGCTACTTGACGATTCGCTGGGTCACTAACCCGAGCTGTGTGATGTCGAGCCGGCCGACCACGTCGAGCACGTCGACCACCCGCTGATAGGCAATGGTCGAGTCCGCCTTCACGATGACCGGCAGATTCGGGTTTGCCGCCTTGTACTGCCGGAGGAGGTTCTCGAGCTCGGGGAGGCTCACCGGGTAGGTGTCGAGGTACATGGTTCCATCGGCGGTGATCGTGATCGCCTTGGTCTGCGGCTTCGCGATGGACGGCGTGTCGCTCGCCTTGGGCAGATTGACCTTGATGCCCTGCACGGAGGCGGTGGTCATGATGATGAAGATCACCATCAACACATAGGCCAAATCCAGCATGGGGGTGATGTTGATGTCGTCATAGACATCCTGGTCGCCGCTATCGATTGGTCCCGACACGATCCGCGGCTCAACTGTACTGTTCAGCGATGCGGGTGACGAACTCGTCGACGAATACCCGATTGTCCGCGCTGACCGATTTGATGCGGGTGTTGAGCCAGTTGTAGCCAAACAGCGCGGGGATCGCGACGGTGAGGCCGGCGACGGTGGCGGCAAGCGCCGCGGCGACGCCGGGAGCGATGGCGTTCACGTTGACGTCGCCGGAGAGCGCAATGGCCGCGAAAGTGATCATCACGCCGATCACGGTGCCCAACAGTCCGAGGAACGGGCCGCCGGAAATGGCGATGGTCAGGAGCACCATTTGACTCGACAGCGTCTGCTGCAGGCGGGTCTGCGAGGAATCCATGGCCGAGCGAATCGCGTCGATCGACTGCGGAGAGAGGACCTGGGAGCGCTGGGCACTCAGAGTCCGGCCGGCTACGCGCTTGTTGAGTTCGAACACCCCGTGGTGGTAGAGCCGGTACAGGGTCGAGGCGCCGAATTTGTTCTGGTCACCGGCCAACTTGGACATGGACGGGGCGTCGGCCAACGTGTCGTCGTCCAGATCGCCGGCGTCGTTGTCGAGCGCGGCGGGATCGCCGCTCAATCGGCGAAACTCTTTCAGGAACCGCGTATTGGCGCGTTCGACCCGGCTCAGGAATATCGCCTTGAGGACCATGATGGCCAGCGCGATGACGAGCATGGCCATGCAGATTCCGATCACCACCCAGCCGTCGAGCGTCAGGTTCTTCGCGATGGTCACGAAATAGGTGGCCTGGCCGCCGCCGCTTTCGCGCTGCCCGTCGGAACCGTACACGACCAAATTGGAGTCCATGCCCTGGCTGCGCGCGGACGCCTTGATCCAGTCGGCACTGCGCCCGACTTTGGAGACCTCGACCTCATCGATGTCGCCCGTCAGGAACCCCTTGCCGCCCGCCGCGCCGACCGTGAATTCGCCGCCGATCTCCACGAGCTTCACGGGAGCGCTGCCGGCCGCCGCCCCATCCACGAACAAGGTGAGCTTGTCGGCGGCAGCCTCGATGGCCACGTGATGCCACTGGCTCAACGACAGATCGGCCGCTTGCGTGACCGTCACCGGCGCACCACCGGAGGTGGCGCGCGCCACGAGTTTCGATCCATCGAGGGTCAGGGCGAGCGATTTACCCTGATCGGTCAGAGCGAACACCACGGCTTGCTGAGCCTGTTCGACCCGCAGCCACGCCGAGGCCGTGATGCCCTGGTTGGGCAGCAGCCGCAGCGAGGCCGTGGCCGGCACGGTGATGGACTCCTTGCCGGAAAACTTCGCGCCTCCCGCGATGAGAGAAGCCGGAGTCAGGACGGCCGAGGATGCGGTGGGATTGTTTTTGTAGGCCGTTGAGTCGAGCGGCAGACCGTTCGTCTCGCCAAACGAAAGAACCAGCGCCTGGGCCTCGTCATACGTGCCGGGAATATCGCTGGCGGCCGGTGCGTCGGGATTGCCGTAGTACGCGTAGATCTTGTCCGATTTCGAACCGCCGGCGATTTGCGGCACGCGGACCCAGAGGAGTGCCATCTGGTCCTGCGGGTCGTACTTCTCGAAGTGGAATTTGAGCGGCGTCTTGTCGTCGCCCGCCAACATCCGAAAGTCCGATCCATCGGGCTTGGTGTCGTTAAAGTAACTGAAATTCGCCAGCGAGAGACGCACCAAAATGGGCAGATCCTGGGGAGTGCCGGCGACGTCGGCCCCGGCCGCAGTCAAATCGAAGCCAATCTCCTTGCGATACTTCCAGTCGTTATTCCACCAGGAGGCGGCGAGCGCGACCATCGGTACCAATGCGAGCGAGGCTGCAACGCACTTCACCCAGTTTTTCATGCTTTCCCTTCGCCGCGCGGGAATCGCGGGCAATTGAACGACTGCATTGTGGCGGCGATGCGTGATCCTTTTATTACAATTCCTGTGAAAGCGACGCTGCAAACCAGATGGCGAGCCATCCGAAAATGGGTTGACGATGCTCGAATCTGATGCGGGTCTTGCGCAAAACCGCGATCTCGAATCGATTGCGCAGAGCAAGTTCACGCAGGTAGGACTCCGTGTGGGCATACCGGCCGGATGTGCACAGAACGTAACCCGCGGAACTGGAGGCACGTTCGGCCGTCAGAGCATCTTCCGCGGCCTCGGTGCTGAAGCCGAACAATCCCCGGGTTCGCAGGGCCCGGCGCGCGGCGGATACCACCGAATCGAGCTTCCCGACATAGACGAAGACATCGGCCGCGGTGATCACGTCGAATGAACGGGGCGGATCCCGGTCCAATGCGGTCAACAGGTCGGCGCACTCGAAACGCGTATAGCAGTTCCGAGCGCGCGCGCCCGCTCGATCATATTGGGGGAAAGATCGGCGCCGGGTGCGGTAACTCCCGGGCCGCGGTTCGGCTCGCGCAGCAATGCTTGTATTTCCTGCCGCTGCCACAGGGGCAGTGCGAATTTCGACCCGGCGTCTGCTGCACGGCGGCGCCCTTAGTGGGCAGGCTGATTGAGTCGCTCATGCTTCAGGCAATCGACATCATCCGGCCGGCAGTTGCCCTCGCCCAGACCGGTGACGAACACCTCGAGATAACTCATCGCCGCATCGGCGAGCGGCGTATTCGACGCCGTGGCACTGCCTGCATTGAAGCTCTCCGCGGCGTTGGCCGTGGCGCCCGCCGCCGCGGAGGCGCCCGCCGCCGCGGTGCCGAGACCGGTCACCGCCACCGGCACGCCGACCGACGTGCCCGTCACCGTGATGTTGCCCGCACCCAGCACCGCGGTGGCTGCGATGGTGAGGTTGCCGGCGACGATTCCCGCGTCATTGGCATTGACCACGCCATGCGGAGCGAACAGGTCGACGTCGCCCGGTGAAACGCCGGGCGTCGCCGCCAGTGCCTGGATGCCGCTGCCGGCGATTGCCGCGCGCAGCGATACGGCGGGCTCGCCATTCGAGTCATACACGATGTTGACCGTCGGAGCGGAGATTGCCGTCTTCGCTCCCCGCCCCGCATCGATATTGCCTTCCGTGGTCCAGATCAAAATGTCGCCGCCGTCGGCCGCAAACACGCGCGACGCATTCACCTGAAAATCGCCGTAATCGAAGGCGTTCACACTGCCGCTGGTTTGGGCAACGATGCCGAGCTGTTCGGGCAGTTTGGTGATGCCGAAGCTCGAGGGGGCGAGCGCCAGGCCGACGTTGATCTGTCCACCCGGCGCGAGCAGCGAAATGTTGCCGCCCTGCTCCGTATAAATGCGGCTGAAATAGAGCTCGATGTCGCCGCTGTAGGGATTGCTGTCCCCCTTGGCAAGATTGGGGTTTGCCCCGGGGAACAACGACTGGATCGCGGCGAAGGCGCCCGAGAAGTCGCCGTTGCCCTTGGCCGCTTCCTGTCGTCCATAGGTGCGCAGGAGGTCGAAATACACCTGCTCGACGAAGGTCCGCTGCAACTCGGGCGTGAGGGCGTCGAATGCCTGATGGGCCTGTGCGGCGGTGAGCGTACCGCCCCCGTCGACGGCCTGCAGGAAATTGACGAGTTCGCCGTCGAACTGGCTCGAACCATCGATGTAGGTCTTGATGAACGAGGCATATTGCGGGCTGCCGGCGGCGATGCCCGCCTCGACGCTGATGCTCGCGCCGAGCGCCGGCAACGCCGGGTTCAAGAGGTTGGCGCGGGTGTTCAAACCGTTCGACGTCCCGAGGTTGACGTTGCGGCCGGCCGTCACCTGCAGCTGACCGGGGCCATCGACCACAATGCCATTCGTGTCGGCAATCACGTCGCCTCCGGCCACGCGTGTCTGGGGATAGAAGATATCCCGACCGGCAGTCACCGACGTCACGTCGCCCGTCCCCACGTTTTGCGCCACCAGATTCAAATCCGTCACGTCGAGGCCGGCCGCGACCTGCACCGGTTTGGCGGACCAGATGCCCTCCGTGGCCTGGGTGCCCTGGTTCGGTTGAAATTCGACGCTGCCGTCGAGCGCCACCACTCGCACGGGCGCGAGCGTTCCGGCTTGGTCCGCCGCGGCGAACACCGGGGTAGGTGCATGCTGATCCGGCAGTGCCCCGATCAATGCGGCCGCCATGTCCGAATAGATCTGCAGTCCTGATGAGCGCGCGGGCGACGCGGGCGTCGGCAATTGCGCCGGATTGGCATCCGATACGATCAGCTGCGCGCCCACCGCGTTGATGACGCTGGCAACGACATTCTGGTTGGCGAACAGATTGAGACCGGACGTCGTGGACGGCGACAACACGATCGAGCGGGACAGATCGATGCTGCCGCCGAAGGCGGTGACGTTCAAGGCCTGCGGAAACAGATCGAGTATCGCGGAATTCGCCGAGTCGACGATGGCTGCACCGCGGAAGGAGGGGGAGTAGGTGCTCACGACGGCATTGTCGTCGTCGGCGAGCACCACGTTACCGCCGGCGGCGACGAGGTTGACCGCTGAGCCTGCACCGTAGGTGGAGAAATACACGATCGAGGAGCCGTTGCCCTGCAAGGCGCCCTGGTTCAAGAGCGAGGGATTGAGCACGCTCGACACCTGGGTGTTGCCGCGCGCCGTGACGTCCACGGTGGCGTCGCCGAGCCCGATCACCGGGGCAAGGCCCGTGCTCGGGCTCTGCGCCACATTGTCGCCCGCGCTGAGCGCGAGGGTGCCGCGCCCCACATAGTACGTGCCGCCGAAGATGGAACCGCCGGCGCTGACGTCCAGATTACCGCCGCCCTGGACCTGGACGACGTTCTGCGGGAAGGTGGTGCCGCCGACTTGAACCCCGATCGAGGGGATGGACGCCGCGAGGTCGGTGATGTTTTGACCCGCCGTCACCGACAGATTGCCGCCGCCCAAGGCGCCGATGCCCTGCTGGAAACTCTGGAAGTCGACGGTCCAGGCGGTCGCCGAGCCGGGTTGCTGTGGGGTCGATGCGTCCGCGGTGGATCCCACCCGCCACAGCCAGGAATTGACGAACTGATCGTTGCCGGAGGCGCCCACGACGTTGCCGCCCACGGCGATTTGAATGTCGCCGCCATTGGTCGGATAGGCGCGGCCCTGCAAGGAGCCGGTGCGGCCCTGCAGGACGATGCCGCTGCCGTTGGCCACGCCCGCCGTGTACAGGAGCGATGCCTGGTCGCCGAGCGTAAAGTCCCCCGAGGCACTGACGTCGATGAAACCGTCGCCGGTCCGCACCATGTTCGGCGTGTAGACGATCGGACGACCACGGCTGCTCGTGGCGCCCGCCTTGCAGGACGTCCCGCCTCCGCAAGGGGCAATCAGCACATCGGCCGGATTGCGCAGGTCGACCGTGAGCGGATTCGCCGCCGCCATGTCCGCCCCCGCGACGATGCGATACGACCAGGAATCCGTGGGCTGCGTCGGCAGGGTGAAGGCGCCCGATCCGGAGGTGGCTGCGAATCCGTCCGACAGCGACGCATTGAAGGTGACGCCGTTTTGCGCCCGCAGCGTCAGAATGCCCGGCACGTTGAGCGGCGTGCCCGTGGCGCCGAACGTCGGGTTCAGCCATTGGTACAGATTCCAGGCTGAACCGAGCGTCAAGGTTCCCGATCCGTTCGACTGCACTGTCGCATCGATCTCGACGCCGGGCACGACCATGAACACGCCGTTGGATCCCTGTCCCAGCGCGCTCGCGATCGCGCCGGCATTCGTGACCACGTTCATGGCGGCGGCATAGATCGGATTCGAGGGATCGGCCAGCATATCGGTGCTCGAAATGGTTCCCGTCGTGTTCTGGGTGACGTTGAAGGCCTCGAGTGTCGTCCGCGAACTGCCGACGATCGACCCCTTCACGGCCACCCCGGTGCCGCCGCTGAGAACCGCCTCCACGGTCGCTGCCGGCGCGCGCAGCAGCACGCTGCCGCCGGCGGCGACGATGCCGTCCGCCCCCGTGCCGCCGCCGCGCACATCGAGCGTGGAGCCGGCGTTGAGCAACAACTGGCCGGCGCCGGTCTCGAGCTGGATGGTGCCGCCGCGCTGGCCGCCGAGGGTGGCATGCGCATCGACCGTGCCCTGGACGATGAGGTCATCGGCCGCCGCGAGGGTCACCGATCCGCCTTGGGTTCCGGATGCGTCGATCAACCCATTCACCACGATGCGCCCCTGATCCGCTTCTAGCGTGACGTCGTTTGCCGTCACGTCATTGGCGGCACCGGCGCCGACGATCAGATCGCCCGGACCCCGCAATCGCACGTCGCGCCCGCCGCTGAAACCGCCGGCATTGACCAGCTGATTGAGCGCGCCGAAGTCGCCGAATTGCTGCGCATCGATGTTGAACACGGCGCCGTTGGCGCCGGTCCCCTTGAGTGTCCCGCCGGCTCCCACCGTTCCGCCGGGGGCGGAAATGCTGAGCGTGCCGCCCTGGCCGCCGCTCCCGCCGCTCACATCGATCGAACTGCCGCCGGCGAGCGCGATGTTGCCCGCGGACGTCAAACTGACCACGCCGCCCGGGCTGGCCGCCGCCACGCCGTCGTACTGCTGCACGACTCCCGCAACGCTCACGATGGCGCCGGAATCCAACGTCAACGTGCCGCCCGCCGGATCGCCCGGGGCGGCTCCCGTGGTGGTCAAGACCACACGGCCGGACGGCAGCAGCAGCTGGGTGGCCACGTCGATGCTCGCACCGGTGACGTTCAAGACGCCGCCCAGCCCAAGGGTTCCGGTCGCTGCCACGGGATGCGCCGGCGCCAGCAGCGACAGCGCGCCGTCGGCCATGAGCCCGAGCTGGACGTTCGAGCCCGTGGTGATTTGCGAGGCGGTGACGTTGAGATTGCCGCCGGTGCTGAACCCGCCATCGGCGGTTGCGTTTACCGTTTGGGTCGCATCGAGCGCAACCGACCCCAGGCCGGAGGCCGCGAGCGACCCGCCGCTGAATACGATGTCCGGCGCCGTGATCGTCAGGGCGCCGCTACCGGTTCCCGCGCCGGCCGGAGCCGCGGCTTGCGAGTTGGCAAGCGTCACCGTCTTGCTGGCCGTCAACACCACCGCATCGCCGGCCGCACCGAAGCCGAAGATCCCTGGCGTATCGAGCGTGATGGTCTGAGCGCTGGCGTTCAAGCTGCCATAGAGACTGAGGGCGGTGCCGCTGTCGAGCAGCAGGTTGCGCAAGCCCTGCGCGCCGAGGATGTTGGGCCCGAGGACGGTGCCGATGGTCCCCGCCGGGGCGCTGCCCAGAATGATGCCGGGTGATTGCACAGCGAGATCCGCCCCCGACAGCGACAGCGCGCCATCGGTCACGACGTTGTTGGTGGCCTCCAGGTACACGGAGCCGCCCTTCGCATTGATCGAAGAACCGGCGGCGAGGGTCAACAGACCCGTGACTCCCGCATTGCCGCTGCGCGTGACGGCATCCTGCGCGCCGGCACTGACGCTGAGGAACGCCCCATCGCCCGTCAGCGCATCACTGCGCGCCGCGGGCGCGGTGCCGGCGGCGCTCAACTGTGCACCGCCGTCCAGCGTGATGCCGACCTGCGCAACCACCTGCAGTTGCGGTGCGGTAAGGTTGGTTCCCGGAGCGAACTCCACGGACTGTGCGGTGGTCTGGATGGCATCGCCGGTGCGCAGCCCCCCGAGCAGAATCGTTTGGGCGTCGAGCGCTTGGAGGCTCGCGGTGGTGAGCAATATCTGACCCGGCTGGGTGGTCGCCGTCCCGGAAGCCACCAGGATGTTGCTGCTCGACACGTCGACTTCGGCGCCCAGGCCGCCGCTCGCGGCGCCCGTCTGCAGCGTGCCGTCGAGCGTCAGGGCATCGCTCGCAATCAGCGCCAACACCCCGCTGTCCTGGGGCAGCCGCGGAATCGCGATGGTATTGGCGGCCGCGGCGCCGGCGGCCGCAATCGCGGCAGTGGCCTGGCTCGCGAAAAACGCATTGGCGCCGGTGGTCGTGTACTGCGCCTGTTGCAGCACCACCGAGGCCGGCACCACGTCGAATCCCGAGGTGCGGGAGTCGGCGAAGTTCGTCCCCGCGACCGTCCGGTACCCCGCGATGACGGTGCCGCCGCCGAGCTGCGGAAAGGCCTGCCCGCTCTGAATGTCCTGATAGCCGGAGACCTGCGTGACGAGATAGGCGCCCGGCAGCAGTGCATAGCGCGACGGGTATAATTGGTATACGCCGGCGGCCAGCCCGGGGAGTCCCGACAAATAGACCGCATCGCCGACCGCCAGCGTCGTCCCCGCCGAAATGTTCGGATCGTACGGAGCCACATTGACGTTGAGGTTCGGCAGGATCGCGAACTGCGTCGGCCGGCCACCCACGGACGGGTCGCTGGACAAGACGTCGTTCGTCCCGCCCGGGCCTTGGATGAACTCGTATGCTTGCAGGTCGCCGCCGCCCGAGACATCGATCACCGCGCCGCTCTTCACGTCGACCTGCGCGCCCTGCAGGGTCACGCGCTGCGACGGCGGAGCGGTTCCATCGGTACCGTAAATCAGGTTGATGCCCTTTGCCGTGCCATTCGGCAGCGGATAAACCCAGTCGAGTCCGCCCTGCGTCGTTCCGAAGGGTATGGTCAACCCGTTGGCGGAGGTGGACGTGAGGCTGTTCGCGCCGAGGGTGATCGTGGGCGCATCGATGGTGATGTTGCCGAACGGCGCCCGCAGCACGCCGTTTTGAGTCACGCTGCCCGCACTCAGCGTCAACGACCCGCCCGCCGACAGGAGATCCGTGTTCGTCCCGGCGCTGCCTTGTACGAGAATCGAGCCGGCGGCCGGATTGACGACGCTCGCCGGGTCGGTCGACAGGACAAACTGCGAGAGTGTCGACGGATAGATCTGCTGGGCCGTCAAGCTAAGGTCGCCGGCCATCGACAGCGAGCCATCGAGCGTGGTGGCCGAAGCGTCCGTCAGATTCAGCAGGCCGCGCACCCGCAGATCGCCGCTCGCCGTGAAATGCGCCGTGCCGATGCCCTGCAGCGCACTGGTGCCGTACAATTCGATGAAGCCGCCGGACACGTTCAGCGTTCCCGTGCCCGGGGTCGCGACCAGGGCCTGACTGTAATTCGTGAGCTGGGTCTGATCGGAGTTGCCGAACAGAACATAGGGCGCCTGGACGTTGGCGGTCGCGCCGGCGCTCACCGAATAGGCGGCGGCGTCGAGAGTGATCGAGTGGCCAGCGGTCAAGCTGACGTTGCCGACGAAGTCGATGCTGCCCGGCAGCGACACGCTGTTGCTGATCGCAAGCGCCGCCGCCTTGAGACTGATGCTGTCGAAGCCGGCGGCCGACAACGAGGCGGCTGAGACGTCCGCGATGCCGGCGGCGAAATCGGGAACGGGAGTTCCGGGACTCACGACCAACGGCGGCTGGGTGGCACTGACGATGATCTGACGGGCGTCGCCGGGAAATGCCGGCACTGAGGGGAACGCAGAGTTCCCTAGGGAATAGTCGCCGCGGCCGTTGCCGTCGAGCGTCAGGTTGAAGCTGCCGCCGGCGGGCTGTGGAATGCCCGCACCCGCGACCCCGGCGGAGGCGCGCAGGTCGCCGGCCATTTGAATGCCCTCGGCAGCAGTCAGCGATACCGTTCCGCCGGCCGACGCGACTTGTTCGGCTCGTTGGGACGCGCCGTTGATGCCGGTCTGCACGTCGATGACGCCCGCCGATCCGGCCACGTCGATCAGCGAGCCCGGCAACAATTCGATGTAGCCGCGTGTTGCGGTGACGTTCACCGTCCCGCCGCTCAACACGCTGCCGACCCGCTGTCCAATGGAATTCGGATAGATCTGGGCGACGCCGGCCACGTCCAGCACGCCCTGGCTGCCGAGCCAAATGCCTTGGGTGGGCTCATAGGCGGACTCGGGCACGTTGTTCGTGGTCAAATCGAGATTGATGGTGCCGCCGGCCGACCGCAGTGTCCCTTCCTCGATGATGCGGGCGTTCGAACTCAATGTGAAGGTGGCCTGTGGGTCGGCCTGAATCAGCGCCCCGGCGCCGATGCTGAGCGACGGCGTTGCCGCCGTGATGCCCAGGATGTCGCTCACATCGTTGTTGGTCAACGGTGTGAGCGCCTGGGTGAGGGTGAGATTGACCGGCAAGCGCAACTGGTCGGGAAGCGTGGTCGTCGATGACAGGCCGACCAATGACGGCTGATCGGGTAGGAACTGGTATTGCGCGGGGAGCACCAGATTTTGCTGCTGCAGAATCACGCGGGTGCCGGGCGCGACCGTCAACCCGCCCTGACCCGGGCTGGAAAAGCCGCCTTGCCCCGCGTTCAAGGCGTAGGAACTGAAGCCCCCCGAGGCCAATTCACCGGGCGACACCCAAAGCGTCGTCGGATCACCCGCCCGGCAATCGGCGGCGGCAATACAGATGGTGCCGGCCGTCAACGACAGCGAACCGCCCTCGAACAAGCCGTAGCCGCGCAGCGTCGCGCCCAGTTCGAGTCGGGGCGGCGCCCCGGCGATGGTGCCCGACACCAGTCCTCCGATCGTGATCGAACCGCCGGTACCGGCATTCAAGGCGCCGGAACTGCTGAGCTGGCCGCCGCCGGTGACGTCGATGAGGCTGCCGGGAGTGAGGCTGACCGACGGGCTGTCGGTAAAATTCTGCGACAGGGCCGTGAGTGACACGGCGCCGCCGTTGATGAACAGCGGCGCCGAGTTGCCGCCGGGGTACAAGAGAGGGCTGTCGTTGACCCATTCGCCGCGTGCGGTGAGCGAGGCCTGCGCACCCAGGGTCAAACTCGCGCCGGTCCCCGCGGTGAACGTGGGTTCGGCGGCGGCCGAGATCGTCCCGCCCGGGATGTCGATGCTGCCCCCGATGCCGATGGAGTTCGCGGTGACGCTGAAGCTGCCGCCGGCCGGGAACTCGAGGGCGACGCTGGCCGGGTCGAGAAACTTGCCATTGGTGTGGAGAATCACATTGCCGAAGCCCTGCGTTCCCAGAAGCTCCGGGCGCAGCAGCGACGCGGTATAGCTGGCGGGCAGCGGTTCGCTGCTCAATGGATCGAAGGCGCTGCCGTCCGCATTCAGGAGTCCGGGCAGCACGTAGCCGGAACCGATGGTCAGATTGTCGACCAGAAAATTACCGCCGGGGGATCCCGCAGTGGCGAGGTCGGGCGTGCCGATGTTGAGTGTCGCGGCCTGCGGCACCTGAGTGTAGGGGCGGTAATACACCACGCCCGCGGAAAGGGCCTGGGTCAGAGCCTGGGACTGGTCGGGCTGGCGCTGATACAGGCCCGCGACGGTGCTGGCGTTAACCGAGGCATCGAAGACGAATTGCGGAGCGAACAGCGTCACGCTGCCGGCATCCTTGCCCTCCACATACCCCGGCGCGATGGGCTGCGGCGTCGCCTGATAGGTTGTCGACACCCCCCATTTCGGATCGCTCACCGTGGCACTGTTGGCGATGCCGCGATACAGCACATTGGGACTTGCCGAACCGATGCCGACGATCTGGCCAAGCGCCGTCACGAGTTGGGTGGTATTGAGAGGCCCGGAGGTATAGGTGATCTGGCCGCCGGCGACGTCGAGGACGGAGCCCGGAGCCAGGATCGCATCGCCCTGCGAGGCGATGGTGATCTCGCCGCCGTTCAAGTTGCGTTCGAGCACATTGTGGCCGATGGCGGCGATTTCGCCGCTGATGTCCGCCAACGGCGTCCCCTGCCGGATGTCCACGTACACGGTCTGGCTGCGCAGCGGGCCATTTTGCTGCAGCGGGCTGTTGGCGAGCTCGGTCCCGCGCAACTGCACGGGGATGACGTTGCTCGACACCGGCAGCACGATGCTCGCCCCGGAGACATCGAGCTCGGCGTCGGGCGCCACATAGACGCGGCTCCCGTCCGAGTTGGGGAGAGCGTCGGCGGCGCCGAGCGTTGAGGCCTTCTCCGCCGTCACGTCGATTTGGCCGGATGTCGCCCGCACCAGGCTGCCGTTCAAGATCTGAATGTTGCCGCCGGTCAGCGCCACCGCCGATTTCGGCTGCGCCACACTGTCGACCGTGGTCGACGGATCGGCGCTGTCGAGCGTGACTTCGGTGTCGCTGTGCGCGCCCAGGACCAGCCCTTCCCCGGTGCCGGCCTGAATCGTGCCGCTGACACCGGTCGAATTTGACGGGGCGATGGAGGCGTCATCGCTGGCCTGGAGGTGGATGGTACCGTTTTGGTTGATGCTGGTGGTGGCCGAAATGCGGCCGAGCTGATTGACAGCCATGCCGGCGAGGGTGACGTTGCCGCGGGCGGCAACGATTTGACCCACGAGTTGCTCGGGGGAGGTCACGGCGCTGTTGGCCGCGGTACCGTTGGTGACGGTGCCGCCCGCACCGCCGACCGCGACCAGCAGGCCGCGCAGCGTAGGATCGCTGCTGGTCGCCAGATAAATCGTATAGCCGGCCGCGAGCACGGTCTGGCCGCCGGGGGTGCTGATGGTTCCCTGATTGCTGACGTTGGGGGCGAAAATCAGGATCTGGCCGCCATCCGCGGTTTGCAGCGTCGCCCCCTGGCTCACGCTCACGTTGCCCGTGACCCCGCTCGTGAAGGCTTGAAACGCAGGATTGCCGGCGGAGCCCGGCGCGATGAGTCCGCCGGTCACCGCAGCCGGGTCGATGTTCAGGGTCGAGGCGGTCAAGCCCCCGACGCTCACCTGCGCCCCCGCGCCGAAGATGATGCCGTTCTGATTGATGAGGAACACCCTGCCGTTCGCATTCAGCGTACCGAAGATCTGGCTGGCGTTCGCATCGTTGATTTGATTGAGTGCGACGGAAGTCGCGCTGGGTTGAACGAACTGGACCTTGCCGTCCGCGGAAATATTGAACGATTGCCAGTTGAGCGTGACATTGTTCGTGGACTGATTGACGGTGAGCTTCGATCCCGATTGCACCGCCGTGGCCTGTCCGGCGCTCACGAACCCGGACGCTCCGAACTTGCTGTTCGCACAGGCGCCTCCCAGACAGGGAACCGGCAACGTGGTGGCGCCTCTCGTCGAGGCGCTGGCACCCACCGCCGTGATCGCGGCGGCAATCGTGCAACGGATGGCTTGGCGTAGAGTGTTCTTGTTCACGGGCTCAGAACCCATACCGGAGGAGGAAATCGATGCGCGACTTGTCCTTGAGGGTGCGCAAACCGTCGCGCTGCGGGATCGC
The DNA here is from genome assembly GCA_003134045.1 of Gammaproteobacteria bacterium. Classification (GTDB taxonomy): domain Bacteria; phylum Pseudomonadota; class Gammaproteobacteria; order Steroidobacterales; family Steroidobacteraceae; genus Bog-1198. The sequence goes on from PLAH01000125.1 coordinate 14,209, forward strand.
ATAGTCGACCGTACCGGTCACCCCATGGGAATTCTCGAGGCGCAGTCCGATGCCACCGCTCCACAGCGAGACGTTCGTACGCTGCCCCGGAAGCGGATTCGCCAGCGTCGCCACGCCGCCATCCACGAAGACAAACCCATACAGAGGGCTCAGAAAGCCGCCGCCGCGCGCGCCCAGGGGCGGACTGTGCACCTCGATCGTACCGGTGAGACCGGAATCACCCAGCGTCTCCGCCTCCAGGTAGCCGCGCACGGATTCGGTGCCGCCCAGTGAGAATTGTTCGTTGTTCACGAGCGGGCTGTCGGCCCACTGGGCACTGATTCGCTGCAGGAGGCTGATGCCGAACGGCAGCGCCTCATTTCCATTGAAGCCCGCTCGCAGATAGAAATAGTCCGGCTTTGCGTTGTAGCGGGCATTCTCGAATTCATCGGGACTGTTCAGCGAATTGCGTACGCCGAAATTGAGGCCACTGTTCACCGAAAAATTGTGCGCGGCGGTGAACCAGCCGCCGGCATACGTCAAAGACCAATTGAGATAACGCACCTTGGCTTCCACCGCACCCGTGGTGCTGGCGCTGCCGGTGGCATCGGGCAGGACCGAGGTCAGGACGTCCTTGTAGTCGACGCCGACATTGATGCTTTGGCTGGTCGACGCCGTACTCACGACGGGTTGCTGCCAGTGGGCGCCGTAGATCGACCCCTTGCCGAGGACGCCCAGCGTTCCCAGCGCGAGCACGTCGCTGCTGGTGTGGATATAGGAAAGCGCCACCTCGCCGCCGAAGCGGTCGACGTGGCCCAGATAGTTGGCGGAGAACACTTCGGCGTCGCTCGGTTTCGCCGGCGCCGTTTGATAATTGACGCCGATGCTGTCCTGGCGTTGCCAGAGATTATCGTAGCTCAGCGCGGCGGTGGCCCGGTTCGGCGTCGTGTCCGCGGTATGCCGATTGTCGTATTGCAGCGAACCGTGCAGCGGCAGGGTGTCTTTGACGGCGATTTCCACATCGACGGCCCCGGGCTCCGCGCCGGCCTTCAAAATCGGCGTCATCGAACGGTCCGGCGTGCGTGCATTCAAGGCGCTCAACTCCTGCTGCAATTCAGGAAGGTTCGGGGTTTTGCCAATCTCGAGAGCCGGGAGGCCAGCCACGATTTGACGCCGCGAAAAATAGCGCTCGCCGCGAATGTGCAGTTGTTCCAGCTTGCCCTCGGTCACTTTCAACCTTATCAAGCCGTTCTCCACGTCCTGCTCTGGAATATCGACATAGATGGTTCCGTATCCGGCGGTCTTATAGGCGCTCTCGAGTGCATCGGCGGCCTGTTTGACGGTGCCGATCGTGCGGTCGGGTCCGAGGAACGGGTAAACGGTGCGCTCGATCACGGTGGCCGGCAATACGTGATTGCCCAGCACCCGGAATTCAGTGATGTCGAACGTACCCTGTTGAGCCGGAGGGGCGTCGGCGGCAAGAGACTGTCGCATCACTAACCCCCCCAATATGCATAGAGTCAATACTGTCGACGCCCTTAGCGCCTTGTCCCAAGCCAAGAGCATGCAATCTCATCCCCGCGACCCGCTTCGGCGCGATCTACTCCAAAAAGAACCAGACACCGGGTTGCGCAGCCCGTGCGGCGTGAGCACATGCTCAATCAAAGCAAATACTATCTGCTCAAACTATGACTAATTCTTGACATTGGCCTCGCCGAACCAGCAAAGGCCGATTCCCTCTAACGCTTCAAGCGTAGACCCGTGTCAACACTGAAAGAGGCGATTCAAGAGGGGTTTTGGAAAAAGAAAGCCAGCCACCGGTTTCTAACCCGATGGCTGGCTAAACACTCTGCTTGAACCTACAAACTATTCGATCAAACCGCGACTAATTGTTGACATTCCCATTGCCGAGCAACTTGCTCGGGACCGGGGTGGTCGCGTAGTCGGTAACGTCGAACACCGGCGTATCGCAGTTGTTGATCGAGCCGCTGGTCGACTTGGAGTACGCATTCACCGGGTTGAGCGCAACCGTCGCGAAGGTCGCGGGGACTGCCGGGGCCGGCAGGTGACCGGCAGGTGACGCATCGCCAAGCTGCGTGCCGTTGGCAATCGTCCAAGGCGCGCTGCCATAGGCCTTGTTGCTATCCGCCACGAAGGCCGATTCACCCAACAGCTTCAGCAATTGGTTGCCCGCGAGGGCGACATTGCCGCCAGGAATGTGCGCGCCCGCAACGATCTGGTAACCGTTGCCCGTGCTGAAGTACGGATAGAAGCCGTTCGCCACGTTCTCCACCAGCGGTCCCGCGCCGTCGACGGCGATGAGGCGGTACGAATCACCCGCGCTCGACAGATTGGCGGCCGTCAATTCGCCGTTCAACACGCCAATGCCGTAGCCGCCGGCGTGGAACGTATGGACCGCTTTGGGCGGGTAGTACTCCGTTTGATTGCCGCCCGCGAACACGTTCTGCAAGCAGGAGCGCACCCCGCCGGCGCTGCCGTTCGCGAACACCACGTTGCCGTCTTCCCCCGGAATGTTCAGTGAGGACAAGCTGCAGCGCGCACCAGAGAAGTAGGCTTCGAAGGAGGCCTCCGAACCCGAACCCTTGTCACGGCGGCAGATGTAGACCGTGTCGTCCGCCGGCGCCAGACCGATCTGGCTCCAGCCGAACACGTCGCCGCTGAGCAAACCTGTCACTTCCGAATGGGTGAGCGTCGGGGCGTTCGCGGGAAGGTCGCTGGGGGAGGCGAATCCTTCCGCCGCCTGCAGCGCGTAGTACGCGTTCTTCGTGAGAGGGACCGCCCAAATCTGGTCGAGCGTGGGGGTCGCCTTCAGATTAGCGGCGGAGACCGCACCGCCGCCCGCGGTCTGGAGAATCGCCGCCTCGACGTCGGCAACGCCCAGGGTCGGAATGTCATTGACAGTGACAGCGCTCGTCGGGCAGCCCGCATGGTTCGTGTAGGTAGAGAAGTTGCCGTTGGCGGGGACCACATTGACCGTGGGGCAGAGTGCATCCGAGATGGTGGCCGGATTGATGAAGCCGACGCCCGTCGCGACATTCAGCGAGGCATTAGAAAGCGGCTGCACGCCGTTCCCCGACCCTACCGTGGATTCCTTGAAAATGGCCAGCTTCGTTCCCGCGGCAATGCCCGAATCGCCGGACGCCGAACAGAAAATCATGCGATTGGTGTAGGTACCCGTGGTGCCGATATAGTAAATGTCGGTTGTGCCCGCGGTGCACACACCGCCCGGCGAGGCCGTTTCGATGGCGGTATTGACGAGGGTGTTGTCAAGCGCGGTCGAGCCGCTGATCTTGACGTTGACGACGGACGCGTCATAGGCGCTGATATCCAGCGCAGACGCGCTGTTGACCGCGGCGCCGGCAGCGGCCGTTGCGATCGCGCAGCGGATTGCTGTTTTCAGAATTGACATGACTGTTTCCTTTTGAAATTTACAAAAAAAACTGAATGACTCAGGCTTGCGTGCGACGGCGGCGGGCGATGCCCACCATGCCGAGCAGGCCGCTGCCGAACAACCAGGCGGCCGGCGGGAGGGGCACGGCGGGCGCGGTGCCTGCGGTGCCGATGTTGTAGGTCAGGTCACCGTTGCTGGCGAGGAAGAAGAACCCATCGGTCGCGTTCCCGTTGCTGTACGGGGTATCGCTGGCCACGTGCTTCGAGGTGGTGGTGATGTCGTAGAAGCCAAGCGCCGAACCGACCGCGCCCGAGAATTGCTGGCCGGTAACGAGCTGGCCGGCGCGCAGGCCTGAGAGTGAGCCATTCACGGGGCTCGTGGACGTCGTACCGGTGGTGTCCTGCAGGGAGCCGGAATTCGGTGCAGTTTGGAGCCAGTTCGCGCTTTCGCTCTGGATGTTGTTGATGAGATTGCCCACCGCATTGTACGCCGTCGGCGGCGTGGTGACGGACGTGACGACCGCTTCTTCGGTCCCGGCACCGCCATTGAGGCCGCCGACAACCATGTAGTTAGACGTAGCAGCTACACCCGCGACCGTGGAGAAGCCCGGGACGATGCCGAAGTCGACCTGCAGCACCTGGCCGGCCGCGCCGGTCGGGTTGGCGGCGAGCGCAAAGGCTCCGCCGGCGGTGGTCGGGGTGAGGTTGCCCGACGCAAGGGTCACGGCGGACGCATCGTAGTTCAGGTTCACCACGTCCGACTGGGTGCCGGCGGTGTTGAAAATGGCCAGGATCAGACCGGTTGCGGTGGGGGAACCAGTGGCAGCGGTGGGCGGCGCAAGCGCTGCTTGGGCCGACGCTGATGCCAGCGCAAGGCCGACGGCGGCGGCGGTGGTGGAAATGGCAGATAATTTCATGAGTAAGAGTCTCCCGAAGTAAATGATTGAAAAAAACCCTTCAAATCCCAGATCCGCGGCACACTTTCGATCCTCGGAGTTGCGATTGCGTTGCTTGACAGGAGTAACTTATTTGTCTCTCTGCACCAGCATGGGTCGCAGAATGCATGGATCGCGTGTCAGCGCCATGATCGGATTGTGAATTTTCGACAACAAAACTGGGAGCTGGGTCACAGCAAAGCGGTACCGAGCCGTGACCGAATGGAAAACATGAGCGTCGGCTTCGCGAAACTGTAGCAATCCAGGCTTATCCTTCGGCTCCCTGACGAAGATCGACCCGTGAGTTGAGGATATGGCCGCGTTTTGTTCGAACCGGAGAACGTCTCCGACCGCCAGGATGGCCCGAGCCACTCGTTCAATTGCCGCCGCGGTCATGTCGCTGGCGATGGGATCCCCGCTGGCGGTCGCGGATGGCAAGACCGCGCCGGGCGCCGATTCCGATGCGATCGGCAGAATCGGCTCCACGAGAGTTCTCGAGTCGGACATCGTCGCGGCCGATCGAGTGGAATTCGAACGCCTACGGCGCGGCTTCGACGTGCAGCAGCATCAATTGCAGGTCAAATACGAGGAGGCTCGACACGCGCTCCTGCAGAAACAGCTCGATCTGCTGCTGGACCGCAAGGCCCTCGAAGTGGAGGCGCAAGCCCGTCATGTGACGCCGGAAGCGGTGCTCGCGGACATGCATGTCGACGAGCCCACGGAGGCGCAGGCGCACGCCTTTTACGACGGCAACAAGGAACGCATCAACGCGCCCTATCCGCAGGTCGCCCCAAAGATTCTCGACTACCTGGCTGGACAGGCCCGGGATAGCGCAAATCGGGCGTTCTACGATGAGCTGCGCAACAAGCATGGCATTGCAGCATCGCTGGCTCCGTATCGCCGGTCCGTCGCGGCGCTGGGCCCCGCCCGCGGTCAGAGCAACGCCGCCGTCACGATCATCGAGTTCGCGGATTTTCAATGTCCATTTTGCAGACAGGCCGAAAGTTCGTTGCGCAGCGTCTTGGCGAATCATCCCAATGATGTCCGGTTGGTGTTCCGCAACTTGCCTCTCGAGGAGATTCACCCCAACGCGAGAATCGCCGCGCAGGCGGGCGTTTGCGCCGACCGCCAGGGAAAATTCTGGGAAATGCACGACGCCATGTACGGCGACCAAGGCTCCTTGAATCCGGACGCCCTCAAGTCCACGGCCAAGCGCCTCGGGCTCGACACGGGGCGATTCTCGACCTGCCTCACCGATGGATCGGCGAACGCATCTCTAGAGGCAGACACGAAGGCCGCGCTGGAACTGGGTCTCGACGGTACGCCGTCCATGTTCATCAACGGCCGGCCACTGGAAGGCGACGTGCCGGAGGAAAAACTCGAGCGCATTATCGCCGAGGAACTGCTCCGAGCCACCCGGCAACCGGGTTGATCCGCGAGCATGGTTTCAGCTGCGCCGACATCTTCGCAATCCGCGATCCATTTACCAATCAGGAGGATTTGAACTGTGAACCAACCCCGCACCCGACGTACTGTTGCCGCCGCGATGATGTTGGCACTTGGGGCTTGTAACGGCTTCGCCTTGGCGGCCGCCGAGTCCCCGGCGCCGATGGGCGCCTGCGGGTTGTTGACGCAGGCGCAGGTGAGCTCTGCCTTCGGCTTGAAGGTCGAGCCGGGCACCCGGCCGGTCGGCAGTGACCCGTCGATCTGCAATTGGCGGGAAGAAGGCAAACCCATCGGGCCGGGCAGAAACGTTCTGGTCACGGTCATCGATGAGAGTCGATTTGATGCATCCAAGGCCAAGCTTCCCAAGGCCCCGCCGCAGCCCAATCTCGGCCTGGGCGACGACGCGTTCTTCGAGAAGTTGGGCCGATTCCCCGTGAACCTGTTTCTGAAGAAAGGCACGCAGTATTTTCGCATCATGGTACGGACCCAGGCGACTCCCGCCGCTGGGGTGGAAACGGCGGAAGACGAAGACAAAGCCGTAGAGAAAAAGATCGCCGCGGAGATCCTGAAGAATTTGTAGCCGCGCACCCATCGACAGCTCACTCACGGACGGCTGACCGGATCCGCGCGGGATCCGACGGCGGTGGCGGTGACCGCCGCCACTGCCAGCGCCAACACCACGCGGCCTCCTTCTTCCAAAAAGCGAGACCAATGCTCCCACGGCGTCACGGGGTCGGGCTCGCCGGCGAGAACCGCAGAGGCGTAAGCCAGCGGATTCATGAGTTGACAGACGGTGGTGGCGGCCTCGAGCAGCAGAAACACGGGAATCCCCAGCGCCAGGCGGGACAGGCGCTCTCTACCCGACCCGGCGGGCCACACCAACAAAATGGTCCAAAAGATGACCGGCGATTCGGCGACCGCGGCAACCTGTAGCTTCGAGACGAGTTTTGCCGCCGGCGCGCGGTCGGTGCTGAATTCCCGGACCAGGCCGACGAGCGCCAGGACCCATCCCGGTCCGGACGCGGAGGGTCGAACATCGACGCTCACCACCTGCCACGGGCGTCCGTCCGCCAGGACTTCGGCGACAAATCGGTAATACGGGGCAGCCAGGCGAGCGTACGAGCGGGCACCTGCGGTTCCGATCGCCAGGGCCGAGACGGCGGCGATGACCCACAGCCACTTAAGCGGCATCGGGACTGTCGGCGATTGGGCCGGACTCGCTCGCCAGAGCGCTCCATCTCAGGAAATACCAACCGATCGCGAGGACCGGCGCCAGCGGCAATACCAGCCCGTGAAGCGATTCCCAGGCGGCCGGGGCATGGCGAATCGTATACAGCAGCGCCATCAAGCGCAGCACACTGAGGATGTAGGCAACGGCAAAGCCGACCGCCAAGCCTTGCAGCCGGCGCTTGGCGCTCGACGGAAACGCGACGATCGCGGCCGTCAGCAGCAGGAACATTTCGACTCCTTCGCAACCTCGGATCACCCGTAGACCGGTCGTGCCGGATCGCAAGGTGCGACCCCTCAGCGCAATGTGGTCTGCCGGCCAAAGGGCATTGCTCAGGCCGGCCGTCGGTACGAGTATGAGATCCTCGACGACGAGGCGCTCGAACGGGGTTCCCCGCGACGCTTCGAACGCACTCACGAGCACTGCGAATACGCCGAGAAAGAACAGGCTGAATCGCAAGGCGCTCGGTGCGCACATCATGGCGAGTCACTGTCGCGAGCTTCGGATGAAGTCATCGATTCCTGGAACCGTCGGCGCCTCGCGTTTTCTTGCGAAGCCGCCGTTGACCCACTCGCAGGATGGAGAGCGCCAACAGGCCGTAAGTCCATGCGGGAAGGGGTGCGTCGCCGCCGCTCTCCGGTGCCGCTCCGAAGGCAAGCGTTTGCTCGGACACCGGCGCAATGTTCCGCTGATCGCTGCCGACCGACGCAGCGTCGTACGCCGACCCCGATGCACTCCACTTGACGTTGACGGTCAGTGTGCTCTTGCCTCCGGCGGCGAGCGTTCCCACCGCACAGGTTACCGTGGAACCGGCCAGCGTGCAGCCCGATGACAGCGAGACGACGACGGCGTTCGCGGGTAGCATATCGGTCACGACCACATTGGTGGCGGTCAGGGGGCCATCGTCGGTAACCGTGACACTATACGTGGCGGTTTCTCCCGACACCGCCTGTGTGGGTCCCGTGCCCGATAGCGACAATCCGGTTCCCTGATCGACGGCCGCCAGAAGATCGAGCCGCGGTGTCGAAATGTTGCTGGTGGAATCCGTATCCCGAATGTCCGACAACTGTAAACGTTGCAACGTCTCGCCCAGGCTTTCCGCGGGATAGCGCGCCCGCAGCACCGCCACGGCGCCGGCCACATGCGGCGCTGCCTGCGACGTCCCGGTCTGCTGAAACGAGGCATTGGGCGCATTGACGAATGTGCCGGGCGCCAGCAGCGACAGGTAAGCCGCGCTCTGCGAAAAGCAGGTGACATGATCCGCGGCGCTGGCGTCATAACACGCCCCACCCGAGTCGGCCGATGCGACCCAGCCCACCGTGCCGTAGGCGGCGTCATAGACTGCTCCCACCGACACCACGCCCGGCGCACATGCTGGATTGCCCAATCCGGTTTTGGAACCGCTGTTGCCGGCCGCCGCGACGGTGGTGATGCCGGCATTGCCGGCGCTTGCCACCGCCGCGGAAAAAATGCTGCTGGAGCACTGTGTCGCGTTGCTCGAGCCGTCGCCCAAGCTCAGGTTCAGGGCGACGATGTTGTAAGCGGCCTGGTACGAAATGGCCGTATTCATGGCATTCAACACATCCACGGAGGAGGCCGAGGTTCCATTGAAAATATCGAACATCGCGAGTTTGGCGCCGGGCGCGACGCCGAGCGCGATCGCCGAGACGTTGGTGCCATGCACGGTCTCGCTCGACAGTCCCGGATAGACATCCTGATTGAAGACCACGCGGCAGGTCGAGGCGGGAGTGTTCACGCTGGTGCAGGTGCCGAAATCCGAATAGGTCTCGTAGTTGTTGCCGAGCCCGCCATCGATGACGGCGATGGTCGTCCCCACGCCCGCGGCCCCCTGCGCCGCCGCTTGCGGCTGGTTGATGAACCCGAGATCGCTCACCGACACGGGGTGCAGCAGGATATTCTCGTGCACCATGCGCACGGCTGCAGTCGACTCCAGACGCTCGAGCGCTGCCAGCGACTTCAATCGCCAAACGGCGAGCGGAAAGTGCGCGTAATCGAGCACGCGGACTGCATCGGGTCCGGCGGACTCGCGTTCGACCCGAGCCTTGACGGCAGCATAGTCGTTCGCGCGCCGCGCCAAGATCGCTGCGTCGTCATGCGCCAGTCCACGACGCCGACGTTCCGCGGTGTCGGCCGCATCCATGGCGGTCACATCAACTTCGACGACGACATAGAGTTCCTGGCCCGCTGCCAGCCGCGCACGGGCGGCCGGGGACGCGGGCGCCGCATGTAGCGCGTATGGGAGCAAAGCCACGGCCAAAATCACAAGTGCCCGCACCACCACGGCTCCTATAACTTTCTTCGCGTCCCCTTGTCGGGGCAAACCAAGTAGCAGTCGGGATATCCTGCTCGGACCGAGCAGCCATTGGTGGAATCGAGGTATCCCGATTCCGTGTAGCACTGATTCGGCGCATTAGGGTCTTTCGATGGCCGCAACTGCGAACATCCGGTGGTTAGGCCGGCCAAGACGAAGAACAAGGCTGTGCGCATCATAGGTATGACTCTCGTGTTACTGCGTAAACTGGAAGTATCGCATCAGACTCCAACCGAATGAATGAACGCGGAGTTGAGCGAACCGCACGGCAGGATGTAATCGCAGATTCTCGCAGCAGGCGACGGCGCCAGTCCGCTGGAACGACATTCGGCAAGGTCGCGAACGTCGCCGACGCGTAAACACTATTGGCCATTGATCGATCGGCGCTACGCGGCCGACAATGCCAAGCGCCCCCGACTCGACGTACCCATTTGGCTGAGCTTTCGGTTCGCCTCGGTCAACTGCATTCCCAGCTCATCGCTGAGCGTTTCGAGATCCACGAGCCGCGTGCGGGCGCCACGCCAAGCTTCTGCGGCCAATTCCATGACCTCACGCAACACCTCGCACTCGCCCTCCAGAGTCCGAACCGCCGCGAGCGCAGCGAAAAACCGCCGCTCGACCAGATTTGGCACCGCATCGTCGTCGTAACAGTCCAGCATCACCGCGCCCCCTCGGCTCAGTCGTAACCGAGGATCTTTTCTTCCAGACGCTCTATCTTCGCCATCACCCGCGATTTCAACGCCTCGGCCTGATCGAGCCGTTCGCGGGCCGCATCGAGGAGCAGGGCGCTGGAAGTTCGGTTGGCGGCGAGCGCCTGATAGTCCGCGCGCGCATTGATGCTGTCCTCGTAGACTTGCCGCCACTCGGATTCGAGGCTCACCATCTGGACGTCGAGATCGAAATCGAGACTGCTCACGGCATCGCTCCTATGTTTTGCCCTAGGGGTCGATAGTGCCCCCACAATATGACGATTAGCGGTCACTTTTGCGGCAGTTAGTTGAACGCAGGAGGGCACGCGGCACGCGCCGCGTGCGGGGCGAACCGCCGCCCATCGGACGGTTGGCCGCGCGTCAGGAACGGGGAAGCTGAACCGCCATGGCTCGATTGCGTGCGCGGCCCAGCCACGAGCCCTGAACGCCGCTGACCGGAGCCCGGACGATCGTCTGTGCCGCGACAGCCTGCTCGGGCGGCAGCCCCAAGGTGTCGGCCAAGCTCTTCAGGCGGGCATGCCACGGCATGCTCCAAAGTTTCGAGGCTTCGTTCAGGCCGCAGCTCCCTGCGTGTTGCCGGCCGTTCATGCCACCTGCCCCGCCGGCAGCGCCATGGACGGCACATCGATCTGGGCACGCAGCTTCGGCCAGTCGATGAGCCGCAGGTGCCCGTTCATGTCCTCGACCAGCGACGTGCAGCTCTCCACCCAATCGCCGTCGTTGCAGTACAAGACGCCGTGGATGTCGCGCATCTCGGCATGATGGATATGCCCGCACACCACCGTGTCCACGCCGCGCTTGCGCGCCGCTTGCGCCACGGACTCCTCGAAGCTGCCGATGTATTGAACCGCTTTTTTCGCCTTGCCCTTGAGGTAGGCCGACAGCGACCAGTGCGGCAAGTCGAACAGGCGGCGCCACCAATTGATGTAAGGATTGGCCGCCAGCAAGATGTCATAGAGATTGCTGCCCAGCTTGGCCAGCCAGGGGCTGCACTTGACCACGCTGTCGAACTCGTCGCCGTGCAGCACCAGCATGCGGCGGCCGTCGGCGCCCACGTGAATATATTCGCGATGGATTTCGAGGTTGCCGAAGACGGCGCCGTCGAATTCGCGAAACACTTCATCGTGATTGCCGGGGACGAAGATGACCTTCGTGCCGCGCTTGGCCTTGCCCAAGATCGTGCGCAACACGTTGTTGTGAGCCTGGGGCCAGAACATGTTCTTTTTCATGCTCCACACATCGATGATGTCGCCCACCAGGAACAGGGTCTCCATCTCGACGTGGTGCAGGAAATCGAGCAGCAGGTCGGCGCTGCAGCCTTTGAAGCCGAGATGAATGTCCGAGATGAAAACCGTTCTCAGTCGCAGCGGCGAGGGGGCTTCACGCTCCACCATGTCTCGTCCTCTTGAGGGTTCGTATGCTGTCACAATCGCAATTTCGTGTGACGGACACATGACTCGAAGAAGAAGATTTGTTTACAGCAAAGGCACTTAGGCGTGGAACATCGCGTGGAACCACAGATTATGTCGGGCCGAGACCCGCGCGATGGCGCTGTCGGGGCACCATCTGCCCGGCCGTCCGGCGGGCCGGCCTGCGCTCTCCCTACTCGGCGCGCACCGCCGACGACACAGACGCCCCAGGCACCGGCGAGGGCACCGAAAACCGATAGCCGAAGCCCCGGACGGTCTGCAAGTACGACTCGCACCCCGAATCGCTCAGTAGTTTGCGCAGCCGCTGCACGTTCACGTCGACCGTGCGTTCGTCCACTTCGCTGTCCGCGCCCCAGATGCGCGTGAGCAGTTGCGTGCGATTGAACGTCCTGCCGGGATTCGACATCAGGAACTCGAGCAAGCGGTATTCGACGCCCCGCAGATTGATGAGGCGGCCGTGAGCGGTGACGCGGTTGGTGGATGCGTCCAGCAGCAGATCGCCGCTGCTCAACTCGTGCTGCTGTGAGTCGTGCCGGTAGCTGCGCAGCACCGCCGCCACCCGCGCCACCACCTCGCGCAACGAATACGGTTTGGCGATGTAATCATCGGCGCCGAGTTCGAGTCCCGCCACGATGTCGTGCTCGCCGGTGAGCGCGGACAGGATGATCAAGCGCACCGGCTGCGGACCACGCACGCCGCGAATACTCTTGATGAGCGCCAGCGCGGCCACCCCCGGAATGTTCCAATCGATGATCACCAGGTGCGGCGGCCGCTCCGCCATGGCGGTCACGGCGGCCGCGCCGTCGGAAATCGCGCGCACCGCGAAACCGACATCAGATAATTTCTGACGCAAGGCCTCGACTGCGGCGACATCCCGATCGACGATCAGTATTTGTTTGGCGTGTTCGGTGGCGAGCATAAAAGCCACGCTATTAGAGGGATTAAGCTTTACAGTTCGTTGACGCTTTTGTGACCTTCGGAAATTAAAGCGCCAATTCGAATGCGCCGGGCCGACTGTCATGGGCGATACGCGGTCGCGCGCTGCGCCTCGCGCATCGAACTCGACACACCGCCCGATCCCTGTTTCCTGCGCGGCGCGCCCGACCTGATCGCCCAGATGCTGGATAAGCTCGTGGAAAATGCGGTCGACTTCTGCCCGGCATCCGGCACCATCACCGTGCGCTTGATCCGAGCCGGCAGCAATTACGAACTCTCGGTATCGAATGACGGGCCCCCCATCCCGCCGGCCATGCTCGGCCGGCTGTTCGAATCGCTGTTCGAACATCGTCAGGGTCACGACGACAAGCCCCATTTCGGTCTCGGGCTCTACATCGTGCGCCTGATCGCCGAATTTCACGGCGGCAGCGCCACGGCCGCGAATCGCCCCGACGACAGCGGCGCGACATTCACCGTGATTCTGCCGCTGATTTAGTACTCGGCGCCTGCGCGCCTCGCCCTGCGGGGCGCCGCGGCTAGTCGCTGCGATACCCCACGACCGGTCCCATTCGCCGTGCCCAAAATACCGAATGGTTGTTGCCGAGCGACATGCCGCGTAGGACGGTCACGTATGACGTTTGTATGCGCCTGATGCAGGATTCGCCGCTCGCGTTCGCAACGCGGCAGCCGGCTGGTACCATATCGAACCAGCAACATGCGATGCGCTTTCGCAGGGGATATCAGTGCAACTCAAAGCCGCCATCGGCGCCTTTTTCATCGAATTTTCAAAATTCGAGACGCAATTCATCGGCATGGCGCTGCGCTCCTTATCCAAGGATTCGGTGTTCGTCGAGCACGCAGAAAAGTTGCTCGATTTCGAGGCCCGGCTCAAATTGCTGGAAAGAATGGCGTTTGCCCGCGACATTCCACCCAGCTTGATGGCGGAACTCGAGGCCTTGTTGTTGCGCGCCAGAAAACTGTACGACGTACGCCAGGACGTCGCACGCAATTTGGCCACGATGGAGTCAGACGGCAGGCATCAAGCGGCCCCGGGGGCGACCCAGGCCAAGGTCAAACCATTGAAGCCGCGCAAGGCGGATTACGCCCAACTGGCGCAGATCGCCAATCTGGTGCCCACCACTGCGGAAGTGCAGATCTACACGGCGGAGGCCATCGAATTGCAGGAGTCGTTGCGCGCGATCTCGGATAAGCTCGATCGACATTTAGCGGCGGCGCCGGCTGACGCCTAGCGAGTGTTCACTGGTGTACGAGCTGTATATCGCCAATAAGAACTATTCGTCCTGGTCGCTCAGGCCGTGGGTGTTGATGCGCGAACTCGCTATTCCATTCGGCGAACATCTGTTGCGCTTCGGCAACGCGTCGACCTGGGACCGGTATCGAGAAGTCGTGCCGAGCGGCAAGGTGCCCGCGCTGGTGGACGGCGCGACAACCATATGGGATTCATTGGCGATCGCCGAATATCTCGCCGAGCGGCACGCCGGCGTTTGGCCGGCACACTCCAGCGCCCGGGCGTGGGCGCGCAGCGCGGCCGCCGAGATGCATTCCGGATTCGGTGAATTGCGCAACCGCTGCTCGATGAGTTGCGGCATCACCGTGCGTCTGCACGAGTCGCCGCCGGCGCTCGAGCGCGACATCGCCCGCTTGAGCGCGCTGTGGAACGAAGGCCTCGCCCGCTTCGGCGGCCCTTTTCTCGCCGGCGATGCGTTCGGCGCCGTCGACGCCTTCTTTGCGCCGGTGGCCTTCAGAGTGCGCACCTACGGCCTCTTGCTCGACGAGACCGCCGGCCAATACGCGGCGCGCCTGCTGAATCTCGCCTCGATGCGCGCGTGGTACGCGGATGCGCTCGCCGAAACATTCCGCGATGTGCCCCACGAAGCGGAAACTTTACAGATGGGTACGATACTGAGCGATTTGCGTTCTGTGTAGGCCTTCATGGTGCGGGGACGCGCGCTCGGGCGACGACTGATGTCCGCCATGTAAACGCCAGCAGCGGATTTTCGCGCGACCAAATGGGTACGACCCCCGCGCGCTTGATATGTTCCGGACCCCGCGAGCCGGCGGGGCCGCTGTTCAAACCTTCGCGAATATCTTGTCGCAGCCGATCGAACTTGGCGTCCGTATCCCCGGTCAATGCGCGGCCGACGCCCTCACGCCCAAATAATGCAGTATGCCCGTCGCGGCTTCGCGTCCCTCGAACACCGCGGTCACGACCAGATCCGAGCCGCGCACCATATCGCCGCCGGCGAATACCTTGGGGTTCGTGGTCTGGAAGCGCGAGGTGGGCGCGGCGGATACACGAACCCGACCGTTGGTATGCAGCGCAATGCGCTGCTGCGCGAACCAGTCCGGCGGGCTCGGCAGGAAGCCGAAGGCGATGATGACGGCATCGGCTTCGATGGTCTCCTCGGTGCCCGGCACCACTTCCGGCACGCGCCGTCCACGCGGGCCCGGCGGCCCCAAACGGGTTTCGACCAGCTTGACGCCCTCCACCCGGTCCGCGCCGACGATCTCGATGGGCTGCCGATTGAACAGGAAGGTGACGCCCTCTTCCTTGCTGTTCTTGTAGTCGCGGCGCGACCCCGGCATGTTGTCCTCGTCGCGCCGATACGTGCAGGTCACGCTGGCGGCGCCCTGGCGTATGGCCGTGCGATTGCAGTCCATGCCGGTATCGCCACCGCCCAGCACCACCACCCGCTTGCCGCGCATGTCCAGGAAGCCGCGATCGGTGTCGATATCCAGCTCGCGATTGATGTTGGAAATGAGGTACGGCAGCGCTTCGTGTACGCCCGGCAGATCCTCGCCCGCGAAGCCACCTTGGACGTACGTATAAGTGCCCATTCCCAAGAACACCGCATCGAATTCGCGGGTGAGGTCGTCGAACGAAACGTCGCGGCCCACCTCCACGTTGAGGCGGAACTCCACGCCCATGCCCTCCATGACTTCGCGGCGCTTCTCCACCACGTCCTTCTCCAGCTTGAAGGGCGGAATGCCGAAGGTCAGCAGACCGCCGATCTTGGAGTAGCGATCGAACACCACGGGGGTGACGCCGTTGCGCACCAGAACGTCGGCGCAGCCCAGACCCGCCGGCCCGGCGCCGATGATGGCCACGCGCTTGGAGGTGCGCACCACGTTCGACATGTCGGGCGTCCAACCCTGCTTGAACGCCTCGTCGGTGATGTACTTTTCGATGGAGCCGATGCTCACGGCCCCGATGCCGTCGTTCAGGGTGCACGCGCCCTCGCACAGCCGGTCCTGCGGACAGATTCGGCCGCACATCTCGGGCAGCGAATTGGTCTGGTGAGACAGCTCCGCCGCTTCGAACAGCTTGCCTGCGTTGACCAGGGCCAACCAGTTCGGAATGTAGTTGTGCACCGGGCACTTCCATTCGCAAAAGGGATTGCCGCAGGACAGGCATCGGCCCGCCTGTTCCGCGGCGGTCTCGGCGCTGTAGGGCGCGTAGATCTCGCGGAACTCTTTGGTGCGCACGTCCACCGGCAGCTTGTCCGGATCCTTGCGTGGAAATTCGAGAAATTGCAGAGTTTTGTCGGCCATGGGAACCCAAGCGAGCGCGCCGCTCAGGCGGCGCGTCGCAAATTGACGAGGAGCGAGTCGATCGCGGCCGCTTTCGGCTTCACGACCCAGAATTTTCCGATGTAGGTACGAAAGTCATTGAGCAGCTGCACGCCCCACACGCTGCCGGTGGCATCGACGTGCTGCTCGATGAGACCGCGCAGATGCTGCACGTGGGTGCCCATGCCCTCGGGCGAGACGCGGTGGATGTCGATCAGCTGGTGGTTGTAACGGTCGACGAAGTCGCGCTCCATGTCGAGCACGTAGGCGAATCCGCCGGTGAAGCCCGCACCGAAATTGACGCCCGTGCGGCCGAGCACGCAGACCACGCCGCCCGTCATGTACTCGCAGCAATGATCGCCCGCGCCCTCGAGCACGGCGAGCGCGCCGGAATTGCGCACCGCGAAGCGCTCGCCGGCCGTGCCGGCGGCATACAGCTCCCCGCCCGTCGCGCCGTACAGGCAGGTGTTGCCCATGATCACCGTCTCGCGGGCGACGAACGTCGACCGCGCATGCGGCTTCAACACGATCTTACCGGCGGCCATGCCCTTGCCCACGTAGTCGTTCGCTTCGCCCTCGAGATGCAGGTGCAGGCCGCCGGCATTCCACACCCCGAAGCTTTGTCCGGCGGAACCCTTGAGCGTGACGATGAGCGGCGCCGTGCTCATGCCGGTATTGCCCCAGCGCTTCGCGATCTCACCCGAGATGCGGGCGCCGATCGAGCGATGGAAATTGCGCACCTCGTAGGAGAATTCGCCGCCCGACTTGTTTTGGATGGCGTCGCTCATGTCGCGCAGCATCTGCTCGGCCAGCACGCCCTTGTCGAACGGCGCGTTGCGCGGATCCAAGCAAAACTGCGGCTTGCTCGACACCAGGCTGGAATTCGCCAGCACCGGCTGCAAGTCGAGCTTGCGCTGCTTCGAGGTTTCGCCCGGCAGGATCTCCAACAGCTCGGTGTGTCCGATCAATTCCGCGATGCTGCGCACGCCCATGGCCGCCATGATTTCCCGGCATTCCTGCGCGACGAACTTGAAATAGTTCATCACCATTTCCGGCAGGCCGATGAAGAACTTGGTGCGCAGCACGTTGTGCTGCGTCGCCACGCCCGTCGCGCAGTTATTGAGATGGCAAATGCGCAGATACTTGCAGCCCAGCGCCACCATGGGCGCCGTACCGAAGCCGAAGCTCTCCGCGCCGATGAGCGCCGCCTTGATGACGTCGAGTCCGGTCTTCAGGCCGCCGTCGGTCTGCAGGCGGACCCGATGCCGCAACTCGTTGGCGCGCAGCGTCTGATGCGTTTCGGCCAATCCCAATTCCCACGGCGTGCCGGCGTACTTGATCGAGGACAGCGGGCTCGCGCCCGTGCCGCCGTCGTAGCCGCTGATGGTGATGAGGTCGGCATAGGCCTTGGCCACGCCCGCGGCCACCGTGCCGACTCCCGGCTCGGCCACCAGCTTGACCGAGACCAGGGCCTGCGGATTCACTTGCTTCAAGTCGAAGATCAGCTGCGCCAGGTCTTCGATCGAATAGATGTCGTGNNTCGTGATGCGGCGGCGGCGAAATCAAGCCGACGCCGGGCCGCGCGAACCGCAGCCGGGCGATCATCTCGTTGACCTTGTGGCCGGGCAATTGGCCGCCCTCGCCGGGCTTCGCACCCTGCGCGATCTTGATCTGCAGCACCTCGGCATTGATGAGGTACTCGGGCGTCACGCCAAAGCGGCCGGAGGCCACCTGCTTGATCTTGGAGTTCTTCTCGGTGCCGTAGCGCACCGGATCCTCGCCGCCCTCGCCGCTGTTCGAGCGCGCGCCCAAGCGGTTCATGGCGATCGCCAGCGCTTCGTGCGCTTCGGGCGACAAGGCGCCCAAGGACATGCCGGCGCTGTCGAAGCGCGTGAGGATGGCGGTGATCGATTCCACTTCGGCGATGGGGATGGCCGTGCCGGTCTTCAACTTCAGCAGATCGCGGATGCAGGAAACCGGCCGCTGGTTCACGAGCGCGGCGAATTCCTGGTAGCGCTCGTAATCGCCGTCCATCACGGCGGACTGGAGCGTCGCGATCACGTCCGGGTTGTACATGTGGTATTCGCCGTTGTGCATGTACTTGAGCAGGCCGCCCTGTTCCACGCCCTCGGTGGGATCCCAGGCACGCTTCGCCAGATACTCGGTATCCGCTTTCAGATCGGCGAAATCCGCGCCCTGGATACGGCTGTCAGACCCCTCGAAACACAGCGACACCACGTCCTCGCCCAAGCCGACGATCTCGAACAGCTGCGCGCTGCGATAGCTGGCAATGGTCGAGATGCCCATCTTGGACATGATCTTGAACAGGCCCTTGCGGATGCCGCGGCGATAGCTGCGGCCGAGCTCCTGACGCGTGCCGGCGTCCATCTTCACGGCGCCCTTGCGCATGAGATCGAACAACGTCTGATAGGCGAGATACGGATACACCGCGGTCGCGCCATAGCCGATGAGGCAGGCGAAGTGATGCGCGTCGCGCGCCGTGCCGGTCTCGACCAGAATGTTGCATAGGCAGCGCAGGCCGCTCTTGACCAGCCGGTGATGCACGGCGCCCGTGGCGAGCAATGCCTGGATGGGAATCTTGCCCGCCACCAGGTAGCGATCGGACAGCAGCAGCACCAGCTTGCCGGCGCGCACTGCGGCTTCGGCTTGATCGCACACCGCGAGTATCGCCGTCTTGAGATCCAACCCCTCGTCGTACTGCAAATCGATGAACGCGTGCGGTACGCCGGAATCCTCGAGCCCCATGATCTGGCGCAGCTTGCGCTGCGAGAGAATGGGCGAACTCAACACGATCTGCTCGGCATGCTGCTGCGCCGGCACGAAGATGTTGGCTTCCGCGCCGATCTGCGTCTGCAGCGACATGACGATGCTCTCGCGCAGCGAATCGATGGGCGGGTTGGTGACCTGGGCGAACTGCTGGCGGAAATAATCGTAGAGCGAGCGCACCTTCTTCGACAGCACCGGCATGGGCGTGTCGTCGCCCATCGAGCCCACCGCCTCGCTCTCATCCTCGGCGAGCACGCGAATGATCTCGTCGCGCTCCTCGGCCGAGACGTTGTACATCTTTTGGAACAAGGCCAGCGTCTCGCGATCGAAGGGCTCGGCCGCCAACCTCGGGTCGATGAGATCGGTCTGCAGATAGCGCACGCCTTTCTTCAACCACACCTTGTAGGGGTGGCGGCTTTTCAGCAGGTCGTCCACCTGCTTGGTGTCCAGAAGTTCGGAGGTCTGCAGATCGAGCGCGAGAATCTCGCCCGGCCCGAGTTTCCCCTTGCGCACCACATCCTCCGGGTTGTAGTCCCACACGCCGGCCTCGGACGCGATGGTGATGTGGCGGTTCTTGGTGATGACCCAGCGCGCCGGGCGCAGGCCGTTGCGGTCCAAGGTGCAGCAGGCATAGCGGCCATCGGTGACCACGATGCCGGCCGGTCCGTCCCACGGCTCCATGTGAGTGGCGTAATACTCGTAAAACGCCTTCAGATCGGGATCGATCATATCCACCGACTGCCATGCGGGCGGCACCAGCACGCGCAGCGCGTGCATGGGATCGAGCCCGCCCACCAGGAGCAGCTCCAGCATGTTGTCGAGCGACTGGGAATCCGAGCCCGTCAACGAGACCACCGGCAGCACATCGGACAGGTCCGGCAGCACGGGCGAGCGGAACAACGGGCCGCGCGCCACCGCCCAGCTGCGATTGCCCTGCACCGTGTTGATCTCGCCGTTGTGCGCCAGATAGCGATACGGGTGCGCGAGCCGCCACTGCGGCAGCGTGTTGGTGGAAAAACGCTGGTGGAACACCACCGCGGACGCCTCCATCCGCGGATCCTTGAGGTCCGGATAGAACTGCGCCAGAAACTGCGGCATCACCATGCCCTTGTAGACGATGGTGCTCGCCGACAACGACGGAATGTAGAACACCGGATCGCCGGGTTCCAGGATCTTCTCCGCGCGGCGGCGCGCCATGTAGAGCTTGCGGTTGAGCGTGGCCTCGTCGATGCCGGGGTCGGCATTGACGAACACCTGGACGATGCTCGGCAGGGTCTTCAGTGCCTCGGCGCCGCAGGCAGAGGGGTCGGTGGGCAGCTGCCGAAAGCCGGCGACACGCAGCTTCTCGCCCTCGATTTGTTCGGTGAGCACCCGGAGGGCGGCGTCCGCCTTGGCCGGATCGCGATCCAGGAACACGAGGCCGGCGGCGAACCGCGCGGTCAGGGAGAAGCCTGCCTCGGCGGCGACGGCCCGCAAAAAGCCCGTGGGCATCTTGATGAGCAGGCCGCAGCCGTCGCCGGTTTTACCATCGGCCGCGATCGCCCCGCGATGCGTCAATCGGTTGAGCGAGCTGATCGCAGTCTCGATCACCCAATGGGTAGCCTGATCGTCGAGACTGGCGATCAATCCGAAGCCGCAGGAATCCCGCTCATAGCGAGCCCGGCACAGGCCCCAATCGCCGATCCGCGGATCCGCGCCGTCGCGGCTGGTTTCCAGCTCGCGTGATTCCAAAACCGCCATTTGCTCGTTCGCCATAACTTACGCCCACAAGAACCTAAGCCCGCGGCCGATCCGCAGAACCTTTGGATAACAACAACTTAAATCGGTTCTAGGCGCTCAAACATGCGCGCCATTGGGGCAAACGCCTCTTAGCGTGCCTTGAGTATGGATCTCATGATACCTAGCCCGTCCGCATCGTCAACCGCTGCGCCGCCCTCGTCACCCCGCAATATAGCGCTCCAGCTGTTCGATCTGCTGGCTCTGCTCCTCGATCACGGCTTTGACCAGGTCGCCGATGGACAGCATTCCCACCACTCTCCCTGAGTCCACCACCGGTAAATGGCGAAAACGGCCTTCGGTCATGAGTTCCATGCAACGGTGCACGGTTTCCTGCGGCGTGACGGTCACCGGATCCGTGGTCATGATGTCGCCGACCGGGGTGTCGTGCGAGGATCGATTCTTCAGAATGACTTTGCGCGCGTAATCGCGCTCCGAAATGATGCCGAGCAACGAACCCTGGCTCATGACCAGCAGCGCCCCGACGTGACGGGTCGCCATCAGTTCGATGGCACGCAAGACGGAATCGGCGGGCGATACGGAGAAAACCTGGCTGCCCTTGACCCGGATCAACTGATTGACGGTCTGCATAACCCCCCCCTTATCCCGACGTCGCCTGAAGCGCTCTTCCGATTGACTATACTCCGGCCTCATCCGAGGACAAGAGCCATGCAGGATCTGAAATTCAGCCCCCCCATCGCCGCCGTCGGCGCGCACAGCGTCGCGTCGCCGCATGGCGCCCGCGCGGACCCCTATTACTGGCTGCGCGACGATGAGCGCCGCGACCCGGCCGTTCTCGCCCACCTCGGCGCCGAAAACGCCTATCACGCGCAGTTCCGGGCCCGTTCTCAGGCGCTGGAGGACAAGATCTACGGCGAGATCGTCGCGCGCCTGAAACAGGACGATTCCACCGTTCCCTACCGCAAGAATGGTTACTGGTACTACATCCGTTTCGAGGCCGGCAAGGAACATCCGATTTTCGCGCGCCGCAAAGCCTCGCTCGATGCGCCCGAGCAGGTCATATTGGACGCCAACGAACTGGCGGCCGGGCACGACTACTACCAGATCGGCGAGGCCGACATCTCGCCCGACTCGCGCTGGCTGGCATTCTGCGAGGACACCGTCGGCAGACGCCAATATAGCTTGCGCTTCAAGGACTTGGACACCGGCGAGATGCTGCCTGACGCGATCGCCGGCGTCGAAGCCGACATCGTGTGGGCAAACGACAACGAAACGCTGCTGTACATCGAAAAGGACCCGGAGACCTTGCTGGGTCTGCGCGTGAAAAAGCACGTGCGGGGGACGCAGCCGCACCGCGATGAACTGGTGTTCGAGCAAACGGACACGACCTTGTACACCGGGCTGACGAAATCCAAATCCGAGCGCTTCATCTTCATTCACATGGACGGAACGCTCACGTCGGAATGGCGGTACGCCGAGGCCGGCGATCCGAATCTTTCGTTCCGGGTATTCTTTCCCCGCCAGCGCGACCACGAGTATGAAGTCGAGCATCTGGGCGATCGATTCATCATTCGTACCAATTGGCAGGCCTGCAATTTCCGCATCATGGAGGTGCCCATCGGCAACGAAGGGGCACGCGAGCAGTGGCGGGACATGATCGCCCACCGCGACGACACCTTCATCGAGGAATTCGAGGTCTTCACGAATTTCCTGGTGTCGTCGGTGCGCAGCGGCGGCCTGCGCAAGCTCGCCATTCAGCCGCTGACTCCGGCCGGTGCCGCGCAGTTCTTCATTGCCAGCGACGAACCGACCTACACCACGTCCATCTCGGCCAATCCGGAATTGGATTCCGAGATCGTTCGCTACACTTACTCATCGCTCGCGATTCCGACCACCGTGTACGACTACAACATGCGCAGCGCCGAGCAAGTGCTGCTGAAGCGCGATCCGGTGCAGGGTGGCTTCGACCCCGCCAATTACCAGACGGAGTTTCTGTTCGTACCCGCCCGGGACGGCAGCCAGATCCCCGTATCCATGATCTATCGCAAAGGTTTCGCCCGCGATGGCGCCGCGCCGCTTCTGCAATACGCTTATGGCGCCTATGGGCTGTCGATGGATCCGGCATTCTCGTCGGCGCGTTTCAGCCTGATCGACCGCGGTTTCGTCTATGCGATCGCGCATATTCGCGGCGGGCAGGAAATGGGCCGCGCCTGGTACGATCAAGGCCGGCGGCTGCACAAGAAAAACTCCTTCACCGACTTCATCGACGTGACCCACTTTCTGGTGGCCCAGCGCTATGCCGCGAAGGACAAGGTGTTCGCCATGGGCGGCAGCGCGGGTGGCTTGCTGATGGGCGCCATCGCCAACATGAATCCCGCGGACTACCGGGGAATCGTCGCCCAGGTACCGTTCGTCGACACCGTCACGACCATGCTCGACGACAGCATTCCCCTGACCACCAACGAATACGACGAATGGGGCGATCCCAGCGACAAGACCTCCTATGACTATATGTTGTCCTACTCCCCGTACGACAACGTCCGCGCGCAGGCCTATCCGGCGATGCTGGTCACCACCGGCCTATGGGACAGCCAGGTGCAGTACTACGAACCGGCCAAGTGGGTGGCCAAATTACGCGCTCGCAAGACCGACCGGAATGTCTTGCTGTTCCACATCGACATGGACGCCGGACACGGCGGAAAGTCGGGCCGCTTCCAGCGCTATCGGGAGACGGCCATGGAATTTGCTTTCATACTCGACCAGCTGGGAATCCACGAGTAGGCGGCAACGCTCGCCGCCGAGGTGGGGGCCGGCGTCTCACCGAGTCGATTAAGCCGCTTACGACTTGCTGCGGCTTCCCCCGAGTGACAAGAATCGTCACCAGTGACGCGGCTCGGCATGCGAGTCAGCCGTGCGCGGGCGGCACCACCACACACACCTGCGACTTGGCCTCGAGGCTCGCGCAGAGGGCCCGCGCGCGTTTCTCGGTCAGGCCCGTCGCCCGCAGTCGATACAAGGTTCCGGAGGCGGTTTTCTTGGCTTCCACCTTGGAGGACAGGCCGGCGAGTAGCGTCGGGTACTGCTTTTGCAGATGGGCCCAGCGCTCATGCGCCGCGGGCGCGCCTGTCTTGAATGCACCCAACTGTACGCCGAACGAGCCCGCTTCGGCCTTGGACGACGATTTCAAGCCTGCCGCGGGCGCGGGGGGCGCGGCAACCGGTGGGGCCGGCGGTGGCGTGGCGCCGGCCGCAGGCTGTTTGGGCCCCTTGGGCGCCGTCGCGGGCGGCTCGGCGGTCTCGCCGTTCTGCGCCACGGCCGGTGTGCCTGCGGCATCCGCGGCGGAAGTCGCACCGGGCGCCGCCGCCGCACCCGAAGGCGCCTGCGCCAACGTGAAATTTTCGACGCGAATGCGCGCTTCCTCCGTCCATTTACCTTCCGGATACTGTTTCAGGAAGGCCTGATACGCTTCCGGCGTATCGGCATCGCGGGCCTTCTGCCAGTCGCGCTCCTCGTACAGTTCCTTGACCCGCGCCTGAGCTTGAGCCGTGAATTCGCCGCTGGGATATTTCTTCAGAAATTGCTCGTATGCGTCCGTGGTATTGGTTTCCCGAGTCTTCTGCCAGTCGCTTTGCTGGCGGCTGCAGCCCGCCGCGGCAAGCAGCAACGCACAACACACACTCAACACCACTTTATGCTTGAACATTTTTTTGAATCCCAACCCCAGGGTTTTTGACGCGGCCATCATTCTACTGCGATTTCCATCGTCTGTCGGCGACGCCAAGCTCGTCACATCCGCGGCCGCGTCAGCGCTCGCACCATCGCGATCGCGAAAGGCGCCATCGTGGATGGCGATATCGAGATCACCCCGGGTACGCCCATCGTACGGTTCGAGGAAAAGCGGCAAGACCGTTAGACGCGGTGCCGGGTTTCGCGCATCCTAGCCGGGCTATTTTATTTTTATTTTTTTGGCATCGCGTGATCCACGGCCGCGTTTCCGGGGTCCCGGTGACGGCAAACTCACCGGTTGGGGCGGACCGCCCGTGGGCTGGCGCGTTTCCGGCCAGTTGATATCGAGGAGAACCGGATGACGAGGAAATTGAGGGGTCGAGGTCTCGCGCGCGTCGCGCCGCTCGCGTTGGCCGCGTCCATGACGCTCCCGGCGCCTCGCGCTCACGCGGACGGAGACTATTACTTCAGCCCCACCGACGAACATGTCCGGCTGTCCCTCGGCGCCATGCACCTGACCTCCGCGACCAGCGTTCGCGCCGACTCCAGCGCGGGGTCGCCGGGCACGGATATCGACGGTGAACGTGATTTCGGCCTGGACAAATCGGATTTCGAACCCAAATTTCAAGCCACGGTTCGGGTGGCCACGCGGCATCGGCTGAGCTTCGATTACTTCACGTTGGATCGCAGCGGCAACGCGACCATCCCCACGACGGGAACCCCGATCGTGTTCCGCGACAGCATCCTGCTTCCCGGCGACCCGCTGCAGACCCGTTTAAGCCTGCGCACCTTCGGCATCACGTACGGCTATTCGTTCTGGCACAGCGAAACACTCGAAATTGCGGCAACCCTCGGCGTGCACAGTACGGACGTGTCCTCCACCGTGAAGGTGCAGACCCTGACTCGCCACATCATTCAGACCGAAGACGCCGCCGGTCCCGTGCCCACCGTGGGGATCGACGGCACCTGGGTCATCAGCAGGCGGTTCTATATCGACGGCCGCGCTCAATATCTCAACCTGCACGTCGCCAACCTCGACGGCTCGCTGGGTTTGTATGAATTGAATGGGCTGTATCGCTACCGGCCCAACGTGTCGTTCGGTGTGGGCTACACGGAGGTGCGTGCACACCTCTCGTCGCTGCGCTCCTCGCAGACCGGCTTGTTCGACTTCAATACCAAGGGCCCCGAAATGTTCTTCCGGATCGGCTTCTAAGGGGCGGCCTCGGCGGCGAATTCCACGCGATTGTTGGCCGCCGCGGCCCGATTCCATTCGCCGGCGGTCACGGACTCGTTGCGGGGCGGATAAGGCACGGCGGTGCGCGACGTGCCGGCGTTCTCGATGGTCACGGCGATCGCACCCGAGGTTCGCTGCCGCACGCTGGCCACCAGGTTGGCGAACGCCAGCGACTGGCGCTGCTGACTCGTCAACGCCTCTTCGAACGGGTTGCCGAGCAGATCGCATTTGCCCACGGCCAGACTGCCGATGGCGGGAGCAAACCCGTCGGTCGCATTGCCGTTGAGGCAGAACGAGCCGGCTGCGCTGGTGATCTTGACCACGCCGCGAAAGTTCTGGGCTTCGAGCTTCGCCAAGAAGTCGCGCAGCACGTCGAGTCGGCTCCGATCGAAGGGAATCTCTCCATAAGGCACCGGCTCGACCCGCACGGCGGTGCCGGGCGCGGCGTTCACGGGCGCGGGATTGACGGCGTTCGCCGCCAATGCGGCCGCCAACTCCTTGTTGGTCGCCCCGATCTCCTCCGCCGCGCGTTTCAGCTCCGCATTGGCCGAGGTGAGCGCCGCCACTTCGGCATGGGCTTGCGCGGCATCCTCGCGGCTCAACGACCAGAATGCCGCGCAGGCGGCGGCCGCGCCGCAAACCACCACCAACGCCGCGACCCAGGGCCATATTCTCGGCCGCTGGTTGGCGACGACCGGCGGCAACGGCTCCAGGAGCGGCGCCGGCGCATCGCGCACATCGGCCACGATGCGCGCCGCGAAGCTGTCGAGGCTCGCCATGATGAAGCGGCGCATGTCCGCCGCCTGCTCCTTCACCGTCGACTCGACCCGCCGCCCCCAATCGGGCGGCGCGGGTTTGGCCTCCACGACGCCGGCGGTCTCGTCGAGTTCGACGGGCGACAGCGCCGGTTCCGCCGTATCGCGGCGATCCGGCAGGAGATGCAGTTCGTATAGAACTTTGGAGACGTCGACGGGCCGAACTTGTTTGGGCAAGACGCCCATCGCGCCCAGGGCTCGCGCTTGCCCGACGTACAGTTCGCCTTCCTGCGAGGTGTACATCATGATGGGGATCATCGCCGTCTGCGGATTGCTCTTGATCGCTTGAACGGCTTGCAGGCCGTCCATCCCGGGCATGAGCTGGTCCATGAAGATGGCGTCGGGCCGATTCTGATTCAGATACTCGATGGCCTGTTCGGCCGATTCGGCCATGTCCACTTCAATGCCATACTTCTCGAGCATGCGGCTCAAGATCACGCGTGCCGACTTCGAATCGTCGACGACTAGTGCACGTTTGCGGGCCATATGACGCCGGGACCTGAGATTCGCGGAGCGGCGGCCGCGCGGCCGCGGACTCCCGGCCGAATTCAGGCGGCCTCGGAACTAGGCGATTCTTTGTTCTGCGCGATCCAGGTCAACGCGGACTCCACGTCGGCAAGCTCGCTGGCGGTGAAACCTTCGATTCTGACCCCGGTGGCCTCGGCCTTTTTCTTGGCGAGTTCCGCGGCTGCGACCGTGTGTATCCACACCAGACCGCGACGTACTTTAGCCGTGAATTTCTGCTGCTTCTCTTCGGTCATCAGTCATCTCCTTCAAATTATCCAGACCTGGCCCGGCACGATACACGACTACGGCGGGTATGAGGAACCTCGCGCGGCGGCCCTACGGCGTCGCGATCGCACGGTCCAACCTTTCACTGTAAGCGTTCAGTGAGTGCGCGACCACCCCAATATATCGATTTGCCTCGCTCCAACGGCGCTCCTCGAGCGCTTCGCGGATGCCCGGGAGGGTTTTGACGCCGTAACCAGTGTGCAATCCGGGCGCGTACAGCATGTGCCGGTACCACTCGCGCCCCGGCAACCCTCGAGGATCGGTCAGGGCCTGCTCGAGCCCCCCTAAGGCTGCGTTGAGCCGCAGACGCGCCGCATTCGCGGGACCCCCCGCCATGGCGACCCGGGCATACGCCGCGTCGAACCCCGCGGCGCTCGTTTTGAGGCGCGCGACGGCGGCGTCGAGCGGCGCAAAGTCCAGATTGGGAACCTCATCCGCACGCGCGGGCGCCGCACGCGGTTGGCGCGGATCCTCCGCGAATCGATAGGAGCCGTCGTCCAGCAACGTATCGAGTTCGCGGCTCTTCTCGCGCATCCCGTCGATGAGCTTGTGCACTTCATCGTCGTAGGCGGCCACGGAATCGGCGAAATCACCTTGCGCTGTCGGCAGCAGGTCCGCTTGCGCCGCGCGCAGCACGATCCGACCCACCACCTGCGCCAGGGCCACGCCATATTGGAAGGTGGGATCCACGAAGCGGCGAAAATGATCGAACGAATCGTAGGCCGAATGATAAACGCCGTACTCGGCCTCGCCGTGAAACTCGACGTTCAATGAACTCACGCCCAAATGCTGCAAAAAGGGCGTGAAGTCGGACCCCGAGCCGAGCGCGCCCAACGGCACATCGCCGCCGGTGTCGAAGGCGCGGCCGGCTTCATACGCCGCGACGCGCCGCACCGCGACGGCGCGCGTGCGCACCGATCCAGCGGTTTCCGGATCCTGCACGTCGCGCGCAGCTTGATTGACGAACTGCTGCAAGCTGTGGCTGCCCTGCACGTCCAGCGTGCCGCGGCTGTTCATGTCGGAATTGATGTAAAGCGCCGCCTTCGCCTGCAGTTCGGCGGCGTGGGCTTCCACCCACTCGGTCGACCCGAGGAGGCCTGGCTCCTCGCCGTCCCAGCTCGCGTACACCAACGTGCGGCGCGGTCTCCAGCCTTCTTTGGCAAGCTTGCCGATGGCTTTCGCCTCGGCCATCAGCGCGACGTGGCCGGAAAACGGATCGGCCGCGCCGAACACCCAGGCATCGTGATGATTGCCGCGGACGATCCAGCGGTCCGGCTCCTCCGAGCCGCGAATTTTCGCGATGACATCGTAGATTGGCTTCTGCTGCCAGTCGGACTGCACCTTCAAATGCACCCGCGCCGGGCCGGGGCCCAGGTGGTAGGCAAGCGGCAGACCGCCGCGCCAGGCGGGGGGCGCCACCCGGCCGCCCAACGCCGCGAGCAGCGGCCCCGCGTCGGCGTAGGAAATCGGCAGCACCGGAATCTTTAAAATGGTGATGGCATCCTGCAGCGCCAGCCGTTTGGCACCCGCCGTCGAGCCGATACCCGGGGTCAACGGGTCGCCGCTGTACAGCGTCAAATCCTGCACCGAACCGCGCTGCACACCGTCGGGCGGACGGTAGCCCCCCCGCGGATAGGTATCGCCGGCGCCGTAGCCATCGTCCCGCGGATCCGAATAGATCAGGCAACCGATGGCGCCGTGCTCGTAGGCCAGCTTGGGCTTGAGCCCCCGCCAGCCGCCGCCGTAGCGTGCGAGCACGATGCGGCCTTTGACGCTGACGCCCAGGGCGTCGAGTTCCTTGTAGTCGTCGGGCATCCCCTGATTGACGTAGACGAGTTCCGCCGTCACGTCGCCGTCCGCGCCATACACGTTGTAGGGCGGCAGTTCGTCCGCGACTTGGGCGGACGTGGCATCGCCGTCGACCGGGGGTTCGCGCAATGTCGCGATGAATCGGCCGGGAGCGACCAGCTCCACGATTTCCTCGCGAGGCGTCGGGTAGAGCACCGAGAACTGCTCGATCGAGGCATCCCAGCCCCATTCGCGAAATTTCTGCAGGATGAATTCGGCGTTGGCCTTATCGTGCGCGCTGCCGACGTGATTCGGAGCGGCCGATAATTGCTGCATCCAAGCCCGCAGATCCGCCGCGGACAGCGCGGCGTCGAAGCGCTGTTCCAATCGCTGCTGCAGCGCCGCGGTGCGCGCTGAGAATCCCTGCAGATCGGCGACGCCGGGGGTGCCGGGGACGGCAGCTACGGCCAGCGCGAGCGGTGCGATCAAGCCCATCAACAGCGCGCCTCGATGACGCTTCAGAGCCGCTAACATGCGTCCTCGTCTCCTTCAATCTTCAATCGCGGATGCCGGTGCCCCTGTTCAGCAAGGTGACGGCCAGCGCGAACATGACGATCACCGCCGACACCATGATCCCGTAGGCCAGCCGCAGATCGACGTCCGACGTGCCGAGAAAGCCGTAACGGAATGCGCTCACCATGTACAGAATGGGATTCAGGTGCGACACGGCCAACGCCCACGGCGGCAGCATCTTGATCGAATAGAACACGCCGCCGAGATAGGTGAGCGGCGCGAGCACGAAGGTCGGAAACCAGGATATCTGGTCGAAATTCTTGGCGAACAGCGCGTTGACGAACCCGCCCAGCGCAAACACGATGCTGGTCAGCAGCACCGCCGACAGCACCGCGAAGACATGCGTCACGGTAAAATGCGTGAAGCAGAAAGCGACGACGGTGACCACCGAGCCCACCAAGAGGCCGCGCAGCACGCCGCCGGCGACGTAGCCCGTCAGGATCAGCCAGTTCGGCATCGGCGATACCAGGAGTTCCTCGAGATGCTTGCCGAACTTGGCGCCGAAAAAAGACGACACCACGTTGCCGTACGAATTGGTGATGACCGTCATCATGATGAGGCCGGGGGCGATGAACTGCATGTAATCGTAACCGCCGACCTGACCCACCCGCTTGCCGATCAAGCTGCCGAAAATGACGAAGTAGAGCGTCGCAGTCACCACCGGCGGCACGATGGTCTGGCCCCAGATGCGGACGATGCGATTGAACTCGCGAATGATGATGGTCGAGAATCCGACCCATTCGGCGCGCGCGCGCGAGGCAGCCACGCCTCAGGAACCTTGGGCCGCAGCGCGAGCGCTGACATCGACCAGGCGGATGAACAGCTCTTCGAGCCGGTTGACCTTGTTGCGCATGCTGTTCACGACGATGCCCTGCGTCGATAGCTGCGCGAAAATATCGTTCAAATTCTGCCCCTTGGAGACTTCCACCTCGAGCGTATGCGGGTCGGGAAGCGTCGTTCGGAATCCTTCGAGCCGCGGCGCCGCGGCGAGGGATTCGCTCAGGTTGAACACGAAGATCTCCGTCTGCAGCTTGCGCAGCACATTCGCCATGGTGTCGCGCTCGATGATGCGCCCGCCCTCGATGATGGCGACGTTGCGGCACAAGCTCTCGGCTTCTTCCAGGTAATGGGTGGTCAAGATGATGGTCGTACCGCGCTCGTTGATGTCGCGCAGGAATTCCCACATCGAGCGGCGGATCTCGATGTCGACGCCGGCGGTCGGTTCGTCCAGGATCAGGAGCTTGGGCTCGTGCATCAAGGCCCGGGCGATCATGAGCCGGCGCTTCATGCCGCCGGACAGGGAACGCGCGATCGAGTTTCGGCGGTCCCACAATTGCAGCTGCTTCAAGTACTTCTCCGCGCGTTGCTTGGCGAGCGGCCGCGGAATGCCGTAGAAGCCGGCTTGATTGACGACGATGGTGAAAACCGACTCGAACATGTTGAAATTCATTTCCTGCGGCACCACGCCGATACAGGATTTGGCCGTCTCGAGTTCCCGATCGATGTCGTGCCCAAAGACCTCGACGACGCCGCTGGTCTTGTTGACCAAGGACGTTACGATGCCGATGGCGGTGGTCTTGCCCGCGCCGTTCGGTCCCAGCAGCGCAAAAAAATCGCCTTCCGCCACCTCGAGATCGATCCCTTTGAGCGCTGTGATGCCGTTTTTGTAGATCTTGGTGAGCTGGCGGAGGACGAGGGCTTGCATAGGAGCCGCGTAGCCTAAACCTCGCGAGGCTCCGCCCGCAACTCGAAGGCCGCCGCTAGCCCAAATGCGCCGCCGCCGTCAATTGCAGTCCCTGCAGCTGCGCCCTGCGCAGCTGCGCCGAGTTCGAGCGGGTGGCGGCGCGCGTCAGGGCGCTCCAGTAAGTCGGGCAATCGCTCCATCTCGCGGACAGATGGGCGGCTTCGGTGGCTGCCAAACCGGCCAGACAGTCGATGGTCAGCGCGCGAAACGCGGCCACCGTCACGTCGTTCATACCGAGCAACAAGCGCGCCGCGAGTTTGTCGACGGATGCCACGTGCCAGGCGAAGAACAGGGCCATACGCGCGAAATCGACCCTGGTGTCGTCGAGCGGCGGCGCGTCGGCAACGTTCCACGAGGAATCCGGATGCAACCGCGTCCGCCAATGCGAATCGTCGTGAAACTTAAGGTCGAACAGGGCGTAGGGGCAGTTCGCGGCCGATTTTTTCTGGGCCGGCGTCAGCGGCGCGATCCGCAACTGAACGTCAGGCGGCAATCTCGCGAATCCGCACGAATTCCAAGCGCGCGGCGCGGCGCCGATCAAGTCGAGAAATCGATGGTTCAGTCCGCGCACCGATTCGAGCATTGCGGCGGAAACGTGCGACTCGCGCGCCCACCTTTTGACGTTAGCTTCCTGCATAACCGCCTCCCATGGCGACCCGTGTCTCTCGGATTCGAGGTTCCGTGCATTCCTTGGCAAATGCGGCGTTAATTGCCCGCTACCCTCTTGGCAAGTACGCTAACTTTGTGATTAATTTCTGTCAAATTATTTTGTGCCCGAAAACACGCGAATTGCATAGGAAAAGGAGTTCACCATGCGAGTGTCAGACGACCGATACACCCGGGAGCGCGAGCGCCTGGATCTTGCGCTGCGTTTCATCCGCCACGAGGCGCGCACCTTCACCATTCGGCAGTGGACCGGGCTCAGCGACGATCGAATCCGCAAGCTCTACCGCACCTACGTCCTGGAGACCGATGCCCAACAGGTGCACCGGCACCGCGGCAAATCGCCGCGTCAGGCGGCGTTCTTCTTCAAGAACCCGGAACTGAATTTCCAGGCCGCGCAGTTGGCAAGCTTGTTCGTGGTTTACGGTTTGCTCTGCGGTTCGGATGGCGGGGTCAAATCGCGCTATCGGGTCGGCTCCCTCGAGTCCGGCACCCTGCTTTGCCAGGTCTACGAATCGTATCTCGAACTGCATGCGCCGGTGAGCATCTCCTTCGAACACGCCTGGTTCTTGCTGCTGGCGCTATCGCGGCACGATGAATTGAGCGTGGCACCCTGCAGCGTCTGCGGCGGCGTGCGCCTGCGCGATCTGCTGTCGACGCGGCGGTTCGACTGCAGCAACTGCGCATCGGCCGCGGCCGCCGCGCGGGAATTCAGCGAAGGCGCCGCGCCCTGCTAGAATCCGGCGCATGCAGAAAAGGAACGTCTTCGCCGGTCCTTACTTGGATCGCGCCGCTCATTTGCGCCAGGACGCGGAATGGTTTGCCGATGCGCTCGCGGACGCCAACAGCCGGGTGATCCCGGTCTGGAATTCGCGCAGCCTGGTCTACGAGGGCGACGACCCGCGGGCAGCGTTCATCGCGCTGGGCGACGTACCGCCGGAGCGGCGGGCCTTGAGCGACCTGATCCTGTTGGGACGCATCGACACCACGAGTTTCTTTGCCTATGAACTCGACGGCCTCGATGCGCCGCAGCTGTTGCCGGGCGCGCGTTTCGAGGACCTGCGGCTCGTGGCCTCGCTGCTGCCGCCCGAGGAGGCGGGACTGCTGGGCTACGCGCGCGCGCTGGTTTCGTGGCGGCGGCGGCATCGCTACTGCGGGACGTGCGGGGCGACGACGGTGCCGGTCAAAGGCGGCCACGTGCTCGTGTGCACCAATCCCGCATGCCGCCACGAACAGTTTCCGCGTCTCGACCCCGCCATCATCGTGCTGGTCAGCGACGGCGATCGAGCGCTGCTCGGGCGCCAAGCCTCATGGCCCGTGGGCCGCTACTCCACCATCGCCGGTTTCGTCGAGCCCGGCGAGTCGCTCGAGGATGCGGTGGCGCGCGAAGTGCTGGAGGAAACCGGCGTGGTGGTGGATTCGATCGAATATCACTCCTCGCAGCCGTGGCCGTTTCCGGCATCGCTGATGCTGGGATTCACCGCCCACGCGGTCACGCACGAGATACGGCGGCGCGACGAGGAACTCGAAGATGCCCAATGGTTTACCCGAGCGGACATTGCGGGCGGGGTGCCGTTGCTGCCGCCCAGGCAGTCCATTTCCTTCAGTTTGATCGAGCATTGGTTCGACGCCGGAAGCGACCGCCCCTTGAGCGATTTTCACGGCACCACGTCCTGGCCGCCGCCGCGCTAGTACTCGGAAGCCTCGCCCCTTTGGGTGCGACGCATGCGTCGCACGGGTGGCCATGCAAGGCCACCCCGGGCTTGCGCGTAGCAGGGATTGCGTAGCGCAATGCGCCGCAAGCGGCGTTCAATTCGGCCGGGAGGCCGAATTAGTCGCCGCGCGCCCAGTGGCCGGGCTTCATCCGCCATCCATCGCCCTGCCTGACCCATTGATCGGGAACCCAGTGACGCCCTGGACGACCGGCGGCCCAATGACCGGGCACCCACTCATGGCGATCGCCGACCCAGCCCCAGTAGCCGCTCAACCACACTTGGCCGGGCACCGGGGCGACGCCGACGATCTCTTCGCGGGGCGGCGGCGGCGCGACCAGCACCACGCCGCCCGCGTAATGGCGCTGGTCCGGAACGATGACGCAGGCGCTCAACGTCACGGCGGCGAACACGCATAGAGCCCGGCGGAGAAATGTCGGCATGATTCGAGAATAGCGCCCGGACGCCCAAATATCACCTGGCGCGGCCCGCGTCGACCATATGGACATCCCAGGCCCCCCGCTGGGCTTGCATCGATGCCGCACTGCCTAATTCCGCCGGGCAACCGCCGCCCGTGACCTGAAACGGCGCGCGCCCTCTTCAAGGGCTGGCGCGCCTCACGAGGCCGCGGGCTCGCGCTTGGGACTACGCCGAGGTCTCCACACCGGAGGACAACGGCTCCGACACCGGCTCGTTCTGCAACGATTCCGGCGGCTCCGTCACGGGCGCTGCCGCAACCGGCGCGACGCTCTTCGGCCATACGACCTTTTTCTTGGCGGCCTTCTTCACGACTTTTCGAGCGGCCGGTGCCGCCTTGGCC
Organism: Gammaproteobacteria bacterium; assembly: GCA_003134045.1. Taxonomy (GTDB): domain Bacteria; phylum Pseudomonadota; class Gammaproteobacteria; order Steroidobacterales; family Steroidobacteraceae; genus Bog-1198. The sequence goes on from PLAH01000125.1 coordinate 48,598, forward strand.
TGCGCTTTCCTGTGCGCCGGCTTCGTCGCCTTCTTGGCGGCCTTCTTGGCGGCCTTCTTCGCGACCTTTTTCTTGCTCGACGTCTTGGACTTGCTCGACGTCTTCGTCGGGCGCGCCTTCTTCTTCAAGACTTTGGTCTTGGTGCCTGTGCGTTTTGCTTTCGCCACAGGACGCTTCTTCGCTTTGGTCTTCTTCTTGGCCATGATCAATTCTCCTCGCGGTCTTACGGCTACTCTCGGTGAGAGTAGTCCCGAAAAAGTCCGCTGTCATCTGCGCGTGACGCTGGAGTCGGTCGCGCGGATTGCGTAGGCTGCTCGCGTGCTACCTACAGAACCCATTCGCCCGCTGCACGATGTGTGGCTGAGACCTCGACGAGTATTTCGCGAGCTGGCAACGCAACCCATCGCTGCAGTCGACTATGTGCTCGGCGCCGCACAGGGTATCGCGGGATGGCTCGCCTTGAGCCGCGCGCAAAACCTCGGGCTCACCAGCAGCGTCGCGGAGATCTTCGGCAAGGCACTGCTCATCGGATCCTTCGCAGGAATCGCCAGTCTTTTTCTTTTTGGCGCGATCTACACGCGCCTGGGTTCTCGCGCCGGCGGCGCCGCTCGCGCCCAGGTCATGCACGTTCTCGCCTACAGCGGCGTGCCGATGGCCGCGTCCCTGATCGTCTGGGTGCTCACCGCCCTGCTCACCGGCGAAGCGACGTTCGAGCAAACGCCGCGTCCCGAAGTCGAGGGCTTCGTCGCCGTTCTCCTGCACGTGCAATTCCTCGCCTACCTGCTGCTCACGCTATGGAGCGTGGTGATTCAGGTCATGGGCCTGAGCGAGATACAAGGGGTGGTGACCCGCAAGGCCTTCGGCCTGTGGCTGCTGGGGCAGGTGATTGGACTTCTGGCGGCGTTGTTCCTGGTGATTCTGATCGCCACCCTGTTTCCGAATGCGCCGAGCAGCTGAGCCGGACACCGCGGCTTCACGCAGGCCCTAGGGTTCGCCGGCCTCGAATTCCGCGGTGACCGTATTCTGTACGGCATCCGGCGTGCTACCCGCTACCGGGTTCGGTGCCCCGGCGGACGGCGCGGCGGCCGCATTCTTCTTCACGCGATTGGCGGCGGCCATCCTGCCGATGACCGATTTGGCGACTTCCGCGGCCGACAGCAGCTTCGGAGTGCCGGGCTTGGCCGCCGCGGACGTACGGGCGGCGTTGGCGGATTTGGATTTCGCGGGCCGCGGCGTCTTCGCCTTGGCCGGTTTTGCCGCCTTGGCTGGAATTGCGGCCTTCGCGGGCGAGGTGGTCTTCACCGTCTTTGCGCGGGGCTTGGGTTTGCCGCCGGCGGCCGTGCCTGCGCGGGCCGTCTTCGCGGCAGCGGCTTGCTTGATGGCGGCCGCAGCGGCCTCGACTTTCTTGCGCGCCTGCTTCGCGGTCTTTTTCGCGGCCTTGGACAGCTTGCGAGCTTTTTTAAGGTCCGCCTTTGCGGATCGGACCAGCTGTTTCGCCGCCTCGGCACGCGCCGCGGCCTTCGCGGCATCGTCGCCCAAGCGTTGCACGGCGGAGCTGGCCGGAATTCGAGTCGCGCTTACGGGGGTAGTGGCCACGATGTTCGCCTTGAGTTTGATGGTGGTCGGTTAGCTTAGCGCCGGCCAAGACCCTTGTCACTTTGGATGCGGAGCGGGGAGAACGCGGAAAAGATACTCGCGAATGTCCGCAATTTCGGCCGAACAGACCGCGTGCGCCATCGGATACTGGTGCCATTCCACCGCGTAGCCGTGGGTTCGGAGCTCATCGCGCGACTCCAGCCCCATCGCGATCGGCAGAGTGCCGTCGGCGAGCCCATGTGCCATGAAAATCGACAATCCGTCGTTGGCCGGCGAGCGCTCGCCATCGAGAAGACTCGCCAACGGCAGATAGGCGGATAGCGCCATGACGCCGGCCAGCCGCTCCGGGTATCGAGGCGCCGTGTAGAGCGACACCGCGCCGCCCTGCGAGAATCCCGCGAGCACGATGCGACCGGCTGGAATTCCGCGGGCGATTTGCTCGGCGATCAAGGCGCGAATCGCCCGGTCGGTGTCGCGAAAGCCGGCTTCGTCCTCCCGGGCTTTTCGATCCAGGCCGAGGATGTCGTACCACGCCCGCATACGCATCCCGCCGTTCAGAGTCACGGGACGAGGGGTTGCATGCGGGAACACGAACCGCCAGGCGCGTTCACCGCGACGGACCAGTTCGGGCACGACCGGCTCGAAGTCATGCCCATCCGCGCCCAACCCGTGCAGCCAGATGATCGCCGCATCCGGCTGCGGCGCCGTCTCTATTTCGATGGTTTCCAGCGTCATACTACAAGCCTACTAGAATCCCGGCACCGTGGCGTCGACCAGTTCGAACCCCCGCGACCGGTCGATCCATGGTGCCGAAGTTCCAGGCGCCGCACTGCCGTCCCGCGGGCTTGAAATCGCATTTGACAGTTCCTGCATTTTTATGCAAACTGTGCGCAACTTTATGCACCGGCCCGCACCCGCCATCGCCCATGATCCGCTCTGACACCGACAATTCCAGTGCACCGGCACGCCGCACGATGCTCGCGAAAATCATTCGCGAGCAGGTCGTCGGCCGCCAGGTACAGCTGGTCGCGATGTTGCGCGAACATGGCCACGTCGCCACCCAATCGAGCGTGAGCCGCGACCTGCGCGAGCTGGGCGTGGCCAAACTGGGCGACCGCTACGTGTTGCCCGACGGTGCCGCGGCGCCGAAGAACGATTTCTCCACGTTGAAGCAATTCGTCAGCGCCCAGCTGACGGCCGGCACCAACCTCACGGTGCTCAAGACCACCGTCGGCTCGGCGCAGAGCGTGGCGGTTGCCATCGATACCGCCCGCTGGCCCGAGGTGGTGGGCACGATTTCCGGTGACGACACCATTTTCATCGCCACGGCCGGAGCGCGCGAGCAACGCAAGCTCGGATTACGCCTCCGCGCCATTTTCGGACGCTAACCTCTATGACATCGACTACCCTCACGGGCGCTGAGCCCATTCTTTTGGCTTTTTCCGGCGGACTGGACACCTCCTTCTGCGTGCCCTGGCTCAAGGATACGTATCGACGGCCGGTCATCACGGTCACGGTGGACACCGGCGGCATCGACGCCGATGCGGCGGCCAGTCTCGAGCGGCGGTCGGTGCAGCTCGGCGCCATCGAGCATCATTTGATCGATGCCCGCGCGGCCTATTTCGATCAGGTACTCAAATACCTCATCATGGGCAATGTGCGCAGGGGCGGCCTCTACCCCTTGAGCGTGGGGGCCGAGCGCGTGCTGCAGGCGCAAACCATCGCGCAGATGGCGCTCCACCTCGGGACCACGATGGTGGCGCACGGCTGCACGGCCGCCGGCAACGACCAGGTCCGCTTCGAGGTGGCGCTGCGTACGCTGGCGCCCGATCTCGAGATCATCGCACCGGTACGCGATCGCGCCTTCAAACGGCCGGAGCAGCTCAAGTACCTCGAGGATCACCGATTGCCCATTCCGCCGTTCGGCGGCGCCTATTCGGTGAACCGCGGACTCTGGGGCGTCACGATTGGCGGCAAGGAGACGCTCACGTCGGACGGCAGCATTCCGGAGGATGCATGGGTCTTGTCGAGGGACGCCTTCTCGAACCCGCGCCCAGCGGAGCGGCACACCGTCGGCTTCGCCGCGGGCGTGCCCGTCAGTCTCGATGGCGTGACGCAATCCGCGGTCTCGATCATCGAGCAGCTCGAATCGCTGGCGGGGCCCTTCGGCATCGGCCGCGGCATCCATCTGGGCGACACGGTCATCGGCACCAAGGGGCGCGTGGCATTCGAGGCGCCGGCCGCCGATGTCCTCCTGACCGCGCATCGTGAACTCGAGAAACTGGTGCTGACCGGCAAGCAGGCTCGCATCAAGGAAACGGTGGCGCAGCCGTACGGCGATCTGCTGCATGAAGGCCAGCATCTGGATCCGGCGTGCCGCGATATCGAGGCGCTGCTCGCCTCCTCCCAAGCGCGCGTCACCGGCGAGGTCCGAGTGCTGTTCCGCCCCGGGAGCGTTTTCATCGAGGGCGTGACGTCGCCGTTCTCGCTGATGGCCGCTTCCAAAGGCGTGTACGGCGAAGCGGCCGGCGAATGGACGCCCACCGACGCGCTGGGTTATTCGAAAATGCTGGCCTTGACGGGAATCTTCTACAAACGCGCGGGCACCAAAGCGGCCGCCGAAGCGAGCGAATCATGAGCGGCATGCGCACCGTGGTGGTCCATAAGATCGCCTCGATCACCCAGGCGTGCGGGCTGTCGCACGAGATTCGCATTTCGCCCGAAATCCCGTGCGAGGAAGGCGTGGTGCTGGTGGTCGAGATTCTCAACAGCAAGGCCAATTACAACACCCTGGAACTGACCAGCGGGCGCATGGCCAAGGTGTCGCGCGGCGACATCGTGGTCGGCGCGCTCGGCCATCGCAAGGCCTTGTTCGGCTACTCGGGCCACATCCCGGACTCATTGAAGCCGGGCGATGTGGTGCAAATGTTGAACATCGGCGGCGTTCTCGGCATCTGCGATTCGGCGACCCAGGACAAGGGCAAGCCGTTCGATTGCAAGGTGCTCGGCACGGTATTGGCCTTCCCGTTTCTGGGCGAGCGCATCGGCGTGCCCGCGCGCGTGGGCTACAAGGCGCTGGACTACGACGCCGGGCTCGAGATGCGCGGCGTGCCCGTGGTCGCGCTGGCGGGCACCTGCATGGAAGCCGGCAAGACGGCGGCGGCCTCCGCCATCATCGCGCGCATGCGCCACCGCGGCCTCGTCGTCGACGCGTTCAAGGCGACCGGGGTCTCGCTCCGGCGCGACATTTTGGCATTCGAGGACTCCGGTGCCCGCCGCACCATGATCTTCACCGACTTCGGCATCGTGACCACGACCGAGAAATGCGGTCCCGCCTTGACGCGGTCCATGCTCACGGAAATGGCGGCCGGTAAGCCGGACGTGATCGTGTTCGAGCTCGGCGATGGACTGCTGGGTACCTACGGGGTGCAGTCGATCTTGAGCCAGGCCGACATCAAATCGGCATTGACCGCCGTGGTGTTGTCCGCCAACGATCCGGTCGCCGCGTGGGGCGGAATCAAGCTGTTGCGGGAGCGCTTCGGCATCGAGCCGGCCGTCGTGACCGGCCCCGCGACGGACAATCAGGTCGGCGTGGATCTCATCCGGGACCAATTGAAGGTCGAGGCGTTCAATGCCATCAGCAATCCCGCGGACCTCGGCGATTATCTGATCGCAAGGCTCGGCATCCAGCATGCCGGCGAATCGAAGGTGGCCGGCGCGTGACCGAGCGCATACCCGCCATCGTGCTCGGCGGCACCGGCTACGTGGCCGGCGAATTGCTGCGCTTGATCGCGGGACATCCGCATCTCGAGGCCGCGGCCATTCTGTCCGACAGCCAGCCCGGCGCGCCCGTCGCCGCGGCGTTCCCCCATCTGCGCAGCGCCTATCCGCGCTTGAAATTCAGCGGCCTCGAGGAGATCGAAGCGCTGCTGCGCGGCGCGCCCCGCTCGGCGCTGTTTTCCGCCGCCCCGCATGGCGCGGCCGCGGGCCTCATCGATCGGCTGCTGGGCGCGTCCGAGTCGGCGGGAAACCGGACCCATTGCGTCGATATCTCGGCCGACTTTCGCTACACCAGTGCGGCCGCCTACGAATCCGTCTACAAGCACGCCCACGGCGCGCCCGCACGCATCCGGCAATTCACGTGTGCGGTTCCCGAGCACCTGGCGAGCTCGCCGACGCCGCACGTCGCCCATCCCGGGTGCTTCGCGACGGCCACCCTATTGGCCAGCGTGCCGCTGTTGGCGCTCGGCCTCACCGATGCGCGCCTGTTCGTGACGGGCATCACCGGCAGCACGGGCTCCGGCCGCAAACCCACCGAAGGCACGCACCATCCGCAGCGCCACAGCGATTTTTACAGTTATGGCGCCTTGAGTCATCGGCACGTGCCCGAGATCGCGGCGTGCGCCAGGCTGGCGACGGACATCGACGCGGAATTCAACTTCGTGCCGCATTCGGGGCCGTTCGCCCGCGGCATCCATGTCACCGTGCAGGCGAGTCTCAAAAAGCCCATCGACAGCGCGCAGGCGCTCGAAGCGCTGGCGGCCTACTACGCGGACTGCCGCTTCGTGAAGGTGCTCGACACGGCGCCGCGGGTCAAGGACGTGGCGACCAGCAGCTACGCCCACTTGAGCGCGGTCACCAACGGCTCGTCCATCGCGGTCATGGCGGTACTCGACAATTTGAACAAGGGCGCCGCCGGCGGCGGCATGCAATGGATGAACCGCCTGCTCGGGTTCGACGAGGGCACGGGGCTTCTGGCGCCGGCTCCCGGTTGGACTTGAGAACGGCTGGGGGCAACGTGATGGCAGCGACATCGGCAAACAGTCAGTCCGCGCAGCTCGTGAAGAGCCACCTGGCACAGGTGTTCGCGCAGTATCCCATCGAAGTGGCGCACGGCGACGGCGTCTGGCTGCACGCACGCGACGGCCGCAAGATTCTGGATTTTTACGGCGGCCACGCGGTCGCGGGACTGGGTTACGGCCACCCTCGCTGGTTGGCCGCGCTCGAGCGCCAGGCGCGACAGATGGCGTTTCAGACCAATGCGTTGCCGATGGTCATCCGTGAACGGGCCGCCGCGCGGCTGGTGAAATTCGCGGGCCTTGGGCTCAATACGGTGTTCTGGATCAACAGCGGTGCCGAGGCCAATGAAAATGCCTTGAAGCTGGCGTTCAAGATCACCGGCCGCAGCAAGGCCGTGGCCTTGGAACAGGGCTGGCACGGCAGAACCGCGGCGGCCGGCGCGGTGACCTGGGGTGCGCTGGAGAAATGGTACGGCTTCCCGCGCACGCCCTTCGATGTGAGCTTCGCGCCGCGCGACAACCCGGCGGCGGTGGAGCGGTTCGTGGATAAACACACCGCCGCCGTCATCGTCGAACCCGTGCAGGGAGTGGGCGGCGCCTACGGCATCGGCAAGCCGATGCTGCAAGCGCTTAAGGCACGTTGCGACGATGTGGGCGCGGTGTTGATCTTCGACGAAGTGCAATGCGGCATGGGGCGCACGGGCGCGCCGTTCGCCGCGAATTACTACGGCGTCACGCCGGACATCATCACGGCCGCCAAGGCGCTGGGCAACGGCTTCCCGGTGTCCGCCGTATTGCTGTCCAAGCGCGTGGCGGACAGCATCAAGTACGACGACATGGGCACCACCTTCGGCGGCGGACCCATGGCCTGTGCGGTTGCCGAAGCCGTGATCGACACCATCGAGTCCGAGTCGCTGCTGGCGAACGTGCGCCAGGTGTCTACGTATATCCGATCGAACTGCGTCATCGGCCCCATCACGGGCACGCAGGGCGCCGGATTTCTGCTCGGGCTCAAGACCTCGCGGCCCGCCAAAGAGATTCAGGCCGCGCTCCTGGAGAAGAACATTCTGACCGGCACCAGCGGCGATGCGCACGTGCTGCGGCTGCTGCCCGCGTACATCTTGAACGAAGGGCACGTCGATCAGCTGCGCGACGCACTCTCGACCATTCCCGCATGAAACGCTTTCTGGATCTCGCCGACTTCAGCCGCGAGCAGATTCTCGATCTGCTCGCGCTCGCGCAATCCTTGCAGGATCATCCGCAACCGCGGGCGCTCGCCGGCAAGATCTTGGGGCTGGTGTTCTTGAACCCGTCATTGCGTACGCTGGCCTCGTTCCAGGTCGGCATGTCGCGGCTCGGCGGCGACTCGTTCGTCATCACGCCCGGGCAGGGAACCTGGCAGCTCGAGACGCGTCTGAACGCCGTCATGAACGGCGCCGCCGCCGAGCACGTGCGCGAGGGCATACCGGTACTCGCGTCTTATTGCGACGCGCTGGGCGTGCGCGCTTTCGCCGACGGCAAGGCGCTGCAGAGCGATCTCAACGAGACTTTTTTCGGCATGATCGACGGGTTGTGCGACAAACCGCTCATCAACATGGAATCCGCCATGAACCATCCGTGCCAGGCGCTGGCGGACTGGCGCACGCTGGATGAGCTGCGCATACCGAAACGCTCCAAGTTCGTGTTGAGTTGGGCCTATCACCCCAAGCCGCTGCCGCTCGCCGTGCCCGCCGCCATCCTGCACATGGCTGCCATGCGCGGCATGGAAGTCGTGGTCGCGCGGCCGGATGGGTTCGCGTTGCCTCCGCAAATCATGGCCAAGGCGCGCGTGGCCGCCGCTTCGGCCGGCGGCTCGGTGAACGAAACGTCCGACCGTACCGAGGCGCTCGCCGGTGCGCAGGTACTGTACGCCAAGGAGTGGGGCAGCACCCTGCACTACGGCGATGCGCAAGGCGACTCGCGCTTGCGGGCCGGCCTCGCGGATTGGTGCGTGAACGAGCGCTGGTTCACGGGCGCGCTGCCCGACGCCAAGCTCATGCATTGTCTACCCGTGCGGCGCAACGTCGCCGTCGCGGATGAAGTCCTGGATGGTCCTCGTTCCCTCGTCCGGCTCGAGGCCTTCAATCGTTTGGCGGTGCAGATGGCCGTTCTGCACCGCATGCTGGCGTGACGGCTGCCGTTTCGGAGTAATTCCTATGATGAGTCGACCTGACCCTTCCGTCGCCGTGCTGGCGCTCATGAGCGCAGCGCCCTACATACGCATGTACAAGAACAAAGTGTTCATCATCAAGGTGGGCGGCGCCGTATTCAGCGATGAAACCTCGACGCGAGCCCTGATCGAACAAGTCGCGATCCTGCACCAGGTCGGCGTCAAGACCGTCCTGGTCCACGGCGGCGGCCCGCAGCTCGACAGCATGCAGGCAACCCTCGGCATCGAAACGCGGATGGTGAACGGCCGGCGCGTCACGGACCAAAAATCGATCGATGTGACCTCGATGGTGCTGAATGGTCTCATCAACACCCGCATCCTCGCCATTTGCCGGGAGCTCGGCATCGAGGCCATCGGTCTGTCCGGCGTCGACGCAGGCCTCATCCGGGCGCACCGGCGCGCGCCGGTTCCCGTCTCGGCGGGCTCCACCGAAACCGTCGATTACGGCTTCGTGGGCGACATCGACTCGGTCAATGCCGCGGTGCTCGAGAAGCTGTTGGAGGACGGACTGATGCCGGTGGTGAGCCCGCTATCGGCCGACTCGAACGGCGTGCTGCTCAACATCAATGCCGACACGGTGGCGGCGGCCATCGGCGGCGCGTTGGCGGCGGAAAAGCTGGTGATTTGCACGGGCGCGCCGGGCATTCTGGAACGAGCGGAGGATCCGAGCACCATCGTCTCCTACACGGACATCAACGGCCTGCGGCGCATGCGCGATCAGGGCCTCCTGAAAGATGGCATGCTGCCCAAGGCCACGGCGATCGAGAATGCCATCCGCGGCGGCGTGCGGCGCGTGCACGTCATCACGTACAAATCGACCGATAGCCTGCTCGCCGAGATCTTCACCAACGAAGGCACCGGCACTCTCGTGGTCGCCGACTTGAACGCGTTGAGTCCGGCGGAACAGAAGAGCGCAGCGCAGGTCTTAAGCGGATGACCCGGCTCTGGGACAAGGGGACGCCGCTCGATGCGCGAGTGCTGGCGTACACGGCCGGCGACGACCATGTGCTCGATGACCGATTGGTCGAATACGACGTGCGTGCGTCGATCGCCCACGCGGAAATGCTCGGGGAACGCGGCTTGCTTTCCGCCGGCGACCTGATCGCGATCCGCGACGCGCTCACCGCCATCGGCCAGGAACACGCGCGACGGGAGTGGCGCGTTACGCTCGATCAGGAGGACTGCCAGACGGCGATCGAGAACCTGTTGACGGCGCGCATCGGCGCCACCGGCGGACGCTTGCACGCGGGCCGCTCGCGCAACGATCAGGTGCTCGCCGCGCTGCGGCTGTATCTGCAGGACGCGGCCGCGGCGCTGCACGCCGGCGCCATCGCGGTGGCGCAAGCGCTCGACGCGCTCGCGGCACGCGACGGATCGATCGAACTGCCCGGCTACACCCATATGCAGCAGGCCATGCCCAGTTCGGTGGCGCTGTGGGCCTCAGGGTTCGCCGCCGAGATTCGCGACGACGCGCAGGGCCTGCAGTTGACGCAGCGGCGGGCATCCAAGAATCCGCTCGGATCCGCCGCCGGTTACGGCACGCCGAACCTCGATGTCAGCCGCGAATCGACGCGCAAGCGCCTGGGCTTCAGCGTGACCCACGAGCCGGTCACCGCGGTGCAGTTGTCGCGCGGCAAGGCGGAAGCGCACCTGCTGTTCGAGATCACGTTGCTGACGCAGGATATCGGGCGGCTTGCCGCCGACTTGATGCTGTTCTACACGCAGGAGTACGGCTTCGTCAGCCTGCCCGCCGAGTTCACGACGGGCTCCTCGATCATGCCGCAGAAGCGCAATCCCGACGTGTTCGAACTGATGCGCGGGCGCAGCTCCGTGGCCCAGGCGGCGCTCAACGAGGTGCTGGGCATCACGCAGAAGTTGAGTTCGGGCTACCACCGCGATTTGCAGCTCATCAAACCGCCGTTGTTTCGCGGCATCGACTCGTGTCTGCAGACCCTCGACATCCTGCCGAGTGCCCTCGCAGGCGTGCGCTTCAACGAGTCCCGTATCCGCATGGACCCGAGCATCCACGCGGCCGCCGAGGCGAACGCCCTGGTGGCGAAGGAAGGCATTCCGTTCCGCGAGGCCTATCAGCGGATTGGCGCGAAACTCAAGGATTCGACGTGAGCATTTGGCAGAGCCCGCAGTCGCTCGAGGCGATGAACGCGGCACGCGACCGCACCATGATCCAGCATCTCGGCATCGTCTTCAGCGAGGTCGGCGACGATTTCATTCGGGCCACCATGCCCGTGGACGAACGCACCCATCAGCCCCATGGAATGTTGCATGGGGGGGCCTCGGTGGCGCTGGCGGAAACGGTGGGCAGCATGGGCGCGGCGATGTGCATCGATCGATCGCAGTACTTTTGCGTAGGCCAGGAAATCAACGCCAACCACGTCCGTTCGGTGCGGCGCGGGCAGGTGACGGCGACCGCGCGCCCGGTACACTTAGGTGGCCGCAGCCAGGTGTGGGCCATCGACATCGTCACCGACTCGCAGGACCTGGTGTGCATCTCCCGCCTGACCGTCGCCGTCATCAAGCAGGGCGCGCTGGGTTCGTGAATCCATGCTAGCGTTTGCAACGCCGAGTGGCGTATGGTGCGCGCCATGAAACAAGCCAACTTCGAATCCACCCGCCGCATCGCGGCCCAGCCCGCGCGGACGTGCGGCCTTTGGGTCTTGATGGCGGTCGCACCCCTCGCCGGCGCACAGACGCCCGCCCCGGCGCCGGTCCAGAACGCACCGTTGACGCCGGCGCCCGCGCCCCCCGTCGATACGTCGAGCGAGCATACGAGCTACCTGTTCGGCCTGACCTTCGGCGAACAAATGCACTCGGTCGGGATCAGCGATCAAGTCAACCCCGATGCCATCGCGCAAGGCGTGAAGGACGGCTTGGCGGGCAAGAAGTCGACCCACGCCGATCAGCAGCAGATCCAGGAATTCGTGCACTCGGTGATGGCCGCATCGACGGCGCGCAACAAGGCCGCCGCACAGGAATTTCTGGCGCGCAACGGCCGCGACAAGAACGTGAAGACCACCGCCTCGGGGCTGCAGTACAAGATCCTCGTGCCGGGGAACGCCAAGGCGGCGGCGATTCTTCCCACCGACGAAGTGACCGTCAACTACCGCGGCAAGCTGCTCGACGGCTCGGAATTCGACAGCTCCTACTCGCGCGGAGTACCGGCCACATTCAAGATCAACGGCGTCATCAAGGGCTGGCAGGAGGCCTTGGTGCTCATGAAGCCCGGCGCGAAATGGCAATTGTTCGTTCCGCCCGAACTCGCCTATGACACGAGCCCGCGCCCGGGTATTCCCGCCGGATCGCTGCTGATCTTCGATGTCGACCTCGTCAGCGTCAAACCGAACGAGCCAGGCGCGCAGGCTCAGCCGTTGCCGCAATCCCACCGGGCCGTGCCGCCGCTCACACCGACCCCGAACCAATAGCTCACGCGTCGGCAGAGCGAACGACGTGAGCGACACGACCGGCAGCGCCCTGGCGCTCGCCGGTCATGGGCGCGGCGTCAAGTCCAGCGCGTTGGTCAGATCGCCCATGGGGGCCTCGGCGTGTTCCTCGAGGGCGCGGTCGCGCGCCGCGATGCCGGGCAGGATCGCAAGGTCGAAGCGGCGGGTGAACAAACGCAGGATGGAGGCCGTGTCGTATTGCGTGTGGTCGACCGTGCCCATTCTTGCAAAGGGCGAAATCACGATCGCCGGGATGCGAGCACCCGGCCCGAGCAGATCGCCCTTCGGCGGCGCGACATGGTCCCAGGCCCCGCCGTATTCGTCGTAAGTGATGACGATCACCATGTCCTTCCACTGCGGGCCGGCCTGAAGCTTCGCGACCAGGTCGGCGATGTGCGCATCGCCATCGGCCACCGATGCATAGCCCGGGTGTTGATTGAGATTCCCCTGCGGCTTGTAGAAGACGACGGGCGGTAGCCGGCCCGCGCCGATGTCGGCAATGAGTCCGTCGTAGTCCTTCAGGTGCTCTGCGCGCTGATCGGCATGCGCCTCAGGATCGAACCTCGAGTAATAATTGAACGGCTGATGATGGGGCTGAAAGTCCGGACTGCCCGCGGGGGTGGTCGGCGCATAGATCACTTTGCGCATCCTAGCCGCCGGCTGCCTGCCGTCGGCGATCGCCGCGTCCCACGACCCGGCATACCAGGTCCAGGCGACGTTCTTGGCGCTCAGACGGTCGCCGATGGTGGGGCCGCTCTGCGGCGGCAACGTGGTGGAATTGTTGGGATCCGCATAATCCGGCGCGCCGCCCCGCGCCGGCGCGTTGCCGCTGGGCTGATAGGCGGGCTGCATGGTGTTCACGGCATGGAACTTGCCGTCGCCGAAATAGTCCGCGGGGGCAATGTTGCCGCTCTTCACGAACTTCGGCGGGCCATCGAGCGCCGACGCGGGCGAGCCTTTGGCCACCGTGAGCCGCGGCAGGAGATGACCGGCGTCGCTGTCGAGCACCGTGAGCGACGGCTTGGCGGCCGCGGTGTCGGCATTCGGATATTCCGGGGCACAGGCGCAAATCAAGTATTGATGATTGAGGAACGAGCCGCCGAAGGCGCCTTGGAAAAAATGATCCGCCAGCACGTACTTGCGCGCCAGGGCATACAGCGCGGATCGACTGTAGTCATAGTGGCCCATGGTCAGGCCGCCCGAGTCCGACCAGGCTGCATATCCATCGTTCTTGCCGCCGTCGATCTGCATCTGGTGCTCGTAGAAGCGGTGATACAGATCCCGCGTCACGACCTGCGTCGACAAAGTGACTGTCGACTGCCCGGTAAACGCATGTTCGATCGAAAACGGCGCGTTGGGCAAACCGCCGCTTTGCGCCTGCGTGACGACGGGCTGGTAGCCGGCCGCGGTCACGCCCCCCCAGGTCTGCGGCAGCTTCGCCAACACCGAACCGTCGCGGTCCCGCTGGGGAACATAGGCCGGCAGCGGATGCCCCGCGGCGTCGACCACATCGCGGAGGCCGCCCGCCCCCGGAAAGTTGCCATACAGATTGTCGAAGGCGCGGTTCTCGGCGTAGATCACGACGATGGTTTTGACCCGGCTGCGCAGCGCCTGAGTGGTCGGATCGCCGGCCCCGGCGTGAGATTTGAGGAGTGAGTGGGGCGACGTGCAGGCGCCAATGGCCAGCGCAGCACAGAGGGCGGTCAGCGACTTGAGCCGGCGGCTCGAGGTATGCGATGTCATGCGGCCAGTATAAATAGAAGCAGGCCGCAGCGTCGCGGCCGTTGACGCGCGCCGTGCGCCGCACCGGCTTGGACGCGCATGTCGCGGAATGGCCGTGCCGGCGCCGCGTTATACTGCGGGGATGAAAATGGCGCATCTGCTCGCAGCCGTTGCGATGACGGCAAATCTTGGATGCGGCCAGAAGGGCCCGCTGGTGCTGCCGGACGCCCAGCGCCCGCATAAAAAAGTAGGGTTGCCCAAGCCGGCCGCCTCGCCGGCCCCGCAGCAGGCGCCGGCACAAACACCGGGCGCACCGGCCGGTTCCCCACCGGCAACGGGCGACGCCAAGACGGACCCCGCTCCGCCGCGCTAGCGGGGCAAGTACTGCATGCCACGTAAGCTGCTCTTGGTCGATGGATCGTCCTATTTGTACCGGGCCTTCCATGCGCTGCCGCCGCTGAGCAACTCCAAAGGAGAGCCCACCGGCGCCGTGCTGGGGGTGCTCAACATGCTGAACAAGCTCATTAAAGAAGAGTCGCCGGCACGCGTCGCCGTGGTGTTCGATGCGCCCGGAAGAACCTTTCGAGATGATTTGTTCGACCAATACAAAGCCCATCGCACGCCCATGCCCGACGATCTGCGATCGCAAGTGCAGCCGCTCCTGGAGGCGGTCGAAGCGCTGGGACTGCCGATGTTGCGCATCGTCGGCGTGGAAGCGGACGACGTGATCGGCACGCTCGCGACGCAGGCCGCCCACCTCGGATTCGACGTGCTGATCTCGACCGGCGACAAGGACATGTGCCAGCTCGTCGGCCCGAGCATCGGGCTGGTGAACACCATGAGCAACACGCGGCTCGACCGCGAGGGCGTCAAAGCGAAGTTCGACGTGCTGCCCGAACAGATCGTCGATTACCTCGCGCTGGTCGGCGACAGTTCGGACAATATTCCGGGGGTGACCGGCGTCGGCCCGAAAACCGCGGCGAAATGGCTCAATCAATATCACACCTTGGATTCATTGATCGGTCACGCCGCATCGATCACCGGCAAAGTGGGCGAGAACTTGCGCAGCGAGCTGCCGGCGCTCGAACTGTCGCGCAAGCTCGCGACGATCGACACCAACGTGGCGTTGACGGTCGACCCCGAGGGACTGTCCGCCCGCGAGCCCGATCTTGCACGCCTGCGCGAACTGTATACGCGCCTGGAATTGCGCCAACTGCTGCGTGCCCTCGATCAGGGGTCGGCAGCGGCCACCCAGCCGGGTCCGGGCCCTGCGCCCGTGGCCGCCGCATCGAACGGGCTGTCGCCGGCACTGCCGGTGGGCGCGGTCAGCGCCCCGCCACGGCGCCGTGAGTACGACACTGTCACGACGCAGGAGGCCTTCGATGCGTGGCTCGCCAAACTCGCCGCGGCGCCCCTCATCTCCTTCGATACCGAGACCGACAGTCTCGACTACATGCAGGCCCACCTCGTCGGTGTGTCCTTTGCGGTGTCGCCGGGGGAAGCGGCCTACGTTCCGCTCGCGCACGATTATCCCGGAGCCCCGCCGCAATTGGATCGGGCCCGCGTGCTGGCAGCCTTGAAGCCGCTGCTGGAAGACGCTGCCAAACCGAAGCTCGGGCATCATTTGAAATTCGACAACCACATCCTCGCGAACTACGGCATCGCCCTGACGGGCCAGCGCTACGACTCGATGCTCGAGTCGTACGTGCTCAACAGCGTGACCACGCGGCACGACATGGACTCGACCGTCGAGAAGTACCTGGGCATCAAGACCATTCACTACGAGGACGTCTGCGGCAAGGGCGCCAAGCAGATCACTTTCAACCAGGTCGAGGTCGAGCGAGCCGCCGACTACGCCGCCGAGGATGCGGACGTCACCCTGCAATTGCACCAGGCGCTGTGGCCGCAGCTGGAAGCGTTGCCGCGCCTCAAGGAACTGTACGAGACCATCGAGCAGCCCTTGGTACCGGTGCTGTACCGCATGGAGCGAACCGGCGTACTGGTCGATCGGGAGCTTCTGAAGAAGCAGAGCGCCGAACTCGCGGCGCGCATGTTGGAGCTGCAGGCGCAGGCTCACAGCGAAGCCGGCGGCACGTTCAATGTCGACTCGCCGAAACAACTGCAGGAGATCCTGTTCGGCAAACTGGGCATTCCCGTCATCCGCAAGACGCCGACCGGACAGCCGTCGACCGCGGAGGACGTGCTCGAAGAGCTGGCCGCATCGTATCCGCTGCCCAAGCTCATCCTCGAATATCGCGGCGTGGCCAAGCTCAAATCGACTTATACGGATAAATTGCCGGAACAGATCGATCGGCAGACGGGGCGCATTCACACGTCCTACCATCAAGCGGTGGCTGCGACCGGCCGTCTCTCATCATCCGATCCGAACTTGCAGAACATCCCGATTCGCACGCCGGAAGGACGCCGCATACGTCAGGCGTTCGTGGCCCCGCCCGGGTACCGCCTGGTCGCCGCCGACTACTCGCAGATCGAGCTGCGCATCATGGCGCATCTGTCCGGCGACGCCACCCTGCTGGCCGCGTTCGCGGAGGATCGCGACGTGCACCAAGCCACGGCCGCAGAAGTGTTCGGCATACCGCTCGAGGCGGTCACCGCCGATCAGCGCCGCTCCGCCAAAGCGATCAACTTCGGATTGATCTACGGCATGTCGGCCTTCGGGCTCGCCCGTCAGTTGGGGATAGGGCGCGGCGAGGCGCAACGTTACGTCGACCTTTATTTCGAGAGGTACCCCGGCGTCAAGCGCTACATGGACGAGACCAAGCTGAAGGCGCGCGAAGCCGGGTTCGTCGAAACGCTTTTCGGACGGCGCTTATATCTGCCGGAGATCCAGTCGCGCAATCAGGCGCTGCGGCAATACGCCGAACGCAGTGCGATCAACGCGCCCATGCAGGGTACGGCCGCCGACATCATCAAACGCGCGATGATCGACGTCGATTCGTGGCTGCGCGCCTCGGGCGCGGCGGCCCGCCTCATCATGCAAGTCCACGATGAACTGGTGTTGGAAGTCGCCGATACCGCGATAGAATCCACCGTCGGGCAGCTCAGACAACGCATGGCGCAAGCCGCGGACCTGGCCGTTCCCCTCAAGGTGGACGTGGGGGTAGGCCTCAATTGGGACGAGGCGCATTAGGGGAGAGCCCGCATAGTGGATGTTCTGCGGGCGTTGAGCAAGAGCAGCAACGCTAAAGTTTCGAGCAGTTTTTTAGTTGATTTTGGCCTGCCGGCGGCCTGTTTCGGCGAAATGGAGCTTTCAACGAAAATGCTCGCGGAGAGACTGGAACTTTCACCCCCCGTCCCCATCTAATCCAATGAGCGAGAAAGACGCTCCCCGCTCTTCTCCCTGAGCGGGCTAGACCCGGTTTGTCATCCCCATGCCGGGTTGGTCTGCCTCGGTGGCTGTGTCAAAACTACCACCGGGGCCTTTTTTTAGGCCGCCTCCAGCCACCGGTTCATGACCTCGCGGGCTTCCTCGAACCCCTGTTTGGCGTGCGCGGAAAACAATTGTGCGGTCACCGCCGTGTCGGCACAAGCGGTTTTGGTTTCCCGCAACACGCGCAGCGAGTCGCGCCGATTCAATTTGTCCGCCTTGGTCAGCAGCACGTGCGCGTGGGCGTCGCGCGCCAGCACCCATTCGAGCATGGCGGCATCCTGTGCGCCCAGGCCGCGTCGGCTATCGACGATCAGCACCAGGCCGACCAGGGATTCGCGTACGTTGAAGTAATGTTCCATCAACTGCAGCCACTTCAGGCGGATCCTTTCCGGCACCTTGGCGAACCCGTAGCCGGGTAGATCGACCAAGCGCCGCTCCGGCGCCAATTCGAAGAAATTGATGAGTTGGGTACGGCCCGGCGTGCGGCTGACCCGTGCCAATCCGGCGCGTTGAGTGATCGAGTTGATGGCCGTGGATTTGCCGGAATTGGATCGTCCCGCGAAGGCAATTTCCCGGCCGGTGTCGGCGGCGAACTGATGCGCCTCGGCGGCGCTGGTCAGGAATTTTACATGCGGGTAGATCGACATAGTTGTTGCTGGGACGCAAATTATTGACTCTAGTGTACAATTTGGGGGCGTCGGCAGTTCACTTAAAGTTATGGGGTCAAAGGCGATCATGAAGAGGTTTTGGATTCTCGCAGCAGCTATTTCGGGCGTGATCGTCAGCAACTCAGGCACCGCCGCCGGTAATGCGGAAACCGGTGCGACCAAGGCAGTCGTCTGCCAGGCGTGCCATGGCGCCAACGGCAACAGTGTCAACCCCGAATGGCCCAGCTTGGCCGGGCTCGGGGCCGACTACATCGCCGATCAGCTCGAGAATTTCAAGGAACACAAGCGCGACAATCCGGTAATGATGCCGAACGCGGCGAATTTGAGTCCGGACGACATGGCGGACTTAGGCGCCTATTTCGACAGCCAAACGAACACCGGCCTCGAGGCGGACCCCTCTTACTGGCAGGCGGGCCAGAAGCTCTACCGCGCCGGCGACAAAGCCCGCGGCATTCCTGCCTGCATGGCATGCCATGGCCCCACCGGCCAGGGCAACGAGCCCGCGAAGTTTCCCGCATTGCGCGGTCAACATTCGGTGTACGTCGCGAAGCAGTTGAACGATTACGCGTCGGGCGCACGTGCCACCGGACCCAACGGCGTCATGCCCACGATCGCGAAGCGCCTCTCGCCCGACGACATCCGCAACCTGTCCTCTTATCTGCAAGGACTTCGCTGAACATGCGCGCCTCCGGCCTGGCGTTGCTCCTGACTCTTGCGCTCACCCTCGGTGCTTGCGGGAACCCACACTCGGCGAGCGACCGCGCGCCGGCGGCGACGACGCCGGCCACTGCGTTGGCGCCTCCTCCCAGCACCACCGCTCCGGTTGCCACGCCGAGCGAGCAACAGGCGGCGGGCCTGGTCCCGACGCAGCCGGCCAGAGTGCGGCATCCCAACGAAGACGGCTCGGAGACGGTGGAGGAGACCGCGGGCGACAGCGGCACGCACAATCCTCTGTTGGCGGCGGTCGCCTCGACCATGGCGGCAGCCACCCCGGCCGCAGCCGCGGCCACTACCAGCGGACCCACCCTGTGGCAGGAAGGCGTGAATTACACCCGGCTCGTTCCGGCGCAGCCCACGTCCGTGCCCACCGGACAAGTCGAAGTTCTGGAGTTCTTCTGGTACGCCTGCCCGCATTGCTATGCGATCGATCCGCTGGTGGAATCGTGGAAAAAGACCAAACCGGCGTTCGTCAGCTTTACGAGAGTGCCCGTCATGTGGAGCGAGGGACACAGGTCCACGGCGCGTCTTTATTACACGCTCGAGAGCCTGGGCAAGCTCGATCAATTGCACGGCGAAGTGTTCAAGGAAATCCACGTCAACAACGACCCCTTGATCGCGAGCGATCCCAACGACACCGCCGGGGCCGAACGCGTTCAAGCCGCGTTCGTTCAGAAGTTCGGAATCTCCGGCGACACGTTCAAGAAGGCCTATCACTCCTTCTCGGTGGAGACGTCGCTGCAACGTGCGGATCAGCTGGTGCAGCGCTACCGCGTCGAAGGTGTCCCGACATTCGTCGTCAACGGCAAGTTCGTCGCCGATGTACGGTCTGCCGGCGGTCCGGAGCGTCTGCTCACCTTGGTCGACGACTTGGCAACGCAGGAACACAAGCACTGATCGGCGCCGCCGCAATGCGGCGTGAAGGCCTTCTACATTCCCCGATCCCATCCCGGTGTCGAGCTGCCTCGGCGGCACCGGCGGCACCGGCGAATCGATGACATCGCACCCTTCGATGGACGCAATTGGACGCTGTGCGCTCGGTTGCAGCGCAGCGCGACATAATGGATTTTTCTTCGGCGGTTATGTCGTGATTCCGCCCTCGCGGGCGGCGCGTGAGCGCAAATTCGTGACGTAGGCCGTGCGGTCCCGCCGTGGGTTTGGCGGATGCTATACTTGTCGTTCAGGTCACGATGCAACGGCCTACCCCCATGGCGCACTGGTCATACAGCGATCTGCAGGCATACGGCGGCGCAAACCGTCACCGCGGCAGGTGCGCCAAATTGCTGGTGGGACTGGTGTTGTTGACGGCGATCAGAAGCGGCGAGGCGACGGCCGGCGAACCAGCTCCCTTCGTGGGTGAGCCGTTGAAGCCCGACTTCAACCTCTCCGAGCGGTCCTCATGGCTCTCTGCTCCGCTGATCTCGGCTCCCGCGACTTTTCAAGGCGCGGCGTTGCCCGACGGCCCGCCATTCTCGCCGCGCGACTTTCGTCCGCGCGGCCGCTCCATGCTCGAGAAGGAAGCAGTCCCCTTAGGCACACTTGAGAATACCCCGATGCTCGGAGCCACCACGGTGTGGCAACGCTTATCCGAATACCGAGGGCACAATCGGGTGCGGCTGCTGACATTGTGGGAGACGGGCGGCAGCAGCGTCTCCTTGCAGGCGGACCACAAAGGCGACCCGTCGCTGCAGTGGACCAGCCGGCTGATGAATCGCGGCGGCGCCACGCGCGGCCTGCTCGATCGAATGTTTTCCACCTCTCTGGCCGGCGCGGGCCGCGGTCTGCATTTATCGCCGCGCACGATGACCGGCGACGCGCCGGGCAAGCCGGCCAAACCCCTCGACGCCGGCAACAAATAGCGGTCCGTCTTCGGAACCGCAGCGCTCGCAACGGCCTCGCGCAGGACGGCCAATGCCGCGCCATGATCGTTGGGCGGCCCGAATACGCCGCGTCCCGCGAGTTGCATCGCACCGTAGCCAATACGTTTTACGATGCGGTTGCCGAGCTTAAAGGTGGCGGATTTATCGATGCTAGTCATGGCCTAAAATCCTCTGGGTCTCGTGTGAAGCCATCATAACCATGGGTGAATCCTGCAATTCGCTTAGCAGCCGGACATAGGACGCCGATACAGTGCTCAGAGAGTGTCAAACATCCTGGATTGGCACTTCAGGGCGTGGATGGGCTCAACACACGCCGAAAAGCGGCTATGATCGCCGGTTGTGGACGCTGAATGGCCGGAACATCCTGATAGTTCTGCCAACCACCACCGAGGCTCTTGTAGAGCTGCACGAATTGCTCGCCTTGGCTCACTTGCGCCTCCGCGTATTGTTCCTGTAGAGCATAGAACTCGCGTTCCGCGTCGACGACATTGAGAAAATCGGTGAGGCCGCGGTTGTAGCGCGCATTGGCCAAATCGACGGCACGCTGGCCAGCCGTCATGGCGGTCGTCAGCTTATCCATGCGATCCCGCTGCGCCTGGTATGCATCCAGCGAGGTATCCACCTCTTGAACCGCATTCAGAATCGTCTTTCGGTAGTTGACCAAGCTGATCTGCGTCGCGATGTCGGCTACATTGATTCGGGCATCGAGCGCGCCAAAATCCAACAGCGGCCATATGGCCCCAGCGCCGAACGAATAGATGTGTTTGCCAATGTCCGGCGCACTTCCCCAATTTTGCCCTTGGCTGCCGAGGGAGCCGCTGATGGTAACATCGGGAAATAGATTCGCGGTCGCAACTCCAATGCGCGCGGTGGCAGCGGCCAATTCTCGCTCGGCTTGCTGTATGTCGGGTCGACGTTTGAGGAGATCGAGCGGCGCACCCGGTGCGGTCGGCGCCGGCATGGAAGGAATGAGGTCCGGCTTCGCGAGTTCGTCAATCATGGATTCGGGATACTCGCCGAGCAGCGCAGCCAGCGTGTACTGCGCCGCCTTGACCTGCGCCTCCACCGGGGCGATTTCGCCCTCCAGAGTAGCCAGTTCGCGGGTCGCTAACGCGACATCGAGCTCATTGGTGATTCCCCGATCGTAGCGGATGTTGATGATGCGCAGCGATTCACGCAGGACGTCGCTCGCGTGATGCAAAATACCGGCGCGGACCTGAAATCCGCGCAAATCCACGTATGCCCTGACAACGTTGCTGATAACCGATGTCAGCACATCGTAGCGGGCAGCACGCGCCGCCTGCGTATCCGCTCGCACGGCCTGCAACTCCCGGCGATATTTCCCGAATAAGTCGAGTTCCCAGACCGCATCGAATCCGGCCAAAGTGTTGATGTGCTGTAAACCGCTGCCGGTGTCCGCCGACCGTAAGACTTGGTCAGCTCTCCCTTTGGTCAGATCGCTGCCCGTCCCCCGGGCCGCAGCTGCGCTGGCATCGACATCCGGCAACATGTAACCCAGAACCACGGTCTCGTAGGTCCTCGCCTGCTGTAACCGGTCGAGTGCAATCCGTATGTCTAAATTGGATGAAACGGCCCGCTCGACCAGGGAGTTGAGCTCTTCATCGTTGAGCGATTGCCACCACGTCGCCAGGTCAACCGGCGCGCCCGCTTGCACATTGTTGCCGTCCTGCGTCGAGGTTACTTGCGCGGTGAAGGCCGCGGGCTCATCCGGTTTGGGTACATGATAGTTAGGACCGGCGGCGCATGCAGCCAATCCTGTAAAGAGACCAAGAACAATTGCTCGTAGCACTTTCACCGTGGCCTCCGATTCAGCGCTTCGCGCCGAGCGGCAGTTTCGATGCGGCTGCTTCGTTGACGGCGACCACCTGGCCGGACGCAATCTGACTGCTGATGTTCAGTACCAGCCGATCGCCCGGTTTGACCCCTGAGGCGAGTTCCACCAGGCTGCCGTTATCTCGCGCAATCACGACATCGTTGAACGCAATCTTCCCCTGCTCATCAACATGTGCCACCTGCGTACCGGACGATCGGAAAATGAGCGCGGCCGCTGGGACTTCGACCAAACCCCGTGGGGGTAGCTGAAAGGCGACGTCGACATACATTCCCGGGACCAGCTCGTGCTTGGCGTTGGGCATGTCGACTTCTACCCGCATGGTGCGGGCTTGCGGATTCAGCGATTCGGCGGAGCGAACGATCTTCCCGTGGAAAGCCCCCCCGACAGCCCCGGTCGCGCGGATCTCGGCAGGCACCCCGGCGTTCATCAACTCACCGGAAGCACTCTGAGGGACATCCACAAACACGCGCAGGGGGTCGGTCTGCGCCATGCGGTACAACGGCGTGGTCGTCGAGCCGCTCCCGGCGGTCACTAGATTCCCGACATCGATCTTGCGTTCCGTGACCGTTCCATCGAAAGGCGCCTTGACCGACTTGAACTCGCTCAGAGCGCTGTATTGGTCCACCTTGGATTTATCCAAGGCCACCTGGGCATTGGCCGCATAGAGTCGGGCCTCCGCACTTTGATAATCCGCCTTCTTCGACTCTCGTTCTTGTTCCGAGACGACGCCCTTCGGCGAATCGCGCCAACGTTCGTTGGTTGTCTTGCTGAATTGCGCTTCCGCCTCGCGCGCGCTCACCTGCGCCTGCGAGGCCTTCAGCTGCGCTTTGGCCGCTTGCAATTCGGCATCTACTTCGGGTGTTTCAATTGTGGCTAACACCTGACCCTTGGTCACGTGGTCGCCAATATCGACCATCCATTTCGCCACATAACCATTGACGCGCGCATAGATCGTGGCTTCATACCACGCGGCCGTTTCGCCGGGGAGGACGAGATCTTGACCCACGCTCGCTGGCTTGGCCGTCACTACGTCGACCGGCGGGGGGGCCGAATAGGCGGCCTCGCCCTCATTTGCGACGCCGCGTGCATGGAAATAACGGATTACGGTGATTGCCAGGAAGAACGTCACTAACACAGCCGCCGCAATGACAACACCGCGCTTGGTGCGCCGCCCGGTATCCGGGGAGAAGGTGGTGGATACGGTGTCGTGTTCCGCCCGCGAAATCTGGTCCGGAAACTTGCCATGGGACTCGCTCTCAGGCGAATGGCTGGGAATGGTGGGATGCTGGGGATCATGCAATTGCATTGGCTCTACCTTCAACGTGCGAATCAGTAATTACGACCGGTTGACGGCGTAGCAGTCGATACATGGTCGGAACGAATATGAGCGTCGCCAGCGTTGCAAACAGTAGGCCGCCAATCACGGCTCTGCCCAACGGGGCATTCTGTTCGCCGCCCTCGCCGATCCCGAGCGCCATCGGCACCATGCCGAGAATCATTGCGCCGGCCGTCATCAGCACCGGCCGAAGGCGCGTGTAGCCGGCGGTGGTCACGGCCAGCAGCGGGCTGTCGCCGGCGTCCATCCGCTGGTTGGCAAAGCTCACCACCAAAATACTGTTGGCTGTCGTCAAGCCGATACACATGAGCGTACCCATCAGCGCCGGCACACTCATTGGTGTCTGCGAGAGGAAGAGCATCCACAGCACGCCGCCCAGCGCAAACGGCACCGCCATCAGCACAATCAGCGGGTCAATCCAGCTCTGAAAATTCATGACCAGGAACAAATACACGAGAACGATCGCCAGCCCGATGCCCGTAAAGAGCCCCGTGTAGCTCTCTTGCATGGTCTCGACTTGTCCGCTCAACGTCACTTTCAAAGCCGTCGACGCCGCGGGCTGATGCGCCTTGAGGACCTTCTCGATGTCTCCGGCCGCGGAATACAAATCGCGTCCTTGGACATCCGCATGAACATCAAAGACGGGCCGGATGTTCAACTGCGAGGTGACCAGCGGCAAGGCTTCGCGGCCGAAGGACGCCAAATTCAAGAGCAATTGTCCGGAACTCGAACCCCCTGAGGAGGTGACCGGCATGGTTTCCAGATCCTGCGAAGAGCCGATTCGGTAGGTCGGGACCTGCACGACCAATGCGTAGCTCACGCTGTTGCGCGGATCGACCCAAAAATTGGGGGCCGTCTGGGCGCTAGAGTTGGTCGCTACCAGCACGTTATTGGCCGCCTCCTGCTGCGTCACGCCGGTCTGGGTCGCCAACGTGCGATCCATATCGACGGTCAGCACCGGCGCGTTGGGAACCTGAAACACGTGCGAATCCACGACGCCGGCGACTCGTGTGAGGGAGCGCGCTATCTCCGAGGCCAGCGCAAACGCTTTGTCTTGGTCCGGGCCGGAAATGCGAACATCGATGGGTGCTGGCTGGCCGAAGTTCAAGACCTGGTCCACGATGTCGGCCGGCTGAAAGAAGAATTGAAGTTGGGCGAATTGCGCCGGCAACTCGCGCCGTAGCATGGCCACGATTTTCGCCGTCGGTGTGTGCTTCTCCGTCAATGAGATTAAAATCTCACCGTCCATGGGACCGACCGTGGCCGAATCGCTCAGCGCGATATTGATGCCGCTGTAAGGTAGCCCGATATTGTCGAGCATCACGTCGATCTGATCGTTGCCGACCAGCTTGCGGATCTGCGTCTCCACTTCGGCGAAATATTGTTGCGTCCGCTCGAGACGTGTGCCGGGAGGCGCCCTGACGTGCAAGCGCATTTGACCGGCGTCCACCTGCGGGAAGAAATCTCGGCCCAGAAACGGGAACAGCGCCGCCGACACCGCAATGAGGGCCAAGAAGGCAATAACCGTGAGTCGTGCCTCGGAGAGAGCCCATGACAGGACATTTCGATAGTTTTCCCGAAATCGCTCAAACCCGCGTTCGAAGGCCGCTTGAAAGCGCACGAGCACGTTTTTTGACGGCGCCTCGGGCGGTCCAGGCGTATGCGACGACTTGTCGATGAATTCATGAACCGCGCCACGCATCAAATGGTTGAACAGGACCGGTACCATCGTGAACGATAGCGCAAGACTGGCCAGGAGTGAGCCGATCACGGACAACGACAACGGGGAGAACAGGTACTTGGCCGTACCCTCGAGCAGAAACACCGGTACGAAGACGATACAGATGCACAACGTCGATAAAAATGTCGGTACCGCCACCTCACTCGCACCGACGACGATCGCTTGATGCAGCGGCTCGCGCATGCCCACATGCCGCTCGATGTTTTCGATCACCACGGTGCCATTGTCGACGAGAATGCCGATTGCCAGCGCGAAGCCGCCCAACGTCATGGTGTTGAGCGTCTGACCGAGCAGCTTGATGAATAGAACCGCGGTGATGATGGACAACGGGATTGCCGCGAGAATGATGACGGACAGGCGAACGTTACCCAAAAACAGAATGATCACGACAGCCGTCAATCCTGCCGCCATGCCGGCGCTCAACAACACACTATGCAACGCGGCACGAACGAATACCGATTGGTCGAAGAGCGCTTTGACACTGACCTCTTTGGGCAGCACATTCTTGAGATCCTCGAGCGCTGTCCGCACGCCATCGATGACGGCCAAGGTTGAAACGCCGCCCGTCTTTCGGATCGTCATCAGCGCCCCGGGGGTCCCATTGACCGAGACCGAGTTGGTTTGCACTTGGAAGCCGTCGTGGACGTGGGCCACGTCGCGCATGAACACCGTCCGGCCATCGACCTGTTTGATCGGAAAGGCGTTGATGGTATCGAGAACGTCCGGGGAATTATTCATCGCGAGCATGTAGTCTTTGTCGCCGATCTTGACGTCGCCGGCCGGTAGAATCACGTTCTGGTGTTGTAATGCGTTGCTTACGTCCGATGCCGACAAGCCACGAGCCTGCAAGGCTTGCAGGTCCAGATCGGCCATGATGACGCGGGGTTTACCCCCGTATGGATAAGGCACCTCCGCACCGTGCACGACCGCGAGCGCCGGACGGATGATGTTCTGCCCGAGATCATTTAATTTCGTGTCAGGCAGCGATTTGCTCGACAGGCTCAGCTGGATGATGGGCACATCGGTCGCGCCATAGCGCAGGACCAAGGGAGGCGTGATGTTGGGCGGCATGTACTTGAGCACCACCAACGCGCTGCTGGCGAGTTGGGAGATCGCTCGCGTGACATCGGCTCCCTCGTGCAGGTAGATCTTCTCGACGCCCACGCCTTGATAGCTGACGGCCTCGATGCGGGAAATGTCGTCCACCAGAGAGGCTAATTGACGCTGGTGCAGAGTCAAAATCCGATTCTGGATGTCTTGCGCGCTCATGCCGTTGTAAGTCCACACGACGGCGGCCACCGGAATGTCGATCTCGGGGAAGATATCGATCGGCATGCGCAGCGCAGCGCCTATCCCCATCAGCGTCACGAGGATCAGGACGGCAACGACGGTGTAGGGGCGTTTCAGCGCAATTTCAACAACAGACATGCAGAATCCTCGCTAGCGACGCTTCACTGTAGACGGAAGAGATCCAAAGGTCAGGGGCCAAAAGTCACCATTTCGGAGTGACTTTCGTCACTAATTGAAAGTGACCAAAGTCACTTTTGCGCATGCTTTTCAGGCGATCGGGCATTCTAGAGCGAGGGGGGTACGTTCCTCGGGACCGGTTACCTGCGGTGAGACGCATGCGTACGAGACAGGATTGCAAGCCCCGTTCGAGTGTTGGCATGGAGCTTTTCCATGATGCGAGTGACATAGTTCTTGACGGTGCCTTCTGCGAAACAAAGTGCTTCACCAATCTGCCGATTGCTCAACCCTTCAGCGATCAGTTGCAAAATCCTCTCTTCTTTCTCGTTCAATGCTTCAGCGAACAAAGGTTTGGCTGACGTTTCGCCCATGCTAGAAGTGGTGGACGGCTCGAGTGAGCCGAGTCGAAACTCGTCGGACCGGGTCACCTGGGTGAGTCGGCGGAATTGATCCATCACTTTGCGGGCGATTTGGGGGGTCAAGTGCGATTCACCGCGCCGCAATCCGCGGATGGTATCCAGTAGTTCACTCTCGGCGGCATCTTTGAGCAAATAAGCTTGAGCTCCCGCACGGACTGCTTCGAACACCGTCTCATCGTCGTTTAAGGTGGTTAAAACCAGGACTTGTGTCTTGGGAAACGCTTGTGTGATCTCGCGTGTCGCAGCGACGCCGCCTTTGATCGGCATGTGCAAATCCATCAAAATGATGTCCGGCTGCAGGAGTTTAGCCAACTCGACCGCCTCCACTCCATTACATGCCTGACCCACCACTTCCATATCGGGTTCCATGGAGATCAAAAGCGCCGCGCCTCGTCGTACGAGTGCCTGATCTTCAGCGATCACGATTCGAATCGTCGGTGGATTATTGCCCACGGTGGACGTCATGGTGCTGACCTCTCGAGCTAGAAAATTGCCGCCAGTCCAGAAGTCCATGTGTCCCGACGCATCGAACGGTCCTTTCGGTTGCCATCCGTTCCACACACGGCGCCCACCAATGCGGCGGCGCACTGGCGTGCTGTCGGCCGTCTCGATACCTTGTTGGCGCGCACCACGTGAACCCCGCATGTTGAAATTCGCTCAACTCCATACTGCAACCGCTCCTCTGTCGATGGAAGTGACTTTAGTCACTAGTTCACGCTGACTTCATGAGCTTTGCCGCCAGCAGCAGCGGAATCCAGGGATTGCTTCGAGCCATCAACCCGCGGCGTAGTCGAGCGGCGCCTGTGGCCCCTCCGGATAACCGGTTAGTTCGGGGAGGGTCTTCGCTGCTTCTCCAACGCGTCCATCTCACGGGGCGTAAAACGGACGTCGTAAATCGACCGCGGATCGAGCGAACGTGCGACAACCGTCGCGGCGACCACGGCGATCAGTAAAGGCAGGACAAACGAGCGATCGCGACCGGTCAGTTCCATGACCAAGACGACCGCCGAAATCGGCCCATGGGTCGTCGCCGCCAACACCGCTGCGGCTCCGATCACCGCAAAGAGGCCCGGCGGGACGCCGGGCCAAAACGAGGTCCATGCCACGCCAAGCACCCCGCCCAAGAGAGCTCCAAGCGCCAATGAGGGGGTAAAAAGTCCGCCGGGAACCCCGCTGCCCAAGCACGCCACCGTAGACAGAGGTCGCAGCACTAAGAGGGTGACGAGCAGCATCGGCGCGATCCGGTTCGTGAATGCAAGCTGCGCAACGTCTTTGCCGTTGCCAAGTACCTCGGGGTATTTGATCGAGATCAACCCCACCAGACCTAGCGCAGCTGTGGGTGCGGCCAAGCGCAGCCAACCCGCCGGCTTGTGACGATCCGCCCACGCCACCAGATGAACGTAGCCAATCGAGACCAGTCCCGCTACCGGGCCCGCGATCAGAGCCCAGCAAATGACGGACGGGGAAGACGCATATGCTGGAATCACATATGTGGGTGCATTGGGCAGCAAAATCCACGAGATACCTGCCGCGACAGCGCAGGCTAGGAGCGCCGGCAAGATCAATCGCAACGCCAGGATGCCACGCAGCACTTCGAGTGCAAACAGAGCCCCGCCCAACGGTACGCCGTAGGCTGCAGCCATGCCTGCGCCTGCGCCGCAAGCCACCAGGAGCCGTCGTTGCTCATCCGACAATCGCGCCTGGTCCGATAACGCATTCGCGAGGACCGCGCCCACTTGCTTAGGGGCTCCTTCTCGGCCGAGCGATGCCCCCATGCCGACCACCAAGATCGAGAGCACCGCGCTGCCAAGGGTTCGCAATGCGGGAAGGCGGCCGGCATGCTCGGATATCGCCTCGGTGATGTCGATCCCGTTGCCGCTCGTCAAGCGGCGCAGAATGATTTGTCCCGCACCAGTCAACCCCCCCGCACCGATCAAAACCCATACATGGCGGTAGGCGGCAGCACTCGCGGCCGCATCGAGCAAATCAGGGCCGGGCCACATCCACTGCTGTACTTTCCCCAACAACATCGTGAGAGCCACGGCGGCAAATCCTGCCCCAGCGCCGGTCAAGACCACTGCAGCCCAGAAGGCGAGCGCACCTTCGCTCATGAGCGTGGCCGGGACTCCGAGCGCTTCCGTGTCCGGCGACTTCATTCGCGCAAAAACGGCTTCCGATGCCTCGTCACGATACCCTCAATGACTCGCGAGATCGCGAACCGAATAACCGCGCTCGGACCAGTCGAAAGACCCGCGATGCTTTCACGCGCATTGCTACCGAGAATCGAGGTCAAGGTCCAAAATTACGTTCCGCACATCATCGACACTTTGCGCGGCTCGCTCCGCTTTAGCTCTGGCCGAGGAGTCATTGACATGCCCCGCCAGCTTCACGACTCCGTGATGCACTTCTATCCCGATGGTTGAACAGTCGAGTCCGTCGATAGCTCGCAATTGCTCCAAGACCTGCCGCTGAATCAACAAATCGTTCTGCACAGCAAACTCCTTACCGTACCCACCCGACGCAGCTCATTCTTCGACCCGCAAGATAGGCTGATGTTCCTCCTTACCCTGGCCGCGGGGAAGTGACTTTAGTCACTGCGCGATCGTGACTTTCGGCACTAGCTATTCTCACCCCCGTGTCGTTGGATGATGCTGCCGGTTCGTTCAATGCGGGGAAAGAAGGCATCGATGCACCCGGAACGCCGTTGGGGAGCACCCTGAACGGAAAGAGAGACTGTGCTCGTGCTCAGGTGCCTTTGCGGAGCACGCCGCCGGGTTTAGTCGCGCCCTGTCCGAGCACATGGCCGGCGCCCTTCGCGCCATCACAGAGGGTACATCGCTGTTCATAGACCGCGCTGCCGCGTCCGGAGTCGGCTGCCATCTCCGGCTTCGGCAAATTTGGGATATCCGCGCCCCGAGGATATCGAGTTTCTAAAGCCGACTCCCGGAGTCGGCGACGCCAAGGTGCGCTTGGCAGACGGCGAGGTGACGATCAATTTCAATGAGCGGCGAATTTCGGTGGCGCAGCTAACCGCGGCGGTCGAAGAGGCAGGATATGAAGTGGATGGCGCCGGCCCCGTCCATACTCACCAAGCGCGAGGTGGTTACCTCAACTGACGGGACCGCGATGCGGTGTATCTATCGAAGGAGTTTTCGCGGCTTGTGCGGTTGGTTGATGAGCGACACTGGCTTAGTTCCGGCATCCCATTGTTCGACCACTTTGGCGATGTAACTCAGCGTGCCACTCAGCGTGAGATCCGTGTCACCGGCGATATGGGGCGTGATGAGCGCCTGTGCAAATCCCAGCAGGGGATTATCCGATTTCGCGGGCTCCGTGCGAAGTACGTCCAACCCGACCGCCGAGATCCGGCCGCTGCGCAACGCCGAACAAAGGGCGTCCTCATCGACCACATTGCCACGTGCGACATTGACTAGGATCGCGCCGGGTTTCATTGCGTCCAGCACCGACGCATTGATCAGATTCTCATTCTCATGGCTACCCGGAACGCAGATCACCACGTAGTCCGCGGGGGCGATGGCGCGCTTCAATTCGTTCGCGAGATAGACGGTAACCCCGGCGGGTGGCAGAGCGAGGTCTCCGTTGGTCGCGATGAGGGTCACCCCAAATGGGCGCAAGCGCTCGACGAGGTGTCGACCGATGCTTCCAAGCCCAACAATGCACACCGTCTTGCCGCTGAGCGCCTGATGGGATGTACTGGATGCGGTAGCTTGATCTATGTTGGAACGGAGAGCCGCGACGAGATGTCGCGATGCCCCGATGAGCAACATCACGGCAAATTCGGCGACCGACGCGGCGTTACCGGTAAGGCCGGCCGGCGCATTGGACACCCAGATGCCCATTTCGCTAGCAGCATCCACGTCGATCGACTCAAATCCGGCGCTAACCGTTTGTACGAGCTCAAGCTGTGACAACGGCTCCAGTTGTGCACGTGCAAGCGCACCCAGCGCAAGTACAACGCGAATATCTAGGGCCGGTGCCGTGTTCTCCAAAGGCCACGAAAGGAGTTCGTGGCCTACGAGTACAGCGGTGAGCCCCCGCAATAGCTGCGAGGCGTGCTCACTCTGGGGATGACGAAATGCCATTTTCATAGAACAGTCCTCGACCCTCAGTGCTGATCCTACCGATCGCGGCAAAACAAAGCTACGGCTGCTCCGGGCGCAATGTGAGTTCAATCTCGCAGGCTCAGCGGCTTATACCATCGTTTACGTCCTGCTCGGGTATTTTTTTGGCAAGCAGTGGAAACTCCTTCAAGCATGGTTAGGCCCGACAGTGCTCTACGCGATCCTGGCGGGAGTCGCTCTTATCGTTCTTGGTTTCGCCTTCCGACAGACGATCTTCCGATATGTCGCACGCCTTTTTTCCAGGGACGAAAATGGAAAACATGAATGAATGAACGCTGTGGAAAGGAATCGAGAGCGTCGCGACCAAGCTCCTTCATTGCGCTGCAGCGGCGCAATTTGAACGCGAACGGTTGGCCGAGACGCCGTGCTTCAAGGCTAATGTGCGGTGGCGTCCAGACAGACTGCCTCGCGCATGCTTCAATATCTCCCGCAAGCTGGCAACGGAGATTCTTATGTATATCGGACGCGGGATTCTCGGAACCCTCTTCGTCGTCGCGCTCGTCGTGTGTACGAGAGATCGCTTGTAGAAGCTGCCGAAGTATAGCCATAGCGAGCTGGTCGCCGCGATACTTGGTCGGCAGACGACGGAAGGTGCGCCATGGCGCAAACTCCATCACCTGGGCGAAGACGAGCTTGCGTGCGTACATCCAGATCTCCCGGGGAAATCCCGGCAGACTGCGTTTCTTGGCCTCCGTCGTTCAAGTCGTTAACACCTGGAAATCTTATGAAACCCTTGAAAATACAGACTTTTAGCGAATCCGGCTTCAAACGTGCCGGACATTAGTGGTCGCTTGGCCACCGTACTATTGAGTATCGGCCTCATAGCCGCCTGCCAGACGTCGAAAGAGAGAGTGGCGAGACACGAGGACAACCTGGCCGTGGCGGGCTTCCTCGTTCGACCTGCCAACACGCCGGAACGTCAAGCCATGCTGGCCCGGCTACCGGCACACAAGTTCGTGCGACATGCGAAAGGCGACAACATACAGTACGTGTATGCGGATCCGTCGGTCTGCAGGTGCCTGTATGTTGGCTCGCAAGCAGCGTATGCAAAGTACCAGGAAAACAAACAGTCGGACCAACGCATCAAGGAACTGAAGCGCGATCTCCGGGACCATGAGAACGCGGCCGAGGACGACGACTTCAATGCACAAGTTTACGACGATCCCGCATGGAACTGGAACGCATGGGGACCTTGGGGTTCAGAGTACGGGTACGGACCCGGGCTGGGTTGGTAGGCACTGGAGGTCGATCAGGCCTGGCGCAAAATGTTGGCATCGACCGCGTAACCCAGGCGGTGGATCCGGATCCGCACAACGACGCGCCAATTCATCCAGTACCACGGCAAAATCGCCGGATGTTTGAACCGGCGCAATCTCGGGGACCGCGGCGTAGTAGTTAGGGCCCACGCCAGCCGGAAGCAAGATCTCGCCCCAGGTACCGCGCCATGTCAAAGAGTATTATCGAGCCCTTCTATCGTTCCGCACTACTCATCAGGTGATTCATGAAACATATAAGCAGCTTCTTCCTTACCGCAATCCTGATGTCCGGCTGCGTTGCCGGTAGCACCGTGTCGCACGCCGACGACCCCGCAGCGAACAAACGAGACCAAGGGCCGGCTCTGTGCCGTGATGGGACGGCTCCGCCTTGCAATGATCGAAATTAGCGAACGCCGATCGCTTCGCACGCAGGCGATGGAGTGAAGCTCAGCATTGACATCATCGCGCACAGGGCAATCTCAGGATGGAGCGCCAGCTCAAGCCCTTTGGTTTGCCAATATCGGCCTACTGCGACACGCATTCAACGACGAGGCGCTGGCATGGTCCGAATACATCGATCCAACGACTATCGTCGATCCGCATGAGTGCAGCGGCCAGCAGCAGCCAGGATAGGCCGGCTGTGGTACGTACAAACTCTTATTGTCGTTCGTCTTTTGCATACTTGCGCAAATACGCAACCATGCGTATCGTCTTGCCGTCGCCGTATTCCAGCGAGACAGCGTTATGAAAAACTTCTTCGTCAGGCCTGCCCAGTCGACGCCAGCACCCAGGCCCTCTCGAGACTTGATGATTGCGCTCGCTCTGAAAGGTGCCCTCTTGTTTGCCATCTATCTATTGTGCTTCGGTCCGACGCATCGCTTGCCGTCAGACGCTGCCGCGACGGCTGCGGCGCTGATCGGTGCGGCAGCGCCTGAGGAATCTCGATGAATTCGTCGAATCTGGTCGAGTTGTCTCGGTTGCAATTCGCCGCCACCGCGATGTATCACTTCCTATTCGTTCCGCTGACCTTGGGTTTGTCCGTGCTGATCGCAATAATGGAAAGCGTCTACGTCATGACTGCGAGACCCATATGGCGCGACATGACGCGCTTCTGGGGAATCCTTTTCGGTATCAATTTTGCCATGGGTGTTGCTACCGGTATCACGATGGAATTTCAGTTCGGCACGAACTGGGCCTATTATTCACATTATGTCGGCGACATTTTCGGCGTGCCGCTCGCCATCGAAGGACTAATGGCGTTCTTCCTCGAGGGCACGTTCATCGGTCTCTTCTTTTTCGGCTGGGATCGCCTGAGCCGCCGCCAGCATCTGTTGGTTACCTGGCTGGTCGCCATCGGCAGCAACCTATCGGCGCTGTGGATTCTCATTGCGAACGCCTGGATGCAAAATCCCACCGGCGCGCATTTCAACTCGAGCACCATGCGGATGGAACTCGATTCGATTCGGGACGTCATTTTCAACCCTGTTGCTCAGTCCAAGTTCGTGCATACCGTAAGCGCCGGATATGTGACGGGTGCGGTTTTCGTACTCGCCGTCAGCGCGTGGTATCTCCTCAAAGGTCGGCACGTGGAATTTGCCAAGCGGTCGGCGACCGTCGCCATCAGCTTCGGGCTTGCGGCCGCGCTATCCGTGGTCGTTCTGGGTGATGAAAGCGGTTATACCCTGACCGAACACCAAAAAATGAAAATTGCCGCCGTCGAAGCCATGTGGCATACCGAGCCCGCGCCGGCGCCCTTCACTATCATCGGGATCCCGGACGCGGCCACGCGCCAGACGCGTGCGCAGATTCAAGTGCCGTGGATGCTCGGGCTCATTGCGACGCGTTCCTTGGATACGGAAGTTCCCGGGATCTACGAACTCGTCGATCAGGCGAAAGCGCGGATCATCAGCGGGATTCCCGGCTATACGGCATTGCGTGAATTGCGAAATAACCCGAACGATGAGGCGGCCCGACAGACACTGAAAGCGCACGTCGAGGATCTCGGATATGCGTTGCTTCTGCGCAAGTATGTCGCGGATCCTGCAAAGGCAACGCCCGCACAGATAGACCAGGCGGCCTGGGACACAGTGCCCTCGGTTGGCCCCATGTTTTGGACTTTTCGCGTGATGGTCGGCTTGGGCTTTTTTTTCATCGCCCTCTTCGGCATTGGTTTTTTTCTCGCCGCTCGCCGCCGAATCGCCCAAAGCCGCACCTTCCTCAAGGTGGCGCTTTGGGCTCTCCCGCTGCCGTGGTGCGCGGCGGAGCTAGGCTGGTTCGTCGCCGAGCATGGGCGACAGCCATGGGCGATCGAGGGCGTTCTGCCCACTTTCCTGGCGGTATCCCCGATCCCCGCATCGAGTGTCGCGCTCAGCCTCGCCGGTTTCGTGATGTTCTACACGGTACTGGCCGTGATCGACGTTTTCCTATTGAAAAAGTACGTCAAATTGGGGCCGGCGTCTGACACCTCCCGGCGCGCGGATGCAACGGACGCCGCTTCGGTTCCGGCGCCGGTCGGCTCACAGCCCTAGGAGCGACTATGTTCGACTTCGAAACATTGAAGGTCATTTGGTGGTTGCTGCTGGGCGTGCTGCTGATCGGTTTCGCCGTCATGGATGGCTTCGATTTGGGTGTCGGGATGCTGCTGCCGTTCATTGCGCGCACGGATACCGAACGGCGTGTGGTCATCAACACCGTCGGGCCCGTCTGGGAAGGCAACCAGGTCTGGCTGATCCTGGGCGGGGGTGCCATTTTCGCGGCGTGGCCGGCTCTCTATGCCGCCAGCTTCTCCGGGTTCTATTTAGCCATGCTGTTGGTCTTGGCAGCCCTGATTCTACGGCCGGTTGGCTTCAAGTTCCGCAGTAAAATGCCGGGCGTGCGCTGGCGTGCCAACTGGGATTGGGCGCTCTTCGTCGGTGGCGCAGTGCCTTCGCTCGTCTTTGGGGTTGCCATGGGAAACCTCATCGAGGGTGTCCCGTTCAGCTTCGATTCGGAACTACGTGCAACCTACACCTTCGGCTTGTTCGACCTCCTAAATCCCTTTGCCCTGCTTTGCGGTCTGGTGAGCGTAGCGATGCTCACAACGCACGGCGCAGTCTATCTGGCAATGAAAACCGATGGCGATCTGGCGCGGCGTGCACGTACGATTTCTCGTTATGCGGCGCTCGTCTGGGTCGCCCTGTTCGCACTGGCCGGGATATGGATTTGGAAGAGCGGCTACGGGATTGCGATCGTGACCGGCGCGCTGCCGGGGGGCGAACCCGATCCGCTCGCCAAGACCGCCGTTTCCCGGACTGGAGCATGGCTTGCCAACTACGGGAAATGGCCATTGACCATGCTCGTACCCGCGATAGGCCTGGCGGCTCCCGTGCTGGTGGCGGCGCTCGCGAGCATCCGTCAGCGTCTCGTCGTGTTCACCGTCAGTGGTCTTGGCATCACCGGAGTCATCGGCAGCATGGGCGTCAGCCTGTTTCCATTCCTGCTGCCTTCATCCTCGCATCCTGGCAGCAGTTTGACGGTGTGGGACGCCTCGAGCAGTCATCGGACACTGGGCATCATGTTGATCGCCGTGGTGATCTTTCTGCCCATTATTTTGGCGTATACGAGTTGGGTCTATTGGGTCATGCGCGGTCCGGTGACGAGCGCCTACATCGAAGCCAATCGCGACACGAGCTACTGAGGATCTGCCATGTGGTATTTCAGCTGGATACTGGGTCTGGGTCTTGCCTGCGCATTCGCGATTCTCAATGCGATGTGGTTCGAACTGGATGCCGATCGGCATGCCGGCGATCGCCCGGCCGCCACCACTAATATTTCGTGACGTCATCGGACGCTTGATCGCAGGGAGTTGGTTGGCCAATGCAGATTGATGCACTCAACGAATCGGCGGAACGCGCCGCAGAATTTCTGCGCTCGGTCGCGCACCCGGGCCGTTTGCGCATCGTCTGTGCACTCATGGACACGGAACTCTCGGCCACCCAGCTGGCACGCCGCGCGCACCTACCGGCTCCGGCACTCTCCCAGCAAGCGGCAATCCTCGAGGCGGAAGGCCTGATTGGGCGGCGGCGCGATGGGCGGTCCGTGTTCTATCGGCTGGTGTCGCCGGAAATCAAACCGCTCGCCAAGCTGTTGTATCGATTGTTTTGTAGACCGGCGCAGGCCACGGCCGGTCGTCGCACCAGGAAAAAAGGAGAGACCTTGTGAATAAGCAGAAGTCACCCATCGAGACCATGGATCCCGCCGAGGTTGCAACGTTGCTGAACGCCGGCAAGCTGCTGCTCATTGATGTTCGCGAGCCGAGCGAATACGCATCGGAGCGGATTGCCGGGGCGCTTCTCTATCCGCTCTCGACGTTCGATGCAGCCTCGCTGCCCGATGACGGAGCGCGGCGGGTGGTCTTTCACTGCGGAAGCGGTAAGCGGTCGCTGACGGCTGCGGAACATCGTCTCGCGGCCGGTCAGAGCCACGCCGCGCACATGGGCGGCGGCATAGCGGCCTGGAAAGCCGCTGGCCTACCCGTGCTTACACCCGGAACTTCTCGCTGATCCAGGCGCCCGAACATGCCCTAATCGAGGCGCCAAACGGTTCCGCAACGGCCGACGCGTTTGCCCAGCGCCGGAGATCGACGGCTTTGTCGGCTTACGGCTTCTTTGTGGACATCCTCTCCATCGGTGCTTTCCGGCAATTCGTCCCGGCGCAGTCGGGCGCCGTGCTGACGTGGCCGCCTCCTTATCAGTTTCTCCGAGCTGATTTGACCTTCGCCCTTTTGACGCGAGTCTTTGAGGCCGGTGGCGCGCAAAACGCCGAGTAGAGAATTTCCATGATTTTCAGGGCGGGTCCCTGCGCCAGCGCATAATAAACGGTCTGCGACTTCCGATTCGTCGTGACGAGCCCGGCGTCGCGCAGAACACCCAAGTGCTGAGAGAGCGATGACTGACTCAGCGGCACGCGCTGATTGATCTCGCCCACCGACAAAGGACCATCGATCAAGCAGCACAGCGTCAGGAGTCTCTGGTCATTGGCCAGTGCCTTGAGGAACGTGGCCGCCTCAACTGCATGATCCTGCATGACTTCCAGTGCAGGAAGAACTCGCTTGTACGTTGCACCCCTCATTTCCTCTGCTCTCACGCGATGACCTCCTTTTTGGCTATGCACGGACTCTCTATTAATCGGCCTTTGCTAATTTAGCAGATGATGATATGGTACGCCACGCGAAAGGCATAAATAGTTATTCGGAACAAGATTAAGGAGACCGAAGATGAGCATTGATCGCTGGGTGCTGAGATTCGCGGGCACGATGATCCTTCTGAGTGTGCTTCTCGCGCATTTCGTGAGTGTCAATTGGCTTTGGCTCACCGCGTTCGTGGGCGCCAACCTGCTCCAATCCTCGTTTACCGGATTCTGTCCGCTGGCGATGCTGCTGAAGCGCTTCGGGGTTCAGCCCGGTCACGCGTTCTCCTGAACAATCGAAGTGTGGACCATGCGCCCGAACCGATCGGCATTGCGCTCGATTTTCCTGGCGGGGACCGTTCTCGCCGTGGCGGGATGCGGTGGCAAGACACCGCCGCCTCTGAACTCCCCTATCTCGGCGCTGGCGAGCATCGTTGTGCAGTCGGCGCATGCACCGCTCGAGCGCACCGTCGATGGCACCATTGAGGCTGTCAATCAGGCGACCGTCTCGGCCCAAACGGCCGGCAGAATCACCGAGATCCTCTACGATGTGAACGACGTGGTCCCCGCAGGCGCCGTCATCATCCGCCTCAAGGGAAATGAGCAACGCGCGGGCCTCGAGGGAGCCCAGGCCGCACTCGCGGAAGCGAAGGCGCGTAACGCAGAGGCGGCGACTTCCTATCAGCGCATTTCAGAGCTGTTCCAGCGGCACGTGGTATCCAAAGCGCAGCTCGACCAGGCGACCGCGAATCGGGATGCCGCTGCCGCCCGATTGACGGCGGCGGATGCGGGCATTGCTACCGCGCGCGAGGGCGTTGGCTACACGGAAATCCGCGCCCCTTATGGCGGCGTCGTCACGAAACGGCTCGTGGAAGTGGGAGAGTCCGTGAGTCCCGGCACGCCGTTGATGACCGGCCTGTCGCTTCGGGACCTGCGGGTCGATACCAACATTCCACAAAGCATCGTGATGCTGGTCCGCCGCCTCAACCAAGCGGCCGTGTACGTTGGGAATCGACGGGTTGAGGCGACGAAGATCACGATTTTTCCGGAGGCCGCGACTCCATCGAGCACGTTTCGCGCGCGATTGGATCTACCGCCCGGCGCACTCGATCTCGCGCCAGGCATGTATGTCAAAGTGGGATTCGTCATCGGCGAGACGGATCGTCTCTTGATACCGGCTTCGGCGGTGGTCGAGCGTAGTGAGGTCACCGGTGTCTATGTGATCGATTCACACGGACAGGTATCGCTCCGGTACGTGCGCCCCGGACAGCGCGTGGGGGACAAGGTGGAAGTTCTTGCCGGGCTCGCCCCCGGCGAACGGATAGCGCTCGATCCCGTCGCGGCCGGCGCGCACGCGGACGCTGTCGCGGCATCGGGACCCAGCTCGTGACGAAACCGCTGGGTTTGAGCGGCCGGCTCGCGCGATTCTTTCTGGAGAACCAGCTGACGCCGCTGCTGGCATTGACCGCGCTTTTGATGGGGGCGTTCGCGGTCCTCGTGACGCCTCGCGAAGAGGAGCCGCAGATCGATGTCACCTTCGCCAATATTCTGATCCCGTTCCCCGGCGCGAGCTCGGAACAAGTGGAGAATCTCGTTGCGACCCCGATGGAGAAGGTGCTCGGCGAGATCTCCGGCGTCAAACACATCTATTCGGTCTCCCGCCCCGGGCTTGCGGTCTTGACCGTGCAGTATGAAGTCGGAATCCACCGCAACGACGCCATCGTGCGCCTCTACAACGCCGTGTATTCCAATCAGGATTGGCGTCCGGCGGGCGTTGGCATCGGTCAGCCGCTCATCAAGCCGAAGGGCATCGACGATGTGCCCATCGTGACGCTCACCTTGTGGAGTCGCAATCCCGCCTTGGGGGGGCATGAACTCGGACAGGTGGCGCGCGCCATCGAAAGTGAGTTGAAGCGGGTCCCTGACACCCGCAACGTTTATTCGATTGGGGACAGTGCTCCCATGATCCGGGTGGAGCTCGATCCGGGGCGGCTTTCGGCGGCGGGGCTCACCGCGGCCGACCTGGCGGCGGCGCTGCAAGCGGCGAATCTCGTCCGTCAGGCAGACGCGGTCGTGGATGAGAACCGGCTGTCGCCGGTGCAGGCCGGTCAGTTCCTCGCCAATCGCGACGATGTAGGCGGCCTCATCGTCTCGGCCCGCGATGGCAAGCCTATCTATCTCGACGACGTGGCGACCGTCACCGATGCCCCCCAGACACCCTCGCAATACGCGTGGTTCGGCTCGGGGCCGGCATTCGGCAAAGCAGGCGGCCAGGGCATCGGTCAAGCTCCTGCGGTGACGATCGCCATTGCCAAGAAACCCGGTAGCAATGCGATCGATGTCGCAACCGCCATCATCAACCGCGTCGAACAATTGAAGGGCATCACGATCCCGTCCGGCGTCGAGGTGACGGTCACGCGCAACTACGGTGTCACAGCAAACGACAAAGCCAAGAAGCTGATTGAGAAGCTCCTATTCGCCACGGCGTCGGTCGTGATTCTGGTGTTGCTGGCCGTGGGTAAGCGCGAAGCCGTGGTGGTGGGCGCCGCCGTCATCGTCACTCTGGCCGCCACGCTCTTTGCGTCCTGGGCCTGGGGCTTTACGATCAATCGGGTTTCCCTGTTCGCCTTGATTTTCGCGATCGGAATCCTCGTCGATGATGCCATCGTGATCGTCGAGAACGTGCACCGACATTTGTCCATCGACAGGGGTTCTCTGTCCGACGTCATCCCGGTCGCCGTGGACGAGGTTGGCGGACCCACGATTCTGGCCACCTTTACGGTGATCGCGGCGCTGCTGCCGATGGCGTTTGTCTCGGGGCTCATGGGCCCTTACATGAGTCCGATCCCCATCAATGCGAGTATGGGAATGCTCATCTCGCTGGGCGTGGCGTTGATCTTCACGCCGTGGCTGTGCCGAAAGTTATTCGCAAGGGAAGCACGCAACGAAGCCGCGGAATCCAAAATGGAAGGCAAGCTGCACCGGTGGTTCGAACATCTGATGGCTCCATTCTTGCTGGGAGAGCATGCGCGCCGCAACCGCCATCGATTGTATTTCGGCACGGCGGGCGCGATCGTCGTTGCGGTGCTGCTCGCCGTGGTTCAACTCGTCGTCTTGAAAATGCTGCCGTTCGACAATAAGTCTGAATTTCAGGTGGTCGTCAACATGCCCGAGGGCACGCCGGTCGAAGGAACCGCTCGGGTGCTGGCGGGGTTGGCGGCGATCGTGCGGCAAGTACCGGAAGTCACCGATTATCAAGCGTATGCGGGAACCGCCGCCCCCATCAATTTCAATGGCTTGGTGCGTCAGTACTACTTACGGGGCGATAGCAATCAAGGCGATCTGCAGGTCAATCTGATCGATAAACACGATCGGAGCCGCAAGAGTCACGATATCGCACGCGCCATTCGGCCGGCACTTGCCGCTGAGGGCAAGAGGCTCGGGGCCGCCTCCGTTCAAGTGGTCGAGGTGCCCCCGGGGCCGCCGGTGCAGGCTCCCTTGGTGGCCGAGATCTACGGCCCGGCCTATGCCGCGCAAGAACGAATCGGGCGGGCGCTGCGCAGGGTATTCGATTCGACTCGCGATATCGTCGATACCGACGATACCCTCGCTGCCCCGGTGCCTCGGTTCATCGTCTCGCTCGATCGTGCGAAGGCGGCGCTACTGGGTGTGACCCAGGCGGCGGTCTCTGAATCGCTCACCACGGCGCTCGCCGGATTCGATGCGACCTATGTCCATTCGGGCCGCGAGCGCGATCCGATTGCCGTGCATCTCGAACTCGGATCGGCCGACAAGCAGGGGCTTGAACGGGCGCTCGCCCTCCCGGTGCGCAGCGCAACCGGCTCCTTGGTGCCCTTGTCCGAAGTGGTCACGGTGTCGAAGGTGCCGTGGGATGCGACGATTTACCACAAAGATCTCTTACCCGTGGTGTTCGTCACCGGCGACATGGCCGGCCGGCTCGATAGTCCGCTCTACGGCATGTTCGACATCGTCTCGCAGATCGATAAAGCCCCGCCCGCCGGACAGCCGATCATGCAACGCTTCATGAGTCCGCCCGACCGTCCGAGTGAATTCAGCGTGAGGTGGGACGGCGAGTGGACGATCACCTACGAAACGTTCCGCGACATGGGTCTCGCGTACGCCGTGGGCCTCGTGTTCATCTACCTGCTCGTGGTGGCGCAATTCCGCTCCTATGCCGTGCCGCTCATTATTATGGCGCCGATTCCCCTGACCATCATTGGCGTAATGCCCGGGCATGCGCTGCTCGGCGCTCAATTCACCGCGACCTCGATGATCGGAATGATCGCGCTGGCCGGCATCATTGTCCGCAACTCCATTTTGCTGGTTGACTTCATCAACCAGGAGATCGCGGCGGGACAGCCGCTCGCGCAGGCAGTCATGCGCGCGGCCTCCATTCGGGCGCGGCCCATCGTCCTCACAGGTCTGGCCGCGATGATCGGGGCGTTTTTCATCATCGACGATCCGATATTCAACGGTCTCGCCATTTCCCTGATCTTTGGGATCTTGGTATCGACGGCGTTGACGCTTCTGCTGATTCCGCTGCTCTATTACGGCTACATCAAGCGCTCTCATGCGAGCGCCGCTATCTAACTACACGGGGTTATCCATGGCACACGTCATCGTCATTGGCGCAGGATTGGGGGGCATTCCCGCCGCATTCGACCTGCGCAAGCATCTTCCCAAAAGCCATCGCGTGACGTTGATCGGCGCAAGACCGTATTTCGAATTCACGCCCTCGAATCCCTGGATTGCGGTGGGATGGCGAACGACCGCAGAGACCCGTGTGACGATGCAAGCACCGCTCGATAACAAGGGCATCCAATGGGTTGTCAATACCGTCACCCAGATCGATGCTGAACACTCCAAGCTCGAGCTCGATGACGGCAAGGAACTCCACTATGACTACCTCGTCATTGCGACCGGACCGCGTCTCGCCTTCGAGGAAGTGCCCGGGTTGGGCCCGGACGGATTCACGCAGTCGGTGTGCAGCCAGGACCATTCGGCGCAGGCATGGACGCGATATCAGGATTTCTTAAAAAATCCCGGCCCCATCATCGTCGGTGCGGCGCCCGGTGCCAGTTGTTTCGGCCCCGCATACGAAACCGCGATGATATTGGATTCCGATCTACGCAAACGCAAGCTGCGAGACCGTGTGCCGATGACTTACGTGACGAGCGAGCCGTACATCGGCCACATGGGCTTGGGCGGCGTTGGCGACAGCAAGGGGCTCATGGAATCGGAACTGCGCGAGCGCCACATCAAATGGATTGCCAACGCCAAGATGACCTCCGTCACCGCGAATGAGATGACCGTGCAGGAACTCCATGAGGACGGAGCGCTCAAGAAGGAGCACAAGTTGCCGTTCGCGTACAGCGCCGTGATCCCCGCGTTTAAGGGCGTCGACGCCGTGGCGGCGGTGCCGGGACTGTGCAATCCGCGCGGCTTCGTGCTGATCGACAAGCATCAGCGAAACCCGAAGTACACGAATATCTTCTCCGTCGGCGTCTGTGTCGCCATCCCGCCGGTCGAGGCAACCCCCGTCGCGACCGGTGCGCCGAAGACGGGCTACATGATCGAATCGATGGTATCGGCCACGGCGGCCAATATCGTCGCTGAAATTGCCGGCAAGCCGGCGGTCGCCGAAGCCACTTGGAATGCCATTTGCCTGGCGGATTTTGGCGACACCGGAGCCGCATTCGTCGCGCTCCCGCAGATTCCGCCGCGCAAT
This sequence comes from Gammaproteobacteria bacterium, assembly GCA_003134045.1. GTDB lineage: Bacteria > Pseudomonadota > Gammaproteobacteria > Steroidobacterales > Steroidobacteraceae > Bog-1198. The sequence continues at coordinate 92,169 of PLAH01000125.1, forward strand.
GTCACGTGGTTCAAGAAGGGCAAGTGGGTGCACTTGGCGAAGGTCGCGTTCGAAAAATATTTCCTGCGCAAGGTACGCACCGGTTCGTTGACCCCGATCTACGAAACCTATGTGCTCAAGGCACTGGGCATCGTGTCGCTCAAGCGTCGCGCAAACTGAAGAGGTAGACGAGTACCATGACCGCTCGTGAATCGGCACGCAACGTCCCTCCACTGCCGCGCTGGGCACTGTGGACGTTGCTCGCGATCCCCTGGGTCAGCCACGCGGAATCGTTGAGCGATGCGTGGACTATGGCTCTGCAGTCGGACGGCACGGTGGCGGCCGCGCACAGTGAACGGGATGCGGCAGAGGCTGAACGCTCCGCTGCGATGCGCCAGCGTTGGCCATCACTGGATCTCAACGGTAACTACACCCAGCTACAACACGCGCCGCAATTCGACTTTACGACGCCCACCGGCCAGATACTGGCGCCAATTTGGCGGCACGACGGGTACGCGGCGGCCGGCGCCGATTTATCGGTGCCGGTTTGGACATCGGGTGGAACCAGCGGGGCCATTGGCGCCGCCGCCGCCGGCGTCCGAGGAGCCGCCGCCCAGGAGGTGGGAAGCGCGGCCGATGTGAAACTCGCCGTTGCCGAATCCTATGTGGCGGTGTTCCGCGCCCGCAGGGCGTTGGCCGTGGCCGAGTCGAACGTGGCGAGCCTGATGGCGCATCGCGACGATGTGCAGGTCATGTACGACACACAAGCGGTGCCGCAGTCGGATCTGCTCGGGGCTCAGGTTTCGTTCGCCAATGCCCAGCAACAACGTTTGCGTGCCGCCAATGCCCTGCATTTGGCGACGGCCGCTTACAACCGCTGGGTCGGTCAGCCCTTGGATCGCGCTCCCGAACTCGATGAGCCATCGACCACGCCGGCTGGCGATACCGGCGAACCACTCGAGCAGTTGGTCGCTCATGCCCTCGATCGTCGCCCCGAACTTGCGGCGTTGAGCGCGCAGCAAGAGAAGTTTGAGCAAGCCGCGCGGTCGGAACGTGCGCAAGGGCTGCCGCAGGTTGCACTGCACGCGGGCTACAACCACTTCGACAATCAGATCTTGGATCGTGAGAATTTCGCGTCGATCGGTATCGGATTTCAGTGGCGAGTCTTCGATAGCGGACAGCTCAAGGCAAGAACGAGCGCCTTGCACAGCCACGCGCGCGCCACGGGTCAACAGCTTGCCGATTTTCGATCGATGGTAGCGCTGCAAGTGGAAACCGCCTTTCTCGATCGTGAGGAATCGATCGCGAGAATTCACGTCTCTGCCGCGGCTGTTGCCCAGGCGGAAGAAAACGTCCGGGACGCCAAGGAACTCTACGGGAACGGGCTTGGAACCAGCAATCAAGTGTTGGACGCGGAAACCCTCCGCGTAGTCGCGTTGACCAATCGGGATGACGCCGCCTTCGATCTACTCATCGCAGAGTTCCGGTTGCAGCGCGCGCTCGGAGACTTGTGAGTCGCCGTTTGGGCGCCATCAGCCGGCACCGATTTTTGTCGCGATGGCACGCTGCGCATGCGCAAGTAACATGTTGACGTTGACTTCGCTGCAATACCTGCTGGGGGCCGTGTCAGGCAGCCTCGTCGGCTTCACTCTCGGGCTCGTCGGAGGCGGCGGATCCATCCTCGCAGTGCCCTTGATGATTTATGTGGTGGGCGTCCGCAACCCGCATGTGGCGATCGGCACCAGTGCGTTTGCGGTCGCGGCCAACGCGGCCGTCGGCCTGATTCATCATGCGCGACAGGGACGCGTCATATGGCGGTGCGGTGGAATCTACGCGCTTGCCGGTATTGTTGGCGCGCTTGCCGGCTCAACGGTCGGCAAGTATTTCGATGGACAGCGGCTCCTGTTTTTGTTTGCGCTGGTGATGATTCTGGTGGGCGTCCTGATGTTGCGGCGACGGCACGATAGCGGAGTCGCGGGTGCAGCCTGTCACCGAGGGAATGCCGGCAAAGTGTTGAGCTTCGGGTTCGGCACCGGTGTGTTCTCGGGCTTCTTCGGAATTGGGGGTGGATTCCTGATCGTGCCGGGCCTGATGGGCTCGACCAACATGCCCATGCTGAATGCGGTGGGCACGTCGCTCGTGGCGGTCACTGCCTTTGGACTCACGACCTCACTGAATTACGCCCTCTCGGGCTTGGTGGATTGGCCGCTCGCAGGTGTATTCATTGCGGGCGGAGTGATGGGAAGCACGATCGGAACCACGGCCGCAAAGCGCCTCGCGGGTACCGCCGGCCGATTGACGAGCGTATTCGCGATGTTGATCTTTCTCGTCGCGGCCTACATGCTCTGGCGCGGCAGCCACCCTTAGGGAACCATGATTCAGACTCGCATTCCGCCACCCGTCTATGCGCTTTGCACGGCTCTGTTCATGTGGCTCGCGAATCGGCACGCCCCCGCCATTCGATGGATCGCCGCCCCATGGAATGAGTTCGGATGGATATTGATTGCACTGGGTTTGGCGTTGGACCTGCATTCGATACTGATCTTCATTCGCACACGCACAACGGTAAATCCGCTTCGCCCCGGAAATGCGACCCAATTGGTCGTATCTGGCGTCTACCGGATTTCCCGCAATCCCATGTATCTTGGCATGGTGCTGTCCCTGAGCGGGTGGGCGTGGCTACTTGGCAGCCCGTTGTGCTTGCTCATGGTTTTACTATTCGCTCGTGTCTTGGTCATCGTTCAAATCACTCCCGAAGAGATTGCGTTGCGAGACCTGTTCGGCACGAGCTATGGTGACTATTGCAAGCAAGTCAACCGCTGGATTGGCCGAAAGGGTCGGTCCACCAAACGTCCCCCAGAATGAATATCGATGTAACACGAGGTCAGGCATGTCAACCCGCCACGAATCATCTGTCAATGCGGCACAGATCGACTATTGGAACGCGACCGCGGGTGAAACCTGGGCGTTGTTTCAGGAACAATTGGATCGCCAGATAGCGCCGCTGGGCCTCGAGGGATTGAGGGTTCTTGCGCCTGCGACCGGGGAAAGGGTAATCGATATCGGCTGCGGATGCGGCCAGACGTCATTGGATCTTGCGCGCCGAGTGGGAAGCAATGGTCACGTGGTAGGCGTCGATATCTCCGCGCCGATGCTCGATGTGGCTCGTCATCGGCCCCTATCGGGCTCGGCGATGCGGCCGGAGTTTCGCGAAGTCGATGCGCAAAGCGTCGATCTGGGGCATGCCGTGTTTGACGCCGGCTTCTCCCGCTTCGGAGTGATGTTCTTCAGTGATCCCATCGCCGCGTTTTCGAATATCCGTCGATCGCTGAAGCCGCGCGGACGCTTGGGCTTCGTGTGCTGGCGCCCACTTTCGGAGAATACCTGGATGCTGGCGCCGCTGAACGCCGCGCTTCCGTTCCTGCCGGCGCCGCCGCCGGCGGATCCCTTGGCGCCGGGTCCGTTTGCGCTTTCCGACGCCGGCCGCGTGCGGTCCATCTTGCGTGATGCCGGTTTCGGGTCGGTGACGATCGAGCCTTTCGACGCCATCATCGGCAGCGGCGACATCGAACAAACCTTGGAGTTGACGCTCGAGGTTGGGCCGCTGGGGGCGGCGCTGCGCGAGAATCCGCAGCAGAAAAGCAATGTGGCCGATGCGGTGCGCAAAGTGCTGACACACTATGCCACGCCCGCCGGGGTCTTGATGCCGGCGGCGGTGTGGATCGTCCTTGCTCACAATGAGAATTCGCCATGAAACTCCTTCTTTCAGCGTGCCTGTGGCTCGGTTTCGGTTTGCAGGCGATGAGCGCCGTCCCTGCGTCCGATCCGATGAACGATCCACCGCCCTCCGGTTACTATGTATTTCAGAAAGTCGTCTATCAGAACGACAGCGGTTGGCCAGAGGACCGGGGATACTTCGAGCGCCTGCTGCGCAACCTCGCGGCACATATCGCGGCGACCGATGGTAAGGTCGAGATTCGTGTCGTCAGCTTTTCAGCCGGTGTTAAGCTTTTTCAAATGGCTAAGACCGATCCGGCGCTGGCCGCCAGCCTCGATAGCTTGCGGTCAAAGGGCGTACGTTTCCTGATCTGTCGCAACACGCTCAGGGGCATGAATCTGCGCCTCGAGGATCTCTACGGTGTCCAGGCTGCCGATGTCGTACCGAGCGGTGTCGCTGAGATTGCTCGACTGCAGGGCCTGGGCTTCGTGTACGTTCATCCCTAGCCCTTGGATGCCCCGAATTGACGCGGCGAGGGGCGCCGCGTGAGGCACTAGGCGCTCTTGCTCAACCTTTCGAGATCGGCGATCAACCCGGGCCCGACCGGCTCCCACCCCAGTTTCTTTCGCGTTTGCGCGCTGGAAGCAGGCATGTCGAGCCCGGCAAACATTGCGAGCCAGCCGAACCAGGCCTGGACCTCTTCCGGCGCAATGGATCTGACCGGCAGCTTCAGGCGTCGACCAATGGCTTGCGCAATATCGCGCGTCGGTACCCCTTCTTCCGCGACCGCGTGATACTTGGCGTTCGGCTCAGCCTTTTCGATCGCCAGCCTGTAGAGGCGGGCTACATCGAGAAGGTACGCCGATGGCCAGCGATTGAGTCCGTCTCCAACATACACGCACGCGCCCTTCGCCCGATACATCTCGATCACAGGGGTAATGAGACCCTGCTTGACCGGGTCGTGAACCTGCGGGAGTCGCACCACCGAGACATTGACTCCGTCCGCGGCAACGGAAGCGGCCGCCTCCTCCGAGGCTGCGCGAGGATG
>PLAH01000140.1 GCA_003134045.1 Gammaproteobacteria bacterium
CGTTCGCGTTGACAGGCTTCTAGCCCGTCTGCGCGAGTTAGCCGGCAATGTTGCGCTTTTTACGCACGGCCAATTTGGCTCAGCTGTTGCAGCGCGATGGATCGGATTGGCAGTCATCGAAGCTCAACACTTGGCCCTCGGTCCGGCATCGATCAGCATGTTGGCACATGAAGCCGGTCACCCGAAGGTCCCGGTCATTGCGCTATGGAATGCCCGTGCAGATCGATCGCTGGGCCGCTAGTCGCAAGCGTTGCCGGCTGTGGGTTTGCGGTCTGGCCGCGCGCTGCGGCAGGCGCTGTCCCAGATGCCGCTCGTGACGCCATAGCAGCACGGCGGTGGAACATGCCGAGTACCGAGGCCGTGACGATCGTGGGTGCGCAGATGAAGGCCGTGGGACGCGCGTGATGTTCGGCATGCCAACGCCGAAAGGGCTGCACGCCATGAAAGAGGAACCGATGCACCAAGTACTCGAGGACGCTCCAGCCACCCACTCCCGTGATTGCCAAGAACGCGNNCCCTTGGCCATTGAGTGTGCGGTGTACCGACCACGAGGGCAACCGCCAACACCACGATCGTGGCGCCGTAAAACGCGAAATCCGCCCAGTAGGCGGCTTTACTTTGCTCGATCGTCAAAACATTCATGCAGAGCTTTTGGCGGACATCGACGATGGGGTGGTATGACGCAGCGTCCGGTACCGACGTATCAGTGCATTGGTCGAGCTATCGTGGGCGAGCGTCGGCTCGCGGACGCTCGCAAGCTCCGCCGCGGTACGCTGGGCGAGGACTTTGCCAAGCTCGACGCCCCATTGGTCGANNGGGTGAACACGCTGTGTTCATACAGCGCCACCAGTGCGCCCAGCGTGAACGGCGTGAGACGCTCCCCGAGCACGGTATTGGTTGGGCGGTTGCCCTCGAAGACTCGGTGCGGGACCAAGGCCTCTGCTGTCCCTTCGGCTCGAACCTCGTCGGCCGTCTTGCCAAAGGCCAGCGCCTCAGTTTGGGCGAACAGATTCGCCATCAGTAGATCATGCTGGATTCCCAAGGGGTTCAGCGTTTGGCAAAAGCCGATGAAGTCGCAGGCGACCAGGCGTGTACCCTGGTGCAGCAATTGGTAGAAGGAATGCTGACCGTTGGTCCCTTGCTCACCCCATACGATGGGCGAGGTAGATTCTGTCACGGGAAGACCCTGGAGAGTCACATGCTTGCCGTTGCTTTCCATGGTGAGTTGCTGCAGGTAGGCGGGAAAGCGCTTCATGTATTGATCGTAGGGCAGCACCGCGAGGGTCGTCGCCCCGAGAAAGTTATTGTTCCAGATCGACAGGAGGCCCAACAGCGCCGGCATGTTGCTTGCGAGCGGAGCTGAGCGAAAATGCTCGTCCATGGCCCGCATGCCAAGTAGTAATTCACGAAATTGCGCATCCCCAATCGCGATCATGGTCGATAGCCCAATCGCCGAATCCATCGAGTAGCGACCGCCAACCCAGTCCCACATCGGAAACAGGTTAGCCGGTGCGATGCCGAATTTCGCGACCGCCTCGGCGTTCGTCGAGACGGCAACAAAGTGCCGGGCAACGGAGCGCTCATCGCCCAAGGTTCGCAGGCTCCAGGCGCGCGCCGCCTGTGCGTTGGTGAGTGTTTCGAGCGTCGCGAAGCTCTTCGAGCACACGATGAAAAGGGTTTCCTCTGGCTCGAGGTCGCGGGTTGCTTCAATGAGATCGGTCCCATCGACATTGGATACGAAGCGCAGCTTAAGGCTCGGTTCGCTGTAGTAGCGCAGCGCCTCATAGGCCATCACCGGACCCAAGTCAGATCCCCCGATGCCGATGTTGACCACGTTGCGGATACGTTTGCCCGTGTGGCCGAGCCATCGGCCGCTTCGAACCTTTCCGGCGAGCGCCGCCATGCGATCGAGCGTTGCATGCACGTCCTCGACGACGTTGACGCCGTCAAGGACGATCCGCTCGCCCGCCGGAGCCCGCAGCGCCGTGTGCAGCGCGGCACGTTTCTCGCTGCCGTTGATCAATTCGCCGCGAAACATCGCGGCGGTGCGCCCAGGTAGATCGCAGGCAAGGGCCAGTGCTATCAGTAGTCGAATCGTTTCGGCGTCGATCCGGTTCTTCGAGTAGTCAAGGTATAGGCCGGCCGCCTCGAGCGTGAAGCGGGCGCCACGGTGCGGATCGGCGACGAAGAGCTCGCGCAAATGTTGGCCGCCCACATGTGAATGATGACTTATAAGCGCCTTCCATGTGTCCCGGGAGACCAGGTCGGCCGCCGGGCGGCCCGCCGCAATCGCCGCGGCCGCGCTCATGCGGACGCCCGGCGCTCGAGACCACGCATGTAAGCGTGCGCCGCGGCGAGATAGTGATCACACGAGAAGAGTAATGTGACGTTGACGGGAATGCCCGCGAAGATGGACTGCTCGATTGCGACAATTCCCTCGGGAGTGCCCGGGATCTTGATCAGCAGATTTGCACAAGCGGCTTGCGCGTGCAGGCGCGCCGCTGCGCCGATGGTGCCGTTGGCGTCGTGCGCGAGCAATGGCGACACTTCCAGGGACACCCAGCCGTCGGTTCCCTGGCTGTCGTTGAAAATAGGCCGGAACAAACCCGCGGCCTGTGTCAGGTCTTCGAGCGCAAGCTCGAAGAATAGTGGTTCACCGGACAGACCGGCGGCGGTCAAGACACAGATGCCTTCATCGTAAAGGGTGCCTGTCGCGATGGCATGCTCAAAAATCGTCGGATTGGAGGTAAGACCGGTCACCGACAGTTCGCGGATGTAGCGAGCTAGCGTGCCGCTTTGCAGCAGTTGCCGTGTGATGTTGTCGAGCCAAAGACGCTGGCCAACATCGTGTAACGCGAGAGTACGGAGGTTCTTCATCAAGCTTCCAAGGAGTCGGGGATGATCCATTTGAATTTGTGCGAATCGAGCAGATCAGCGATGGGATTTTACTAAGTGTATCAATCCCGATGCGCCGTCATCTGTTCGGTGGCCCACGGACGGCGCTTCGATTCTCATCGGTGCGCGACTCCGATGCTGCGTGACTTCTCGGCAAGGCCAAGAGGCAACTGGATTGGGGGGTACACCTCTGTGCGATAACGCACCGACGATGCGCGCTTACTAAGTTATCGTCTATCGTAAAGCGCGCTAGATCGGAGGCTCGTATGATGAGTGCAGTTACAACACCCCGTCTCGGCTGCGAGTTCGATAGGTTTCTCTACGCTTCAGTGGGCGACGACAACAATGGCATGCCGCTGACGGTTCTTTCGGCACTCGCACGAATGGACGTGGATCCCTGGGAGGAGGCCTCAAAGCTCACGGAATTGCCGCAAGAGAGCGCTGCGATGCAACTCGCGTCGCTCCTCGGCGCGCTTCGAAATGCGCCCGTGGCAGGCCTGGATCCCGCACGCATCGCTGCCCCATTAATTGCGCTCTTGCCGTGCCCCCGCGATCGTGCGCCTCCCATGCTCAAAGCCTTCGCGCAGGCGGCGCCGACAAAACATCCCGCGGCCGTCTCAACCCTGTTGACAGTCTTGACTTATGTGATCTTTATGCTGTTGAGCCAGTGGTTGATGGGGAGCCTTCAGGCGCCCAGACAGATACAACCGCCCCCGACGTCGGCTCCTACGATCGATTCGTCGAGCGCGCCGACAGCGAGTGAAGGGCCGCAAACCGCCGTCAAGTGAATGCCGAACGAGAACTGCTTGTGCTCGCGCTGAACAGCGGCTCCTCATCCCTCAAGTTCGGCCTCTATCGCGTACGCTCTTTGCACACCCAACGGCTGGTCACCGGCGAGGCGGAGTCGTTCGGCGAGGAAACGGCCGTCTTCCACGCGGAAGACCCGACAGGGGCCTCATTGCTCCGCGAGAGCGCTGCGCTACCCAGCCAAAAAGACGCGGTTATCCGCATCGCACGGCTGCTTACCGACCTGAAAATGCCCGCCCCGCAGAGCGTCGGGCATCGCATCGTGCACGGGGGACCGAAGCTCAGGCACCACTGCGTCATCAATGATTCGGTCCTCGATAAGCTCAACGCGGCCGTGGCTTTTGCCCCACTGCACATGCCACGGGCTTTGTCGGTCATCCGATTTGCCGAGGCACATTTCCCCGCGTTGCCGCAGGTCGCGTGCTTCGACACGAGCTTTCATGCACACATGCCGGACCTCGCCCGCGTGTTGCCGATTCCCCACGAGCTGCGAGCGGATGGGGTCGAGCGCTACGGGTTTCACGGCCTTTCCTGCGAGTCGATTGTGCGTCAACTGGGGGGCGCGTTGCCGAGCAAGCTGCTCATTGCCCATCTCGGCAATGGCGCGAGCATCACGGCCGTGAAGGACGGTCAGTCGATTGACACGAGCATGGGATTGACGCCGACCGGCGGAATCATCATGGGGACGAGGAGCGGCGACCTTGACCCCGGTGTGTTGGTTTACCTTGCCAGACAGAAGAAGCTCGATGCGACCCAGCTTGAAGAGTTGGTCGACCGGCGTAGCGGCCTGTTAGGTGTTTCCGGCATCTCCGCAGACCTGCGGGACTTGCATAAAGTGGCCCACTCAAACACTGATGCGCGCCTTGCCATCGATATGTTTTGCTATTCCGCAGCGAAACAACTCGCCGCCATGAGCGCGGCGCTGGGCGGTGTCGATACGATCGTATTCACGGGCGGCGTCGGAGAGAACGACGCCCAAGTCCGCACTCTCATATGCGGCCATCTGGGTGTGATCGGTGTCCGCGTGGACGCCGCCCGCAATCGTGATGCAGGTGATCCGATCAGCGACGGCGCGTCGCGGTGCCCGGTGCGTGTCTTGCCTTCACAGGAAGACGAGCAGATTGCCCGCCAGGCGTGGAACTTGTGCTGACCTGTCCGCGGCTTCTCACAATCCGTGCCATGAACGGGCCGAACGTTGTTTCGTGATCGACCGTTCTCGCTAGGTACGCTGGCGCACAGACGTACGACCCACGTGCTGTAGGCTCGTTGTGGCGATTCTGCGGCGCCCCATGTGGGTTTTCATCCGGCTCATGGAGACAAGACACGCACATGAGTTCATCTCGGCCAGTGTCGACGGTAAGGGCGTCGAGTGCTGCGACGCGGCCGGGGTCTTTCGCGACCGCCTCCTTATCGGAGCTGCAGTTGTCGTCGAATGGCCACTATCACGTGATGGTGACCAACACCGGGGGTGGCTACAGCCGGTGGAAGACGCTTGCCCTCACCCGATGGCGGGAAGATGCGACCTGCGATAATTGGGGCTTTTTCTGCTACATCCGCGACCTGTCAAGCGGGCATTACTGGTCCACCACCTATCAGCCGACGCTTCGGACGCCGGATGGTTACAAGGTGATCGTCGAGGCAGGCCGAGTATCCTTTCAACGGCGCGATCACGATATCCAAGTGGATACCGACCTTGCGGTGTCGCCCGACGACGATGTCGAATTGCGCCGGGTGAGCATCACGAGTCTCTCGGCCGTTCCTAGGTCACTGGACATCACCAGCTATATGGAGATTGTCCTGGGAGATCCTGCCGCGGACAACGCTCATCCCTCCTTCGAGAAACTCTTCGTGGAGACCGAGGTTCTGCGTGATGATCAGGCGATTCTCTGCAGGCGCCGTGCCCGCACCCCAGAGGAGCTGACTCCGTGGATGTTTCATCGGCTCATTTATCACGGAACCTCTCATGGGCACATCTCCTATGAGACCGATCGAATGCGGTTCATTGGTCGCGGTCGCAGCGTCGCAGATCCGCAAGCTCTCGACGAGCACGGCCCCTTGTCGGATAGCGAGGGCGCCGTGCTCGACCCGGTGGCGGCGATACGCTGCGACGTCGCGCTGGCGCCGGCCCAGACTTGCATCGTCGATCTGGTGACCGGCGTCGGCGATTCGCGCGAGGCGTGTATCGCGCTGCTGCGCCAATATCGGGATCAGCAGGCCATCGATCGCATACTGCCGGCGGCATCCGCCCGTGCCCGAGTCATTTTAACCACGCTTCATGCCACTGAAGCGGAGGCGCGGCTCTATGCACAGCTGGCTCGTTCCGTTCTCTACGCCAGTCCGTCGCTGCGCGCCGCCAAAAGCACTCTCGCGCAAAATGCGCAGGGTCAGTCGGAGCTTTGGGGCTACGGGATATCGGGTGATTTACCGATCGTCCTGCTGCAGACCGCGGACGCCGCAAACACTGCGCTGGCACGCCAACTGCTCAATGCCCACGCCTACTGGCGCCTGCAGGGAGTCGCAGCCGACCTGGTCATCCTCTGTGACGACGACAATGGGCGACGGCCGTCGCTCGTCAATGACATCACCGCACTCGTAAAGTCCTCGTCCGCCGCTGGAGCGCACCTTGACAAGTCCGGTGGGATCTTCATCACCGCCCTCGCTCAGGTGCCCGACGCAGATCGCGTTCTTTTGCAGGCAGTCGCGCGCGTCGTTCTCGACGATGGATCGCTCGCGGAGCACCTTGACCGAGCGTGCGGTCAATCGACCTCAATGCCATTGTTACATACTACTTATCAATCGAGCGGGGCCTTTGGCTTCCGCGATCAGCTGCAGGATGTGATGGCGTTGGTTCATGCGGCGCCGGGAGGGGTTCGCGAGCATCTCTTGCGAAGCGCATCGCGCCAGTTTCCTGAAGGGGACGTGCAGCATTGGTGGCACCCGCCCTCGGGACGGGGTGTTCGCACGCGGTGTTCCGACGATTTCCTGTGGCTCCCGCTCGCCACGTGTCGCTATGTCTCAGTCACCGGCGACACAGGTGTGCTCGACGAGCCGGTACGTTTTTTGGAGGGACCGCTGCTAAAAGAAGGTGAAGCCACTTACTACGCACTGCCCAAACAAGGTCAGCAGGGAACGAGTCTGTACGAGCATTGCCGGCGTGCCGTGGATCACGGCCTGCGCTTTGGCACGCATGGCATGCCGCTCATGGGCGCGGGGGATTGGGACGATGGCATGAACTTGGTCGGCGCCGGCGGCAAAGGCGAAAGCGTCTGGCTTGGCTTTTTCCTCTATTCGGTTTTGAGGCAATTCGGCGACTTGGCGAAGCGACGCGGCGATGCGTTGTTTGCGTCGCGATGCACCACCGAGGCCGCCCGGCTACAGAGCGCGATTGAGGGAAGCAGTTGGGACGGCGATTGGTACCGTCGTGCTTGGTTCGACGACGGCTCGCCCTTGGGCACCGCGGGGAACGTCGAATGCCGGATTACCTCGATCCCGCAGAGTTGGTCCGTTTTGTCCGGTGCAGGCGATGCCGATCGCTCGCGTCGCGCCATGCACGCGGTCGATGCACACCTCGCCGACCGCGATGCGGCGCTCACTCAATTGCTGGATCCACCGTTCGATCACTCGAACCCCAGTCCCGGATACATCCAGGGATACGTGCAAGGGGTGCGGGAAAACGGCGGCCAGTATACGCATGCGGCGGTATGGGCCACGATGGCTTTCGCGGCGCTCGGCGACTCGGAGCGCGCATGGGAGCCTGCCGGGATGATCAATCCCATCAAGCACGGCGAATCAGCGGATGGCATTGCCGTTTACAAGTCAGAACCGTATGTCATCGCCTCGGACGTGTACTCGCGCCCGCCGCACGCCGGACGGGGCGGATGGACTTGGTATACGGGTTCCGCCGGCTGGATGTATCGCCTGATCCTGGAGTCGCTGTTGGGGTTGACCGTGGATTCGAACCAGCTGCGCATCGTCCCGTGCATCCCGAGCGACTGGAAGTCATTCAAGATCCATTACCGATATCACGACACGGCTTACGAAATCACGGTATTGCAAACACATTCGGGCGAGGGGAGCGGACTAACCATTGATGGCGTCGCGGCATCAGGCTCCGCGATCACCATGGTCAACGACACCCTCGTGCACTCGATCGAAGTGCGCATTCCACCGGGCGCGTCCGCTTCGCCGGCGGCTGAGCGAGCCGCATGACGACCCAGATCAGCCCGCTCGCCGGCAAACCGGCTCCAATATCTTCGCTCATCGACGTAGCGAAACTGGTCACCGCGTATTATGAGATCAAGCCCGACCCGACGGTCGCGGCGCAGCGCGTCGTGTTCGGCACTTCAGGCCACCGCGGCTCCGCCTTCGACGGCTCGTTCAATGAATGTCACGTGCTCGCAATCACCCAGGCGATATGCGACTACCGTCGGGCTCACGATATCAGCGGGCCTCTCTTTCTCGGCATCGACACCCATGCCTTGTCGGAATCCGCATGCGCCAGTGGCCTCGAAGTGCTTGCCGCCAACGGTGTGAATGTCATGCTGGCGACGCACGACGAATACACGCCGACTCCGGCAATCTCGCACGCGATCTTGACCTACAACCGCGGGCGCAGCGCCGGCTTGGCCGACGGCATCGTGATCACGCCGTCCCATAATCCACCGCGCGATGGCGGTTACAAGTACAACCCGCCCAACGGCGGCCCGGCCGACCAGAAGATCACGGACGGGATCGAAGCGGCGGCCAACCGGTATCTCGAGGCGCAGTTACGGGGGATCCGGCGGAATTCGTACACCAAGGCGCTCCATGCCGACACGACTCACCGACACGACTATCTAGCGGCCTACGTGGCTGATCTTGGGTCCGTGATCGATATGGACGCGATTCGCGATGCAAAAATCCGTATGGGCGTCGATCCCTTGGGAGGTGCCGGCGTTCATTATTGGGCGGCGATCGCCGAACACTACAAATTGGATCTTAAGGTGGTGAGCGAGATGGTGGACTCCCGGTTCGCCTTCATGACGCTCGACTGGGACGGACAGATTCGCATGGACCCGTCCTCGCCGTACGCGATGCAGCGCCTGATAAACATTAAGGATCGCTTTCAGATCGCTTTCGCCTGCGACACCGACCACGATCGGCACGGCATCGTCACTCCGGGGGCCGGCTTGCTGCCCCCCAACCACTACCTATCTGTCGCGATCGACTACCTCTTCCGGCACCGGCCGCAGTGGGGCGCACAGGCCGCGGTGGGCAAGACGGTAGTCAGCACAGGGCTGATCGATCGAGTCACGGCGAAGCTTAAGCGTCGACTCTACGAAGTACCCGTTGGATTTAAATGGTTTTCTGCTGGCCTCCTCGACGGCAGCTTGGGCTTTGGCGGCGAGGAAAGCGCGGGTGCGACCTTTCTGCGTCGCGACGGGTCGGTCTGGACCACCGACAAGGACGGCATCATCGCGGCACTCCTCTCGGCGGAGATCACTGCGCGCATGGGCCGCGATCCCGGTGCACTGTACGTTGATTTGGCAAACGAATTCGGCAACCCAGTGGCCGATCGAGTGCAGGTCACGGCGACCGCAATGCAGAAACAGCAACTGGCTGCGCTGTCCGCGCATGACGTCGCAGCCACGGAACTCGCCGGAGAGAAGATCGACAGCATCATCGACCACGCACCCGGGGACAATGCGCCGATCGGCGGTATTAAAGTCAGTGCCGCAAGCGGCTGGTTTGCCGCCAGACCCTCGGGAACCGAAGACATTTACAAGATCTACGCCGAAAGCTTTCGCGGTCAGGAGCAGCTGCGGCAGATCCTCAAAGAGGCGCAAGCCACGGTCGACGCCGTCCTCCGGCAGCCTTGAGCATGCTGTCTATGACTCGACAATCCCCCATTTCTTCATCCAGCCCATAGAGATCTTCATGAAAGCCGTATCCCCATTGCCTCCTCCGAAGACCCCCGACGCCAAACGGCAGTCCACGCCTGACGCAAAGGGCAAACCGGATGCCGCGGACGACTTGAAAACGCTCCCGATTGCTGAGGTTGAGAAGCGGCTCGAATCCTCGCCGGACGGCCTCACCGGAGCCGAAGCGTCAAAACGGCTCACGAAGGATGGGCCGAATGAGCTGCCGGTGAAGAAGACGAATGCGCTGCTGAAGTTCCTCTCTTATTTTTGGGGTCCGATCCCCTGGATGATTGAAATCGCGGTGATTCTGTCGGGCGTCGTGAAACATTGGCCTGATTTCTTCATTATTCTGGTTCTCTTGTGCAGCAACGCCGTCGTGGGGTTCTGGGAAGAACGCTCCGCGGGCAATGCCATTGCCACCCTGAAGGCGAAGCTCGCCACCAAGACCCGGGTGAAACGCGACGGAAAGTGGGTCACCCCGCCCGCGCGAGAACTGGTGCCGGGCGATGTCATCCAACTGAAGCAGGGCGACATCGTGCCGGCGGATGCCCGCCTGCTGGACGGGGATCCGATGTCGGTCGATCAGTCCGCGCTGACGGGCGAAAGCCTCCCCGCCACGCGCAAGCCCGGCGAGGCAGTGTTTTCCGGCTCGATTGTGCGCCGCGGTCAGAGTAACGCGCTGGTCTATGCCACCGGCGCCAACACCTATTTCGGCAAGACGGCAAAACTGGTCGAGCAGGCGCAGACCGTCAGTCATTTCCAGAAAGCGGTCCTGAGGATCGGCAATTACCTGATCGTCCTTGCGTTGAGCCTGGTGGCGCTGATCATCGGGTTCGCGCTCTACCGGGGGGACCCGATCCTCACTACCTTGGAATTCGCCCTGGTGCTAACCGTGGCTGCGATTCCAGTCGCGATGCCGACGGTGTTGTCGGTGACGATGGCCGTCGGGGCTCGCCTGCTCGCGAAGAGACAAGCGGTCGTCAGCCGATTGGTCGCGATCGAGGAATTGGCCGGGGTTGACGTGCTGTGCGCGGACAAGACCGGCACACTGACCCAGGATAAGCTGACGCTGGGTGATCCGTTCTGCGTGGAAGGCGTGACCGCGGCTCAAGTCATTCTTGACGCCGCGCTGGCATCGCGGGCCGACAATGACGACACGATCGATCTGGCGGTGTTGAAAGGCGTGAAGGATCAAGAGACCTTGAAGACCTATCACATCGGTCACTTTACGCCGTTCGATCCGGTGCACAAGCGCACCGAGGCGGACGTCAAGGACAAGGATGGCAAGTCGTTCAAGGTGACCAAAGGGGCGCCGCAGGTGATCCTGGCGCTCTCGGCCAACGCAGGACAGGTGAAGGCGGCCGTGCAGAAGGCGGTCGATGAGTTCGCGGCGCGCGGCTTTCGCTCCCTGGGGGTGGCGCGAGCCGAGGGAGACGGTCAATGGCAGCTGGTCGGTGTGTTGCCCTTATTCGATCCGCCGCGCGATGACGCAAAGGCGACCATCGCGACCGCGATAGCGATGGGTGTGAAGGTCAAGATGGTGACCGGCGATGCGATCGCCATCGCCAAGGAGACCTGCAAGCAGCTCGGCATGGGCGCCGATATCCTCGACGCCGGCAGACTGGGCGACGCCAAACAGATGGAATTACCGGCAACGGCTGCGCTCATCGAGAACGCCGACGGTTTCGCTGAAGTGTTCCCCGAAAATAAGTACGACATCATTGATGTCCTTCAAAAACACGGTCACATCGTCGGGATGACCGGCGACGGAGTGAACGATGCGCCGGCGTTGAAGAAAGCCGACTGCGGCATCGCCGTGTCGACGGCGACGGATGCGGCGCGTGCGGCCGCGGCCATCGTCCTGATGACCCCCGGTCTCTCGGTAATCATCGATGCGGTCAAGGAAAGCAGGAAAATTTTCCAGCGCATGAACAGCTATTCGATGTACCGCATCGCAGAGACGTTGCGGGTACTGTTGTTCATGACACTGGCGATTCTGATCTTTAATTTTTACCCGGTGACGGCCGTCATGATCGTGATTATCGCCCTGCTCAACGACGGCGCCATACTATCGATCGCCTACGACAACGTTAACTACAGTAATAAGCCCGAAGCCTGGAACATGCATCTGGTGCTCGGCATCTCCACGGTTCTGGGCGTCATAGGGACGGTCGCCATTTTTGGCCTGTTCTATCTTTCGTTGAAAGTTTTTCATCTCGACCATGCGCACACCCAGACCATGATGTATCTGAAGATGTCTGTGGCAGGACACCTGACGATATTTCTGACCCGCACGCGTGGGCCTTTCTGGTCCATACGCCCGGCGAGAATTTTATTGATCGCGGTATTCGGCACGCAGGCCGTTGCGACGTTGATCGCGGTTTACGGCCTGTTCATGACGCCCCTTGGCTGGGGATACGCCGGGATCGTATGGGGTTACGCGCTGGCGTGGTTCTTCGTGAACGACCGCGTCAAGCTGCTCGCGTATCGCATATTCGATTCGCCCAAGGCGGCAGCGGCGGCGAAGGCTAAAGGCATCGCTGCTAGAGCCAAAGCGGAGGCGAAACCGGACGCGCATGCGACCGCAAAGCCGGATGCCAAGGCTGCCCCAGCACCTGAGGCCAAGGCGGAGGCAACGCCGAATACCAAGGCCGCGCCGGCGCCTGAAGCCAAAGGGGAGACGAAACCGGATGCGAAGCCAGCGGCGGCGCCTGAAGCCAAATCCAAAACGCCGTCCGATTTGACGCCAAAGCTGGTCGAGCGAGTCCATGCATTGTACGAGGAACTCGGGCGCCAGGACGTGCTGGCGGTACAGGAATTGGAGCGGGCACAAAAGACTTCAAAGGAGAAGACCGTTCCTTAGGGAGCGGTTACAAGCACGTGGTGTCCGCAAACACCAGCGGTTTCAAGCGGAGGCAGCTCATCCATCGAATGCACGAACAACTCGCGAGGGCGTTAGAATGAAAATAAATTCGAAGGATTTCCGCGTTCCCCCCAACAAAAAAGTGAAACTCGATGAGTGGCCAACCACGGTGGAGCATTTTTTCAAATCAACGGAGCAGTATCAGGAACTGCTGGCAGCGCACATTGAGGGCCTAAGTTCGCGTCAACAACTTCACTATGCGTCCGGCCGCTACGCATTGCTACTGATTTTTCAGGGTATGGACTCAGCGGGAAAAGACGGCGCCATTCGGCACGTCATGTCCGGAGTGAACCCGGAGGGTTGCGAAGTCTACAGCTTCAAGCAACCGAGCGCCGAGGAGCTCAAGCACGACTTTCTCTGGCGCACCACGTGCCGGCTGCCGGAACGCGGACGAATCGGCATCTTCAATCGTTCGTATTATGAAGAAGTCCTCATTACGCGGGTTCATCCCGAGATCCTGGATACTGAAAATCTTCCAAAACCCGCGCGCGATGACAAGAATTTTTGGAGTGATCGGTATCGTTCCATCGTCGAGTTAGAGGCCCATCTGCATCGCAACGGCACTCAGATCATCAAATTCTTCCTTCACTTATCGAAGAAGGAGCAGGCAACGCGCTTCCTGGAGCGGATCGATGAGCCCGACAAGAATTGGAAATTCAGCTCCTCGGACATTCACGAGAGAAAATATTGGAAAGATTACATGCAGGCGTATGGACATTGCCTGGCGGCAACCAGCACGCATCATGCGCCCTGGTACGCCGTTCCCGCCGATGACAAGGAGAACGCACGGCTGATCGTCTCTCAAATTCTCATGGATGCCTTCGATGACCTCAAGATGGCTTTTCCCAAGAGCACTCCGAAGCGGCTGCGGGAGCTGCGGGCTATCGGCAAGTTACTCACAAAGTCGGACTAGACAGTTGAACAACGTTAACCGTGACATCGGGGCAGAGATCGAAAGCCTGCAGCGCGAAACCTTCGGTTACTTCGAGCACGAAGTCAATTCTGCCAACGGGTTGGTGATCGACAAGACGGCGCAAAATTCCGCTGCCAGCATCGCTGCCACCGGCTTCGCGCTCGCGGCCTACCCGGTGGGCGTCGAACGCGGATTCATCTCACGGGCCGCGGCCGTCGAGCGTACGTTGACAACGCTGCGCTTTTTCTCGAATAGCCCACAAGGCCCGGAAAGCGACGCCACAGGCTATCAGGGACTCTATTATCATTTTCTCGACATGCAAACCGGGCGACGCGCCGGGCAGTGCGAGCTTTCGACGGTTGATAGCGCCTTCTTGCTCGCGGGCATGTTGACAGCGGCGGCGTATTTTGATGCGGGCATCGACGACGAGCAGGAAATTCGCACTCTTGCGGACGCGCTCTATCGACGCGTCAACTGGCATTGGGCGCAAAACGAGGGGGCGACGTTGACGCACGGCTGGAATCCCGAGGGCGGTTTCCTTCAGTATCGGTGGGAAGGGTATGATGAGGGGCTTCTCCTTTACATGCTTGCCCTCGGCTCTCCGACGTATCCGCTGGCAGGCGACGGCTACGCCGCGTGGTGCTCGACTTATCAGTGGAAGAATCAATACGGCTACGACTATCTTTATGCGGGATCTTTCTTCACGCATCAGCTCTCGCACATATGGATTGACTTTCGCGGAATCCAGGATCGCTTCATGCGCGACAAGGGGATCGATTATTTCGAGAACACCCGCCGCGCTACCCATGTACAACAACAATATGCGATCAACAATCCTCTCAAGTTCAAGGGCTACGGCCCCAGTTGCTGGGGGATCACTGCGAGTGATGGCCCCGGGCCCAACACCATCAAGATAGACGGTGTCGAGCGGCAGTTCTTTAATTACATCGCTCGGGGAGTACCGTTTGGGCCCGATGATGGAACCATAGCGCCTTGGGCAGTCGTGGCCTCGCTACCGTTTGCTCCCGACATCGTGCTGCCGTCGATCGAGTATTTTGTTCGTGAGCTCAAACTGAAAGCCAGCAATCCCTACGGATTCAAGGCGACATTCAACGCCACATATCCAGCAAGGTCCGGCGGCCCGTGCGGGTGGGTGTCGCCGTGGCATTACGGACTCAATCAGGGACCGATCGTGCTGATGATCGAGAATTATCGGAGCGAGCTGCTATGGCAACTGACGCGGCAGTCCCCCTACATCGTCAGCGGCCTGCGGCGAGCGGGGTTTGGCGGAGGTTGGCTTCAAGAGCCCTCACATGCGCCCCGTTCATAGGGGGCTACCGCACCGACCGGCTACTTTAATTGGCATACGCTTTAAAGCCATGAGTGTGGCCATGAGGGGCGAGCACGGTATGCGTGGCGATGTTGACTATCTTTTAACTCAGGAGACTTAAATGTCGCACGCGTATTGGAATTCACGATAGCAATTCTGGTGTACGAGGTCCATTCGCTGCTGCACATACGCCAAACGATTGCATTGTCGGGCGGCAACGATGTCATACCGAGTTCCCTTTTCGTGAATTGCTTTTATCGAAATCGCAGTTTTGGCAGATGGCTGACTGCACGTCCTGATTGCAATTGGATCGGAGCGCGACCGCTACCCCAAGCGCCTGGTGAACTGGCGTTGCTGCTAATTCGTGCGACATAAGATCGATGTTTCCGAGTGCTTGCCAGCGTCCGGCACCGAACAGACCGGATCCCCGGCAATGGCGCAAGCTGTCGTCAGTTATGAAGCAGCCGCCACTCCGTTACTGGTCCTTGCGCCCCGCAGTCCTGCTGGTATTGGCTGCCGGATTCGCTGGGGGGGGGCTGTGCCTGCAGGCCTACGCCGAGCCGTTCGAGGTACCAGTACTCTCGAATCCCGCCACTGGCGCGCATCTGGTGGGGAAACTTATCTGGCTCGATCTTGAGACCACCGATCTGCCTGGTGCCAAAATCTTCTATCGCTCCTTGTTTGGTTGGGATTATCGTGACTATCACTCGTATGGGGCGAACTATACGGTGGCGCTCGCGCAGGGAAAGCCTATCGCGGGTTTGGTGCGCCGGCAGATTGTGAACGAAACGGAGCAACGCTCGGCGTGGCTACCTTTCTTCTCTGTGGCGGATGTCGGTGCGACCTTCGAGCAGGCGCTGAAAGCTCATGCGCAGGTGCGCTCAGAGCCGGAAGATTTGCCGCTGCGCGGCCGGCAAGCACGCCTGACGGACCCCGAAGGAGCGACTTTTGCACTCGTCAATTCATCGAGCGGTGATCCTTCGGACGATCCCAACCCGAGAGCCCTCGGTACTTGGGGCTCACCATCTCTGTTGGCACGCGACCCTGCGGCCGAGGCCGTCTTCTATCAGGAGCTATTCCGCTACGCGGTTTTGGGCGAGCCCACCCACGCGGGTTTCGAGCGTATCCGGCTCTCCGCAGGGACGCACGAGCGCGCGAGCGTACGACGGTTGCCCGGTGGCGCGGGTGCGTTGAGCCCGCAGTGGATCAGCTTCGTGCGTGTTTTCAGTACCGCTGACACGGGCCGGCAGGCCGTGAAATTGGGCGCCCATATCCTGGTAGCGGCGACCCCGGCAACTGACGGTGGGACTACGGCCATTCTCGAGGATCCGACTGGTGCGGTTCTTGGGGTTCTCGAGCTGCCACCGGAAATCGTTAATGTCGCAACCCCATGAACTCACTGCCTCCGGGGCCCGACGTAACCCGTATCGACTCCGGTCGTTTACGACAATGTGAAAGTCCCGTAACAGATTCCCAGAGCCCGATGACTGAGGCCGTCCTCGCTTAAGATGTGCCACCGGCAAGCTGAATGTGTGTTAGCGAACAGACGGACAGACTGACCGTGGTGCAGGTTGCGGCAACAACTGTATTAGAGGAGAGCATCGCATGCTCCGCACCGCTAAGGATCTGAAAAAGTGCACCATCGAGGCAACGGACGGCGTCATCGGCAGCGTGGAGGATTTCTATTTCGATGACGATCAGTGGGTCGTCCGGTATCTCGTGGTAAGGACCGGTACCTGGTTCTCGAACCGACGGGTTCTGATCTCTCCTCTGTCGATCCGGCAGGCGGGTTGGGAGACCGGGATCGTCCCGGCGTCGCTCACAATGGAGCAGGTCAAGAACAGCCCCTCGATCGATACGGACGAGCCGGTTTCCCGCCAGTATGAGAAGAGTTACTATGACTATTACGGTTATCCGTACTACTGGAGTGGTATGGGCATTTGGGGAGCGCACCCTTACCCAAGTATGATGATGCCTTCGCTCAGCCACAAGGTCGGAGAGGCGGAGATTGCGCGTGACCAGCGCGAGAAGCAGGACCCGCATTTGCGCAGTTGCGATGCAGTGAGCGGCTACCATCTGCGTGCCTCAGATGGCGAAATCGGGCATGTTCGCGGTTACCTCATCGATGAGAAGTCCTGGTCTATACGCTTTTTCATCGTGGACACATCCAATTGGTGGTTGGGCCATCAAGTGCTCGTTGCCTCGGAATGGATTGCGAGCGTCGATTGGGCGCAATCGATCGTCACCACCGAACTCACCCGTCAAGCGGTGAAGGAATCCCCCACCTTCGATCCAGAACTGCTGCTAGACGCCGCCGGAGAAAGGTCGCTTTACAGCCATTACCGGCGGCCCGCATACGGGGAACACGCGGTGAAGAGTGAGTTTGGCTCCTAACCCTGTGGTTTCAGCTGACCCCACAAGGGCGCTATCGAACTGATCCATACCGGCGCTGCGCGATGAGTACTTTTTACACACAAATGGACGCATCGGCCGCTCCGCGCGCCAAGCCCCCGATCCGCTCTCGACTCGGGCAGCCTCACATGTACGAGGCGGATGAGACCGTGACTCTCATTGGGCCCCGAGGACATCTGAGTCATGTTCCCGTCATCGGACCGCCCCGATCAGAGAATCAGGTGGCGGTGTCGCCGACAGATGCCCTTGTGCTGGGTATCGCGCCGCCGGTACGCAGGTCCGGCGATCTCGATGAGACCCCAGGCATCTTGATCAAGGGTCCACGGACGAGCCTTAGGCTTGAACGCGGCGTCATCCGCGCCTTCCGGCACGTGCATATTACCCCGGCAGATTCAGAGTGCGTAGGTGTTCAGGATGGCGACAGCCTTCAAGCGGTGATGCGCGCTCCTCATTCGCCGATCCTTCTGCGCGATGTGCTAGTGCGCGTTTCACCTGATTCTCGCCTGGAATTGCACTTGGATATGGACGAAGCGAATGCGCGGGGACTGTGTTCCGGCGATGAGGTTGAACTGCGGAAGGGCGACTCCCCGCCGCCGCCATCAGAGACAGTTGTCGCTGCATTTAAGGCCCTCATCCACGTGTGATGAGTAGCCACCTTGGTGAGCTATCGTACTGTCGCATGGATAGCATTGGGTCTCACTTCATTGACACTTTGTTGAAGGAGCACATTGAATGAAAACTGACCAGCAATTGAAGCAGGATGTCATCGCGGAGCTCGCTTGGGAACCTGCCGTGAATGCATCGCAGATCGGCGTCGAGGTTAAGGACGGTATTGTGACGCTAGCCGGCCATGTGGGCAGCTTCACAGAGAAATGGCAGGCAGAGCAGGCCGCCCAGCGGGTCTGCGGCGTCAAGGGTCTGGCTGTGGAAATGGACGTGAACCTACCCGGTATCAGCAATCGCACCGATGCGGATATTGCACGCTCGGTTGAGAACACGCTGCAATGGCAGAGCTATCTGCCGAAGGGAGGTGTCAACGTCATGGTAGAAAATGGCTGGGTAACTCTCTCAGGCGAGGTGGACTGGAACTACCAGCGGCTGAGAGCCGCCGACGCAGTCCGCAACCTGTTGGGTGTCAGGGGGCTGACCGAGAGCATCGGGATCAAACCCAGGGCAGCCGCCGGCAGCATCAAGGCGGACATCGAAGCAGCGCTCAAGCGCCGCTGGGATTCGAAGCAGCAGGACATCACAGTGGCCGTCCAGGACGGCGACGTCACGCTGAGCGGCAGGGTCCAGAGCCTGTGGGATCTCGAGCGGGTGCGGGAGCTTGCGTGGAACTTCCCTGGCGTCAGGCACGTGAAGGATGATCTGAGCATCTCCTGGTAGAAGAGACGGTCGCCCGGGGGAGCGTTGTGCACAATCCCCCGCCGTAGTGGCGGTCGGATATTCGCATCCATTTCTGACAATCGTCATACAGAAGGGGGCAATGTCGGTGCGCTAGCGCACCGACAGCAGCCGCGCGCGGCGCGTAGTTTCAGGCAATCCGCTGTGACTAGGGGGCCAACGCATATGAATCCGATCACCTCATTCTTGGTATTTGCCTTTCTCGTCGCCGCCGCAGGGATGGGCTACTTCGTCAATTTGTATCTCGGGGCTGCATTCTTCGTAGTCGCGGTGGTAATCGGGATGTCGCTGAAGATGGCCAATGTGTGGCAGAAATTCGTGATCCTAAGGATGGGAAAGCTGCAAAGCGTCAAGGGGGCAGGCCTCTTTGCCATCATTCCGGTGCTCGACGCGGTTGTCGCGGTCATCGATGGACGCATCCAGACGACGGGTTTCAATGCCGAGCAGGCGCTCACCAAGGATACGGTCCCGGTGAACGTCGATGCCATCATCTTCTGGCACGTGCATGACGCGGAGAAGGCCGCATTGGCAATCACAAACTACCGCGAGGCGATTGACCGGGTGGCACAGACGTCGCTCCGCGAAATGATCGGCTCCTCGATGTTGGCGTCATTGTTATCGGATCGCAAAGACGCCGATGAGCAACTGAAGATTGAAATTGGTCAGAAAACCGCTCCCTGGGGTATATCGGTAAGTTCGGTGGAAATCCGCGACGTCGCGATCCCAGTGGCGCTGCAAGATGCGATGTCGCGTCAAGCACAGGCTGAGCGTGAGAAGCAGGCGCGCGTGATTCTCGGCTCCGCCGAAGCGGCGATTGCCGGTAAGTTTGTCGAGGCGGCCAATATTTACGCCGGGCACCCCGAAGCGCTGCAACTTCGAGCGATGAACATTATCTATGAGACCACCAAGGAGCGAGGAGCGACGATCTTGATGCCCAGTTCGATGGTGGACAGCATGAATCCCTATGGGAACACGCTGGCCCTCGCGCTCGCGGGCAACGAGGTATTGAAGCCAAATAGTGCGCTCAAGGTGGCAGAGCCACCCCGACCGGCAGCTGCGGCCTGACGCCGCAACGCTCGCTCTGAAAAGGAGAAGGATAGATGTTACGCAGCGTGCAGGAGCTAGAGGGCTACGCGGTGCAAGCGACCGATGGGACGATTGGCCACGTAAAGGATTTCTATGTTGATGACAAGACATGGGTCGTCCGCTACCTCGTCGTCGAGACTGGAAGTTGGCTGTCGAGTCGCAAGGTGCTGATCTCGCCTATTTCGATCGGCCATCCCGATTGGACGGAAAGGATACTGCCCGTCTCGATCACCAAGGAGCAAGTCAAGAACAGCCCAGATATTGATACCGACAAACCGGTGTCGCGACAGCACGAAATGCAATATCTCGGGTACTACGGCTACCCTTATTATTGGGGCGGTGCTGGCCTATGGGGTGGTGGCGCCTACCCGGGGGTGATGCTGACGGGTGTTGGATACGGGAAGTCCGGTGCGGAATACCTTGTGGCACAAGCTGACCACACTCGGGCGGAAGCGGATACGGACCTGCGCCAGAAGGATGGTGACGCTCACCTGCGCAGTTGCAGGGTGCTCCTGCGATATCACATCGAGGCAACGGATGGTGGCATGGGGCAGGTGAAGGGTCTGCTTGTCGATGAGGATACTTGGGCAATTCGATATCTCATTGTGGAGACGAGCAATTGGTGGTTCGGCCATCAGGTGCTGATCTCGCCGCAATGGATCCAGGAGATGAGCTGGCCCGACGCTACAATCGCGGTCAATTTGACACGGCAAGCAGTGAAGGATGCTCCAGCTTACGACTCGTCCGTGTCACTGAACCGGGACCAGGAGATACACCTGCACCAACATCATGGTCGTGCCGGCTATTGGGCGCACGAAGTTAGACTCGAGAATCCCGAGTACCACGTCATAACTCCGGCCGCGCAAGGGACCATTGCCAAGCCACGCGACGGCGTGATGCAGGACAAACGACATGGTTCCTAATCTGGCGCCGCCGAAATGACGCAAACGCTTCCTCCGACTGCACCGCTCAGTCGAGTTCAGCGGGTGATGTCACCACCCGCGCCGGAAGTTTGTGCGCAGTCAGATGCGGCGGGACTGTTCTGTGCTCGAATAACGCGAACCGTTTGTATGCACAGAATAAGCGACCGTAGCACATCGGATCTTTCCGGACATCCTCTGGGGTGTTCTCAACAGGCGATTGAATTCCTTACGCACGACCTCATAGCACTCGCAGCAACGCGCTTCGAGCCCTGCACGATTCTGCACGGTGATCCGACCCCGCTGGTATTGGAGCAATCCAGCACGCTGCAGATTCCCAGCCGCCTCGGTGACGCCCTCGCGCCTCACGCCCAGCATCGTGGCAATCAAATCCTGCGTCATAGCGAGCTCGTTCGTCTCCACTCGATCCAGACTCTGTAGGATCCAGCGACACAATTGCTGATCAACGGAGTGATGGCGGTTGCAGAGGGCGGTCTGCGTCACCTGAGTAATCCGGGCCTGCACATAGCGGAGCAGCAACTGCCGGAAGTTCCCGTTTCTTCCAAACTCCTTCTGAATGAGGGCAGAGCGTATCCGGTAGGCCCACCCCGCGCTTTGGACGACCGCCCAGTTCGGCATGCTGTCACTGCCCAGCAGCAGCGCCACGCCCACCATGCCTTCGTATCCCGTCAGCGCGATCGCAGCCGAACCGCCGTCGCTCATTACTCCGAGGGAAGAGACGAGGGCCGTGGTAGGAAAATACACATGGGTGAGTTTGGCGCCAGCCTCATAGATGGCCTGTCGAGGCGGCAGCCAGATGGGTTGCAGATTCGGGCGCAATCGCTCCCAGCTGTCGTCCGGTAAAGCTCCCAGAAGCAGGTTATCGCGCGGCGGTCCCGCGGACGTAGCGACGATGTTCACGTGGTCATCCTTGTGCTTGATCTGTTATCGATCCTACATGGATCATTGTTAAATATAAGTGTGAGTAACCCCTACGATGTTCGGAATGGTACATAGCTTTGGAAACACCTTTGTGTGGGCGGCACAGAAACGGCAAACTGGCCAATGCGGGGCCCAGACGCAACATGTAAATTGGCCGACGGATACGTTGGTTTGGGGTTGGGGCCACTCTCTGGTCAGCTCGGAGATTACGTATCGCGATATTCGTACACATCTATGTACGATATCGTACGACGACCTGATTCGCTGGTAACCATCATTAGCGACAGTCGGAGCACAATGCGCGGCGGGTTTTTTACGCGGTCGGTGGGTTCTAATGCGATATAAAACCCGGAGGGAGCGGTGAAGAAGGCAGTCTCACTGTTCCCTCTCAATCGCGAGCACGACATCACTGGCGGCCATTCTTCAGCGCGGTGCAGAGCATTCATCAACCATTGCACGGCGGCTGAAGCTAGGCGGGGTATATGGGTCAAGACAGTTCTCGGATAGTCTCGAGTTACCTATGGCAACCTCGGAGATCCACGCGCATGCAGGGCGCTGGTGAAGTAATTCTGCTCATTGCAGGGTGGCCCCTCACTACTTCAGAAGGCGCTGTGCCGCACGCAGTCCATTTCTGATGGGAATACCTGGAATATCGATTCATTGGATTACAATGGGGGGTCTGGTCAGGCTAAATGTCGGCGGATCCATGGAATCCCGGAACTCGAAAGCCAGAAAACGAATCGCAGCTTAAGTGTGACAGTTCTGTGACAGCTAGCGATTTGCCGCGCGGCGCTCCGGTACCGAAGATGCGGCGCTGCGCGCACCCGCGCAGCAAGCGATGAATGCATCCAGGTCCAATGGGAGTCCGAAGGCATGAGCACACCCACGCAAGTCAACCCTCCAAGGCAATATCTGTGGCACACGAACGACGTAGAGGGGTTCGACTCCCTCGCCGCGCTTGCCCTGGATATGCGTTGGTCGTGGAATCATGCGACCGACCAAGTGTGGCGGCAGCTCGATCCGGTGCTGTGGGAATTCACGCATAACCCCTGGGTCATCCTGCAGACGGTGTCGCGGGAGAAGCTTGAGCGTGCGTTAGCCGAGCCTGCTTTCCGCAAAAATGTCGACCATCTGGTGCAAGGCCAGCGGGATGCTGCGCAGGCGAGTGCATGGTTTCAGAACACCTACCCGCAATCTGCGCTGAATTGTGTAGCGTATTTCAGTATGGAGTTCATGTTGAGCGAAGCTTTGCCCATTTACTCGGGTGGGCTCGGAAACGTGGCCGGTGATCAGCTCAAGGCGGCCAGCGACTTGGGGGTTCCGGTCATTGGTGTGGGCCTGCTCTACAGTCAGGGCTATTTTCGCCAGGTGATCGATAAGGAAGGGGCCCAGCGGGCCCTCTTCCCCTATAACGATCCCGGGCAGCTGCCGATTACCCCGTTACGCCACGCCAATGGTGAGTGGTTGCGGTTGCAAGTCGCTTTGCCGGGCTACTCGATCTGGCTGCGCGCCTGGCAGGTGCAGGTCGGTCGGGTGAAGCTTTACCTGCTCGATAGCAATGACGCCGAAAATTACCCGGTACATCGAGGCATTACCAGCGAGTTGTATGGCGGCGATCCGGAGTTGCGCCTGGCGCAAGAGCTGCTTCTTGGCATCGGTGGATGGCGGCTGCTCCGCGCGCTCGGCATCCAGCCGCAAGTGTGTCATCTGAACGAGGGGCACGCGGCCTTTGCCACATTGGAACGCGCCCGCAGTTTCATGCAAGAGAGTGCGCAGCCTTTCGACGTTGCACTCACCGTCACTCGAGCCGGAAATCTCTTCACCACCCACACGGCGGTGGCCGCCGGCTTTGACCGCTTCCCGCCGGCTCTCATCGAGCAATACCTGGGTGGCT
Source organism: Gammaproteobacteria bacterium (assembly GCA_003134045.1). Taxonomy (GTDB): domain Bacteria; phylum Pseudomonadota; class Gammaproteobacteria; order Steroidobacterales; family Steroidobacteraceae; genus Bog-1198. Next base: position 23,427 of record PLAH01000140.1, read on the forward strand.
ATGCGCAGCAGCAGCTCGGCATACCGCTGCACGATCTGTTAGCGCTCGGCCGAGCGAACCCAAACGACCCGTCGGAACCTTTCAACATGGCATATCTCGCGGTGCGGGGAAGCGGGGCAGTCAATGGCGTGAGCCGGTTGCACGGGCAGGTGAGTCGGCAGCTCTTTGAGCCGCTTTTCCCGCACTGGCCGCAGGAGGACATCCCGGTGGGGTCCGTGACCAACGGCGTTCACACGCCAACCTGGGACTCGGCTCCGGCCGACGAGGTGTGGACGCAGGCCTGTGGAAAGGACCGCTGGATGGGGACCACCGAAGCTCTCGAGCGGAACATTCGCCGCGTCTCCGACGTGAAGCTCTGGCAATTGCGCACCGTCTCGAGAAAGTCCCTGGTCGAGTACGCTCGCACGCGATTGTCCAAACAATTGGAGGCGTCGGGCGCCTCGCCCGAGGAGATGGACAGAGCAAAGCACTTATTCGATCCCGATGCTCTGACACTGGGCTTCGCGCGCCGCTTCGCAACCTATAAGAGACCGAACCTGCTGCTGCACGACCGGGAGCGGCTGCTGCGCCTGTTGACCAATCCACAGCGCCCGGTACAACTCATTATCGCCGGCAAGGCGCATCCGGCCGACCAGGCGGGACAGGCGCTAATTGCGGAATGGATCCATTTCATCCGGCAGCCCGACGTGCGTCCCCATGTGATTTTCCTCAGTGACGACGACATGCTGCTCACCGAGCAGCTGGTGCAGGGCGTGGACCTCTGGATCAACACACCCCGGCGACCGTGGGAGGCTTGCGGCACGAGCGGCATGAAAGTGCTCGTCAATGGCGGCATCAATCTGTCGGAATTGGACGGCTGGTGGGCGGAGGCCTACACGAGCGAGGTGGGGTGGGCGTTGGGCGATGGCCGGGAGCACGGCGATGATCCGGGATGGGATGCACACGAAGCCAACGCCCTATACGACTTGCTCGAGCGGGAGGCTATCTCGGAGTTTTATACCCGGGACGAGAGGGGCATCCCCGCTGCCTGGGTCAGGCGGATGCGGGAAAGCATGGCGCGATTGACTCCGCAATTCTCCAGCCAACCGCGCGGTGCGCGAATACACCGAGCAACATTACCTTCCCGCTGCCGCCGGCTACCATCAGCGTGCCGCCGATAAGGGTGCCATCGGTAGGCAAATCGTCGATTGGCGGCATACGCTGGACCAGCAGTGGGAATCACTGCGCTTCGGAGATGTTCGGGTCGAAACCGACGCGGGACATCATAGGGTGGAAGTCGAAATACGCCTGAATGGGCTCGATGCGAATGCGGTGCGAGTCGAGCTGTACGCCGATGGCATCGGCGGCGGCGATCCGGTGCGCCAGGAGATGAAGTGGGCGCGAACGCTGCCTGGCGGCTCTCGCGGGAGCGTCTATCACGCAACGCTACCGACGACACGTCCGGCGAGCGACTACACACCGCGGGTGATTGCTCAGCACTCCGGGGTGGCGGTGCCGTTGGAATACGCCCGAATCCTTTGGCAACGATGATGACAACGTCCCAACGCGAGTTGCACGAATACATGTCGGAGACCTGCGAGCGCGCTGACGTTCGGGCAGGTTCTCCTCTGCCGTTGGGAACGCAGGAAAGGGCGGGAGGGGTCAATTTCGCTCTGCTCAGCCGTCACGCCAACCGCGTTCGACTCGAGTTGTTCGACCATCCAGAAGCCGCGAAGCCGGTTCGGTGCATCGATCTCGATCCAGTGCGTCACCGCACCGGCGATGTCTGGCACGTCTGGGTGGCGGGAATCAATCCCGGTCAGTTGTATGCGTATCGCGCGGACGGACCCTATGAGCCCAACAAGGGCCAGCGATTCAATTTCAACCGCCTGCTCCTCGATCCCTTCGCGGCCGCGATCTCGCAACTGCCCCCGTGGGATTTCGCATCGGCACGTGGATACGACGCCTCGGCGCCAGAGCAAGACTTGGTGATCTCGACGCAGGACAACTGCGCCTCGATGCCAAAATGCGTCTATGTCAATGAGCCCTTCGATTGGGGCGAAGACCAACCACCCCGGCATCCGTGGTCGAAGACCCTCATCTACGAAGCCCACGTTCGTGGCTTCACTATTCATCCCAAGTCGGGCGTGGAGCATCCGGGAACCTACCGCGGTCTGATGGAGAAGATTCCTTATCTCAAGAGCCTGGGCGTGACGGCGGTGGAGCTGATGCCCGTGCAGGAGTTCAACGAATCTTCTGTAACGCGCATGAATCCCAGAACCGGTCAAGCGCTTAAGAATTACTGGGGATACGATCCGGTGGTGTTCTGTGCGCCCAAGGCGTCCTACAGCAGTGCAGGAGGTTCTGGCCAGCAGAAGCTGGAGTTCAAGGAGATGGTCCGGGCCCTTCACCAGGCCGGTATCGAAGTGATTCTGGACGTCGTTTTCAACCACACGGCCGAGGCAGATGAGCTGGGTCCGACGCTCTGCTTCCGCGGAATCGACAACGCCATTTTTTACACACTGGCGGACGACAAACGTTATTACAAGAACTACACGGGCACGGGTAACACCATCAACGCCAATCATCCCGTAGTGCGGGACCATATTCTGGCCGCGCTGCGCTACTGGATGATCGAGATGCATGTGGATGGATTCCGGTTTGACCTGGCATCGGTTCTTGGCCGGGACGGCACCGGCAAACTGCTAGCCAATGCTCCGTTGCTCGAACGGATCGCGGAGGATCCGATCCTGAGAGACGTCAAAATCATCGCTGAGGCGTGGGATGCCGCCGGCGCCTACCAGGTGGGTAGTTTTTCGGAGCGCCGTTGGGCGGAGTGGAACGGCCGGTACCGAGATGATGTCCGACGCTTTTGGCGGGGCGATGAGGGGATGTTGGGCTTATTTGCCAACCGCATCTGCGGCAGTGCGGACATCTATTGCAAGTCCGGCAAAGGCCCCGAGGGCAGCATCAACTTCGTGACCTGCCACGACGGCTTCACTCTGAATGACCTGGTGAGCTATCGCAACAAGCATAATGAGGCCAACGGAGAAGATAACCACGACGGCACCGACGCCAACTTCAGTCAGAACTGTGGCGCTGAAGGCGCGACCAAGGACGCCGAAATCGAGGCCTTGCGCGAGCGGCAGATCAAGAACTTCCTCGTGACTCTGCTGATCTCGCGCGGCGTGCCTATGCTGTTGGGCGGGGACGAGGTTTGTCGCACCCAGGGCGGCAACAACAATGCTTACTGCCAGGACAATGAAACCAGTTGGTTTAACTGGACTGATTTCGAGCAGCATCAAGAGATCTACCGGTTTGCCTGCGGCATGATTGCCTTTCGCGGCGCGCATCCGGTGCTGAGTAAGGAGCAATTCTATACGGACACAGAAATCCGGTGGCTCAACCCGGCAGGCGGATTGCCGGACTGGTTTGACGCGAAGGCCCAAAGCCTCGCCTGCTTGATCCAGGAGAACGAACACGCTGCGCTGTTGCTGATGTTCAACGCTGGCGCGAGTGATACGAGCTTTGATTTGCCACCTCTGCCGCAAGAGTGGCGCTGGTACCTGGCAGTCGATACATCTGGCTTGACGCCGCAAGACCTGTTCGTCGCAGGGACGGAAGCGCTTGTGGATCATTCACAGACTTATCGCTTGCAACAGCGCTCCAGCGCCATACTTCTGGCACGATGGCAGGAATATGCATAGCGAGAGGGCCACTATGAGCCCAACGGATTGCCGACTACTACCTGACTCAATCTCCCGTCCCCAACATCTGGCTAACCGATGAAGAAAGCGACCGCACTTACCTGCATATTTGTGGACGTCGGTCGCGTCAAGGCGCGTGCCATCCGCACCGACGAGGAACTCATAATCGCGAGGTCCGTGGCCCGCGAACTCAATCTAGGCTCACTTCGTAGAACCTAAGCCGTGAACGATTCGCTCTGCGTCTTCTCGTTATTCCTTGGCAATCTCAGATTTCATCTGATTGTATACTTCGCGGTTTATCTCGCCCTTCGCGTACCGCGCGTCGAGAATATCGAATGCCTCCTTGCGTGGCGGCTTGTCGAATTTCTGGTGAGCCCGATACGTATAACCCCAGTTTCCAAGGCTCGAAAACAGCAGAAACACAAAACCGAACCATAGAAACCAGCCCCAACCGAAATACCAGTCGTTCCAATAAGCATGAGCCATTGATGATCCTCCTTATTGCTCTTCACACTTTCAGGTTATTGACCAAAGACTCGGTCAACGATGGCGCAGCCCATGCCGCGAGTTGAGGACCTTTTACATTGGCATCTAAGGGCATCACCTCTGCTGGCATCTAAGTCAATCTTGGAGCATGCGCTCGCCCGGCGAAGCACTCTGTACGCTGTCGAACAGACAGCACGAGGTTGAAGCCGGTAGGAAGGAAATCGAAGGCAAGATCGCGAGCCGTCCTAGTCGTGGCCATGTTCGTTGCCGTTGCGGCATCGCAAAATGTCCCATCGCGGGGCGTTGAAGTGAGAAGAACTGGAAGTTCAGTCTTGCGGACATCAAAGAGCGGGGCTACTGGAAGCACTACGTGAGGGCGTATGAGGACTGCCTCAGTGCCACGAGCAGCCAGGATGCGCCTTGGTATGTCGTTCCGGCCGACGACAAGGAAGGCGCTCGGCTGATTGTATCGAAAATCCTGCTCGATACGTTCAAGGCACTCAAGATGACTTACCCCAAGTCAAACGCAAAGCGCCGGCGGGAATTATTGGCGATCCGCAAGGAGCTCGCAAGGAAATGAACAGAGAGACCCGCAAGATGAATCTACTCACGGCCTCTCGGGCCCCAGACGCGCCCCTCGACGCGATAACGCCGGAGGTGCCGGCAGAAACTTACGTGCCCGAGCCTCTCGCAGGAGCATCGCGGATATCGGCCACACCGCATTTTCACGAGGATCGGTTTGCCTTGATCGCTGAGATTGCTTACCGCTTCGCACAGGAACGCCAGTTTGCGTCCGGTCACGAGCTGGAAGATTGGCTCGCAGCCGAAGAATTAGTGGACTTCCGGCTGATTGGAGAAGGCCGTGCGTTTTAGCGGGCGAATCGGCTTATACTTTTGGCGCGGGGCATCCTGCGTTCCAAGTACACGATGAATTATCTCGCTCATCTTTCGCAGTCTGATTTTTTTAGTCCCCGCACGGCCCTCGGCGCGGTGATTCTTGGTGTCTTGTTTTTGGTGGCAGCCATTGGGCTTGCTGCTTTTGTCCGAAGAGGAGCCCGGCGACTCAGGGTGCATTTATCTGATGTCACAGGGCTTGCCTTCGCAAGCGCCTTGGGTCAGGTCTTCGTCTACGTCGTTGCATTGATTCTTTATGCTCACCTGATTCCGGATTTGCGATCCGTCGGGACTGCGCTGCTCGCCGGAGCCAGCGTCGTTTCGGTCGTGTTCGGTCTTGCTGCGCAAAGCACGCTGAGCAACGTCGTCGCCGGTTTTTCCCTGGTATTATACCGACCGATCAGGGTCGGCGACCACGTCCAATTGACTACCCCGAAGGGCTTGGTTACGGCAGTCGTACAAGTGATTTCTCTCGGATATACGATTCTGCTGGACTCCGACGAGAACCATATCTTAGTGCCTAATAGCGTCATGATGAGCACCATAGTCATTCGGATAAAAGAAAAGGTCCGCGAAGCGAGTGATTCTTCACCTAACGACTCGTCTGTCGTTTCGACTCCGCCGACCTTGACGTCATGAACTTCGACGCGAGGAGTTCGTTGCAAAAGTTGTATTGCCAGTCGCACGGGTTGCATCCCGAGTGATAGAAGAGTCTCTTAAGCAGGTTGCACCTGCGTATCCAGAAGGTCGCCATTAAAGAACTTCTCGTCCCGACTAGCGGAAACCCAGGTGATGACAGTGTGTTCGCGAGGACTTTGAACGTCGCTCGGCCGCGGCCTGCTGCTTGGCAGCGTCTCTCAAAAACTGGTAAGCCTTGCCCCCCTTCCCGTCACCATCGTTCCGTAAGTCGGAAATGCGCGCCGTTGGACGAGAGCCTGTCGGTCCGTCCCGCGATTGATGGACGGTGATTCCGGCGCATGCAACGCGCCGAGGGAATGCGGGCGGCGGCCCCGAGGTCTACGAGTTGCTGGGAATCAAGCGGGAGATGTCGCGATGGGTTCACGGCACGCTGCGAGGCGAAGTGCAAAACAACGTTCCGTCAGCCTGTTCCTTCTTCGGCACGGACAGGCTTACACCTTTCGACGCGCAAGTAGTGATAATTGCTTCATAATGGCTACCTTTTCTGCACCCAGGAGCGCTTCAAATGCTACGTAATATGAAGGACCTGCTTGGATTCTCCATCGGAGCCACCGACGGCATTATCGGCACCGTAAAAGACATGTATTTCGATGACGCCGCCTGGGTCATCCGCTATGTCGTCGTTGAGACCGACGCTTGGCTGTCGAGCCGGCGAGTGTTGATTTCACCCATGGCGGTCAACGCGCCCGCCTGGCAAACAAAGGTACTGCCGGTGTCTCTCACGAAGAACCAAGTGAAGAATAGTCCGAACATCGACGCCGATGAGCCGGTGTCCCGCCAGCATGAACTTGAGTATCTGCGTTATTACGGATATCCGTTCTACTGGGGCGGCGGCGGCCTGTGGGGTCGGGGCGCTCATCCGGGGTCGCTGATATCGGGTCTGGAGCACGAGGGGGCCGAAGCCGCCCGCCGTCGAACACAGGTGGAAGATGCCCGCGCGGATGTGGAAGCCGAAGCGGAGCATCGCAAGCATTCCGATCACCACCTGCGCAGCTGTGACACGGTCATGGCCTACCACATCCATGCGTCCGATGGCGATATCGGACCCGTCAAAGGCTTTCTGTTCGACGAGAAGACCTGGGCGATTCGCTACATGATCGTGAGCACCAGCGATTGGTGGCTGGGCCACGACGTACTGATCTCGCCCCAATGGATCGAATACGTGAGATGGGATGACAACAAGGTGTTGGTGAGTCTGACTCGAGACCAGGTGAAAAGCGCTCCGCCGTATTCGGCAGACCTTCCGATACCTCGTGAACAGGAGATGGGTCTCTATGAACATTACGGGCGCGCTGGATACTGGGCTCGCGAAGTAGGGCTTCAAAACCCGGAAATACAGTTCATACCGCCGAGTAAATCCACTACGCCACCAAGAGAACCCCGATGAATTCTAGAAGGCGAACGAAAGCCACGTGGGGGGCCGTCGGATCGCCCGGAATCGAATCGCCGGGTTGGTGACGTTATTCGTGGTGATCGTGCAGGATTTCCCAGTTGAGGATCGCCTGATTTCCTGAGTTGGGGCCCGCGTACCCATTTGCGGGCGCCTAATTTGTGTCTAGAGCAAGCGCATAATAACCGAAAGCCCTTATCCCGTGTGTCCAATCCTCACCCGTCGATCAATGTACGATGTCAACGCCGGATGGCAATTGCTGCGCGTCTTCACGGGGCCATGTCACTTACGATCCAATCCCGTGCCTTCGCCCGATGGGCGCGGACGCGCTCATCGTCGATCATCGCGCGGATTTGGTCGTCGCTCAGTAAACGCAGCGTATTGACCTCGTGCGAGGTTCGGAATCCATCGAAAAAATGCAAGAAAGGAATCCGGGATTGAAGCGTCGCGGCCTGCGCGATCAGCGCAGAATCATGAGCCTCTTGCACGGAACCCGACGAGAAGAGCGCAAACCCCGTGGTGCGAGTGGCCATCACATCGGAATGCTCGCCGAAGATAGACAAGGCCTGGGTGGCTAGCGAACGCGCGGCGACATTGAAGCAGTTGTCGCATTCAAAGCAGTTGCCGCAGGATAGGCAGCGCTGCGCTTCGTAGCGCGCCTCTTTCTCCTGAAGTCCTGCGACGACCTCCCCGAAGCCGCTCAAACGATTCTGCACAGCCCGGGTTCTCTGCACGCTTGGTTCGGCATCGCTGTACACCGGCAGATGCAGCATGTCGAAGGATACCGGCGCATGCTTCAGCGACTGCGGCAAGCGCGCACCGCGCAGCCACGCGTCCATGTGCCGGGCTGCGCGTTTGCCCTGTCCCACCGCGACGGTGACCGATCGCTCGCCGGGCACCACATCCCCACCAGCGAAAATTCCGGAGTGACCGGTCATCATGTCAGGGCCGACCTTGACGGCCCCGTCCGAAGTGAATTCGATGTGCGGCACCTGACGCAGGAATTCGCTGTCGCTCTCCTGACCCAACGCCAGCACGATCGCATCCGCCTTGAGCGTCTCGAAGCGTCCCGTGGGTTGCGGCCTCCCCTGGGCATCGAGCTCCATCATCTCAACGATGAGATCCGGGCCAACGATCTCCTTGATCGTGGTCAGCCACTCTATGGTTGGTGACGAACTTGACCCCCAGGGCCTCGATGCGCGCAATCTCTCGCTTGAGATCGGCCCGCGGTAGCCGATAGGCCGGTATGCCGAAATGCATCATGCCGCCCGCCAGCGGCCCCGCCTCATGGATCTCGACGGAGTGGCCAAGACGCGCCAGATGATAGGCGGCCGACAGCCCGCAGGGGCCGCCGCCCACGACTAATACGCGCTTACCGCTCGGTGCATCGTCGACCTTGAACGACCAGCTCTGTTGTGAGGTGAGATCCCCCAAAAAGCGTTGGATCGCATGAATGCTCACGGGCGCATCCAGCGCGCCCCGGTTGCAGGCGCTTTCGCGCGGGTGGTAGCAAACCCTGCCATGTACCGCCGGCATGGGGTTGTCGCGCACCAGCGCTTCCCAGGCCTGGCGATACTTTCCCGCTTGCGCCAAGTCGAGCCATGCCTGGATGTTCTCGCCCGCAGGGCAAGCACCATTGCAGGGTGGCAGTAGATCAACATAAACCGGACGTCGCACGCGAAAGGGGCCAGTCCCCTTATCATGGGTGAGATCGACGATCGGCGTCATGTCGCTCGGTTTGATGCTCACTGATAAAGGGCTCCGAACCATTAGCTTGCGATCACGGGATTGGGCGATCGACCATGTACTCATAAAAGGCTCCCGCCAAATCCTTCGGGATTTGAATCAGCCCCGCAAACGCTGATCTTGAACAGCGGATTACGCTATCCGTGGATTCACCTATCGCCCGACGAGAATTGCACAGCCGCTCTTTAAATCGTCGACAGGCAATGCCGTGTCATATACAGAGTGTCTTGGTAGAATTACTGATGGTGCGCAGGGCCATGCGGAGCTAACGTCTCGTACCAATAAGTATTGGAAATTGTCCTATGAAATGTCGCCGACCGGATGGACGTTCGACGAGGCGCCTCCTGTTGAATTTGACAGTGCTTGTTGTGGGCAGCGCGATTGCCGCAGACCAACTTGGTGAGATCACCGTGACCGCGATTGCCGCCGCGCAGCAGGCACACGCGACACCTGTCGCAAAATGAGTAGGGAGCTCCTTACCGCTTCCGGCGAGCCGATGGGAAGGCGACGGTTTCACCGCCGCCCCTCGACGCTCCAGAAGCGACTGGCCACGTTCGACCTTCATTGAAAGGGAAACAATCATGACGGTTTCATGCTCTTATATTCGCTGGTTCAAAGAGATTGGTATTGACGACGTGCCGCTGGTTGGCGGCAAGAATGCCTCGCTGGGCGAGATGTATCAAAATCTGACCGCTGACGGTGTACGGGTACCCAACGGGTTTGCCATTACGGCAGAGGCCTATCGGTATGTGCTTGACCACAATAAGGCGTGGCCGTTGTTGCATCAGGCGCTTGACGGACTCGACCCCGACAACATCAAGGATTTGCAGAGTCGCGGCGCAAAGGCCCGGGCGGTCATGTATGGGTGTGAGTTGCCTAATGACCTGAAGGCAGAGATCCTGCGCGGTTATGCTCTACTCAAACAGGAATATGCCGGACATATTTCGTTGGCTGTGCGCTCCTCGGCCACCGCCGAGGATTCCCCAGAGGCTTCTTTCGCCGGACAGAATGACACCTATCTGAATATCTCGAGTGACGATGCGTTGCTTGACGCCTACAAGCGCTGCCTTGCTTCCAATTTCACCGATCGATCCATCCACTACAAATACGACAATCACTTCGATTACTACAGGGTCTATCTCTCCGTCGTGGTCATGAAAATGGTGCGAAGCGACATCGGGGCCAGCGGCGTGATGTTTTCGCTGGACACCGAAACCGGCTTCAAAGATGTGGTCTTCATCAACGCCGCTCTGGGGCTCGGCGAAAACGTGGTTCAGGGCACGATCGATCCGGATAGCTTCTATGCGCACAAACCGACCTTCATCAAGGGCTATCGCGCGGTCTTGAAACGCCGTCTGGGCAGTAAGCGGAAAAAGATGATTTTCACCGAGACGCTCAACACCGGCAATATCGCTGTGGAGTACACCAAAAACGTTGATTCCAGCGGCGAAGAACGAAACCGCTTTTGCATCACCGACCCGGAGGTCATGGTGCTGGCCGATTATGCGATCAAGGTTGAAAGACACTATTCCAAAAAGGCGGGTTTCTACAAGCCTATGGATATGGAGTGGGCCAAAGACGGGATCGATGGACATCTGTACATGGTGCAGGCGCGACCGGAGACGGTGGCGTCGAATAAGAAGGGCGCGATACTCGAGATTTATCATCTCAAAGGGAAATCGACGGTTCTTCTCCAGGGCAGGGCGGTTGGCACCAAGATTGGCGCCGGAAAGGCGCGTGTCATCGATGACGTCAGGAATCTCGGCGATTTTCGAACCGGGGAAGTGCTGGTCGCCAATACCACGACACCGGACTGGGAGCCCGTTATGAAAACCGCTGCGGCGATTGTGACGAACCAGGGCGGCCGGACTTGCCATGCCGCCATCGTGGCGCGCGAACTCGGTATACCCGCCATCGTGGGAACTGAACGTGCGACTGAGGTACTCAAAAGCGGCCAGGAGATCACCATCAGTTGCGCCGAAGGCGAGAGCGGTAACATCTACACAGGGATCTTGCTCTTTGATATTCAGGAGACCGATCTGAGTCAGCTCGCACACCCGAAAACGGCGATCATGATGAACTTGGGTAATCCGGATCAGGCTTTCAGCCTCGCCTCACTGCCGGTGGATGGCATCGGGCTCGCGCGCATGGAATTCATCATCAGTGAATACATCAAGGTGCACCCGATGGCGATCAAACATCCCGAAAAGGTGGACGCTGCCACACGCGAGAAGATCGCCGCCCTGAGCACTGCGTACGATAACCCTGCGGAGTTTTTCGTCAAGACGCTTGCCGAGGGTGTGGCCACGATCGCTGCAGCGGTTTATCCGAAACCCTGCGTGGTGCGTATGAGCGACTTCAAGAGCAATGAATACGCCACGCTATTGGGCGGCACGTTTTTCGAGCCGAAGGAAGACAATCCGATGCTCGGATTCCGCGGTGCATCCCGTTATGCCCACCCGGCCTACGCGGAAGGTTTTGCGCTCGAGTGCGCGGCGATGAAGCGGGTGCGCGAGGTGATGGGGCTGAGCAATGTGAAACTGATGATTCCTTTTTGCCGTCGCGTTCAGGAGGGCGAAAAGGTGCTCGAGGCCATGGCGGCCAATGGCCTCAGGCGCGGGGACAATGGACTTGAGGTCTACGTCATGTGCGAGATCCCCAACAACGTCATCCAGATCGACGCCTTTGCCAAGCTGTTCGATGGATTCTCGATCGGCTCCAATGATTTGACCCAGTTGACGCTCGGCGTGGACCGGGATTCGCAAATCGTGGCCTTCGATTTCGACGAGCGCGATCCCGGCGTGAAAGAGATGATCCGCCTCGCAGTGGAGGGTGCGCGTCGCAACGGCCGGCATTCCGGACTGTGCGGGCAGGCGCCCTCGGATTATCCTGAAATGGCCGAGTATCTGGTGGAAATCGGCATCGATGCCATGAGTCTCAATCCGGACGCCGTACTCTCCACAACCCGGCAGGTGCTAGCGGTGGAAAAGCGCCTGTCAGGAGCTCCTAAATCATGAAGGCGATCGGCGAGAAAAACCCAATCGCGTCAGAATCGGTATCAGCAATGGGAACGTCGGTGAATCTTGGCAGCATGGGCGTTGATCGCTGGCGGCCGGTGTTAAGCCACCGCATAGAACTATGAATCGTTGTTTTGAAATTCAGTCACTGTTCGGCCGGGAAATACTCGACTCTCGCGGCAACCCGACCGTGGAGGTGGAGTGCGAACTTCAAGATGGCACCTGTGCCAGGGCCGCCGTTCCGTCCGGGGCCTCAACCGGCAGCCGTGAGGCGGTGGAGCTGCGCGACGGCGATTCCAAGCGTTTTCGCGGTAAAGGCGTTTTGCAGGCAGTAGCCAATGTCAACGAGCGTATCGCCCCAAAACTCCGGCGCATGGATGCACGGCGGCAGGCCCTGATTGATCAGACCATGATCGAACTCGATGGAACGTCGAACAAGGCGCGGCTGGGCGCGAATGCCATCCTGGGTGTGTCGCTGGCCGTGGCGCGCGCTGCTGCTACCGCCAGCGGACTGCCCTTGTTTCAGTACCTCGGTGGCCCGGGCGCCACGCGCCTGCCCGTACCCCATATGAATATCCTCAACGGCGGCGTTCACGCCCACTGGCAGGGCGCGGACTTTCAGGAATTCATGATCGCCCCTTATGGCTCAGACAGTTTCAGCCAGGCGATCGAATGGGGCAGCGAGATCTATCACGCCCTGCAATCGTTGCTGGAAAGCAAAGGCTTGTCCGTCGGCGTCGGTGATGAAGGCGGATTCGCCCCACGGGTTTCGTGCAACGAGGAACCCTTTGACCTGATCGTGCAGGCCATACACAGTGCGGGACTCAGGCCAGGCCAAGATGTCGGCATTGCTTGCGATCCTGCGTCCAGCGAGTTTTATGAGCAGCACCAATACCACCTGCGCAGCGAGAACCAAAAACTCGACTCCGCCGCGATGACTGCCTATTACGCGAAGCTGCTCGACAGCTATCCGTTGGTGCTGCTGGAAGACGGCATGGCCCAGGATGACTGGACGGGGTGGCAACTGCTCAACCGTTCACTGGGAGATCGCATCGAGCTGGTGGGCGACGATGTGTTCTGCACCAACCCGCAGATCATCGCCCGCGGGATCGAAGAAAACATTGCCAACGCCGTGCTCATCAAGCTCAATCAGATCGGCACCCTGACGGAGACGATCGCCGCTACCCGCCTTGCCCGCAATCACGGCTGGGGCGCTTTTGTGTCGCATCGATCGGGTGAGACAGTAGATACCTTCATCGCCGACCTAACTGTGGCGCTCGATACCGGCCACCTCAAGACTGGGGCGCCTGCACGCGGCGAACGGGTAGAGAAATATAATCAGCTGTTGCGCATCGAACAGCAGCTGGGTGCGGCGGCGACTTATGCCGGCAGCGCCGCTTACGTGCGCAAGCCCCGCAGCCCCAAGCGGTTTGATCCGGCGGGTCCTGCTCAGGCGCGACTGAGAGTTTCGTGAATGGCGACACATCCGCTGAAGCACGGACAGGCGGAAATGCCGGCAAGAGTTATATGCTGTAGCGCTTTGCCGGGCGTTGCTTTCGCTCACGCAGGCGGGGCACCGCCGCCTCATGGCGCGCATCGACCAGCAGCTGGAAGCCGCCCAAGCCCTTGAGCACGATGATCCGTCCATTCCGCAGCAGCTCGGCCACCGAGGTCAGGGCGTGATGCCGTTCGGTCACCTGGGTTCCGGTCACGTCCAGCCGCAGCCGCTGGCGCGGCGCAAAGGTTTCCTTTCTGGACGAGCACTGGTGCATGACCGGCTACGCGGTCCGTTCCGGTATCTCCAGCTCCACGCTCCGAATCATCACGTTTTGGGCGTTCGGATCCGCAATGTCCTCCGACGCTACGATGCGCAGCGCAGCACCCTGCGCGACCGTCCCGCGCGACTCCTCATCGAAGTGTGCTCTGAAATGCGCGGGCGAAAAAGAACTCAATGCACCGAGCCACACGTCAACGCCACAGACTCGTTCGGCGCCGGCATCCCGGGCGGCTTGCTCAAGCCGATGGATCACATCTCGGACAATCCCCGTTTCATGCATCGAAGGCCGCCTCGGGTGTCGAACATCGCAATTGACCCACCTCCGCCACCACCTGATCTGCGGCCAACTGCGCTGCCGCAGCCACGGCGGGTGTCAGCGGCGCGCCGCTGTCAAACGATGCGCCCTCGATGGCGTAAACAATGATCTGTCGCGGCGCCAGCTGCAACGAGCGGGCGAGCTCGATCGCCTCGGGGAGCCCCAAGGCATGACTCGAGGTGAAGCTAAGGTTCCTGGGCAACGCAGTCGAATTCAAATCAACCCGGCAAATGCGACCCGGCACGCCCATTGGCGCCGCGGCGTCGATACACACGATCGCCTCGAACCCCTCCCAATCTTGAATCAGGGCCAAGAGATCGCCGCGACGAACCTTCACCGCCGCGTCCGGTGGCAGCCGACCGACGAGTGCTTGCGCCACGGCCGCACCAATACCGTCGTCCCCTCGGTCCGGGTTGCCCAGTCCGACGACCAGCACCTTGCCCGGCCGGGCGCCGCGCTCATGCACCCGGGTCATGTTCGGTGCACCGACAATTTTAGAAAATGGGCCGAGCATGAAATGCACGGATCGAAATTGCGGATCGTTTGTTCGCAGCGATCGCGGATGACCTCATCCGGCTGGTCCAAAATCGTTGTGGCCAGGGCGGTGAGATCCGCCTCGATGCTCGGCTGGTTCTGCGAGGTGGGGGGCACGATGCGAGCCGCACGGATCGTGCCCTCGGCATCGAAATCATAGCGGTGCCAGCACAGGCCCCGGGGGGCCTCCGTGCAACCGAAGCCCGTCCCGGCATGGGGCGTGATGGGCACGGCCGCCAGTGCCGGCGGTTCATACGCAGCGATCAGCCTGAGCGCTTCCTCACAGGCGTAAACGATCTCGAGTGCACGCACAATGATGCTTTTGAAGGGGTTCCGGCACACGGGTCCGAGGCCGCATTCTCGAGCGAGGGCCTGGACGGAGTCCGGCAGGCAATCGAAATTGAGCGCGTAGCGGGCAAGCGGGCCGACCAAGTAGGCGCCGCGCCGCTTGATCATCGAGTGGAGCGCCGTGGAATGCGCCACCTGTCGTTCCTCAAACTGTGTCTCGTACTCGGTGATGCCGATGTCGATATCGCGATTCGAGACCAGCCTTCCCTCGTTGAATGGATATTCGTCCGGGTGCCGGAGCGCCACGAATTCATAGTCCCGCTCAAACTGCGGGAACGTGAAGGCCGCGACCCAACGCACGAGGTCGATGGCGAGCTCGCGCGCGTGCGTCAGGCTTTCGGTTACCGGGACCAATTCCGCGCGGCTTGGTACCCGATAGAAGCCCCCAGCCTTGACGTTGACGGGATGAACTTCGCGTCCCCCCAGCACCCGAATCAATTCGTTGCCCGCCTTCTTTAAAGTGAGGCCGTTGCGCACCATGTTGCCGTGCTCGCGCGCCATCTGGATAGCGTCCGGAAAGCCGAGGAAATCTGGTGCATGCAGCATGATCACGTGTAGCGCATGACTCTCAATCCACTCGCCGCAATAGATTAGCCGCCGCAGGGCACGCAGCGGTCCGTCGACCGTGACGCCAAACGCGTTCTCGATGGCATGAACAGCGCTCATTTGGTAGGCGATCGGACAGATCCCACAGATGCGCGCCACGATGTCCGGCGTCTCGGCATAGCCGCGTCCGCGCAGAAACGCCTCGAAAAAACGCGGTGGCTCGAATATCCGGAGTTGCGCGGACGTAACCCGGCCATCGCTGATCTCAAGGTCGAGGGCGCCTTCACCTTCGACGCGGGTGAGGTAGTCGACGCGAAGGGTCTTAGTCGCCATGGGCTTTGCTCTCAGTTGCAAAGGGCTCGGCCGCCGCGTTGAAGCTGCGAAAGACGCGTTGCACGTCGCGCGACGTGGCGCCCAAGGCCCGCCATTCGCGTGCCAGGGCGGTGGTGTTGGGGCTTTCCATCGGACCGTAACACCCATAACAACCCCGCCGGTAGGCCGGGCAAATCGCGCCGCAGCCGGCATGCGTCACCGGCCCCAGGCAAGGCGTGCCTTGAACCATCACACATACGGTGCCGCGTTGCTTGCACTCGATGCAGACGCTATGGGCGGCAATGGCCGGCTTGCGGCCGGCCAGGAAGGCGCTGATTACCTCGATGAGCTGCATTTTGTTGATCGGGCAGCCGTGCAATTCGAAGTCGACCGGCACGTGCGCTGAGATGGGCGTCGAGGTTGCCAGCGTGGTGATGTATTGCGGGGAGGCGTAGACGGCGGCGATGAAGTCGTTGATGTTCGCAAAATTGCGCAGCGCCTGAATGCCGCCCGCCGTGGCGCAGGCCCCGATCGTGATCAAATGCTTGGATTGCTGGCGCACCATTCGGATGCGCTCGGCATCACGCGCGGTCGTGATCGATCCTTCCACAAGCGACAGGTCATAAGGCCCAGCTTCGGTGGCGCTCGAGGCTTCAGGGAAATTGACGATCTGTACCGCATCGGCCAGTGTCAGAAGCTCATCCTCGCAATCGAGTAAGGACAGCTGGCAGCCGTCGCACGAGGCAAATTTCCATACCGCGAGCCGGGGACGCGTGTGCTCACTCACCTCAGATCTCCCGCATGGCAAAGATCTCCGCGATCTTATCGAAACGCATGATGGGCCCATCTTTGCAGACAAAGACGGGCCCGAACTGACAGTGGCCGCACAGACCAATGGCGCATTTCATGTTGCGCTCCAGCGAGAGAAAGATCCGCTCTGGTTCAACGCCGGCATCGCGCAGGGCGCTCACAGTAAATCGCATCATCAATTCCGGGCCGCATATCATCGCCACAGTGTCGGCGGGGTCGATAGCAAACCGTCGGATTAACGCCGGCACGACGCCCACATGGCCATGCCAGGTGGCATCGGCGTGGTCGACGGTCAATTCGATGTTCACGTCATGTTGCTGACGCCACTGCTCCAATTCAGGGTGATACAGCATACCGTCGGGGTTGCGGCTACCCACAAGAATGACCACGCGACCGTATCGAGCCCGATTGGCCAGAACATGGTAGATCGCGGGTCGAAGCGGCGCCAGGCCCAGGCCGCCGGCTACAAAGAGGACATCGGCCCCTCGCGCTGCAGCGATTGGCCAGCCGGTGCCGAATGGCCCACGCACGCCAACCGGAGCGCCGGCTTTGAGTTTGGCGAGCGCTCCGCTGACGGCGCCAACCTCGCGTACAGTGTGAACGAAACCGGTCGCGTCGGCCGCGCCGCTGATGCTGATGGCGATCTCCCCGACGCCGAAGGCATACAGCATATTGAATTGACCAGGCTCAAACGTTGGCCGTAAACCGCTTAATGGGGTCAGCTCGAACGTTGTGGTATCCGCCAGTTCGCGCTGTACGCGCTCGACCCGATAGAGCCGTGGCAGGAGAGGGTCAGGGTACGTTACCGCTAGCACGTCAACGCTTGCCGTAGACGTCTAGTATTTGCAGCTGGGTCGCATGCAGTCGCTGCACCAGGGCTGGCAGAAAGCGTTTCATCATCTCGTAGCCGAGATGGTGATCCGCCTCGCACTTGGCTCGCAGACAGGCAGCGTCGATACCGATCGCGCGCGTCAGCGTCACGGCACGTGCGTCGTACAGCCAGCGATAGGGCGGAACCAGCCAGGAGGCGCCGACAAGGTCCCCTTGGTCGAGCGTGGCAAATACAATGGGTGCGGTCCCTGGCGCACCGATCTCGAGAGCGACCTGACCGTGGCGAATCAGAAAGAACTCGTTGGCAGGCCCGCCCTCGCGAAAGAGGTATTCGCCGACCTCGTAGCGGTGGTTGCGGGCACAAGCGGCCACCAGCTGGCCATGCTCGGCTGCAAAGCCCGCGAAGAACGGATGTTTGGCCAGGATAGACTCAAGACCCTCCATGCGTTACTCCCTTCCCGGCGTTTGGGGTAGAGCGGATCGCGGCCGCTTCCTCGGTGATGTCGATACCGACGGGGCACCAGGTGATGCAGCGGCCGCAGCCGACGCACCCCGAAGTGCCAAACTGATCAAACCAGCTCGCCAGCTTATGCGTCATCCATTGCCGGTAGCGTGAGCGCGCCGTTGAGCGCACGCTGCCGCCATGGAGGTAGGAGAAATCGAGAGTGAAGCAGGAGTCCCACTTGCGCACGCGCTCCGCGGCAATGCCTGTCAGGTCGCTGTGATCCTCCACCGTCGTGCAGAAGCAGGTCGGGCACACCATGGTGCAATTGCCGCAGGTCAGGCAGCGCTGGGCAACCTCATCCCATCGGGGGTGATCGAGGTTGCCCTGCAGGAGTTCCTTGATGCCCACGGTGTCGAGGCTCCGGCCCATCTGGCTTGCCGTGCGGCTAACCACGGCTTCGGCGGCGGCCAGGTGGGCGTCTGTCGCCTGAAAATGGGGCACCTGCTCGAGTAACTCCGCGCCGGCCTGGCTCCCGACTTCGACCAGGAACTGATGGTCGTCACCCTCGAGCAGTTCGGTCAGCGCCAGATCAAAGCCCAAGCTCGCCTTCGGTCCCGTGTGCATCGAGACGCAGAAACACGTGCCCCCCGCCTGCCCGCAGTTAACCGCAACGATAAAGGCATCCTTCCGTCGCATCGCGTAGGCGGCATCCGGATAGGGTCCGTCAACGAACACCCGATCCTGGATCGCAATGGCATGAATCTCGCAAGCCCGAACTCCCAGAAATGCAAATTTGGGCGCGGTCGTGGCGTGGCTCGAGAGCGTCACGCCGCCATCACCCTGGCCCATGGTCCACAGGCTTTCGAGGGGTGGATGCAGGAAGCGCTTCCAGGATTGGGGGCCGACCACAAAGCCGAACAGCGCGTCATCGGCACGTCGCTCCAGCCGATAACGTCCCGCCTCCTGGTGATCCTTCCAACCGGCAGGCAAATCGGCAACGTGAGCGATCGTGTCATAAACTATTGCGCCGTCCCGCACTGTAGGGCCGAGCACCTGGTAATCATGTTTGTGCAGCGCATCAATGAGCGCTTGCAGATTTTCGCAGGTGATGATTTGGACTGTTGCGTTGACCGCAGACTGTTGCATGTACTTGCTCCTTAGCGCCAATTAAGACGATCTTAGGTCATATCGAACATCGCCCGACATCTTCCGCGTCCATGTGTGCCCATCACGATGATTATCGGCAGGCCAATCCATGGCCTGCTTCACCAGCAACTCATCGGTGTTGTCGATCGTCGTCTCGAGCATCCCGGACTCGGAGCGCAGCCCAGCCTGTTTGCCGGTGTTCTCCGCCTCTTGCAATGCCGCTTTGCCGTCATCCCGTAGTGCTTCAAAGAAATCATCGGTCGCGGCGATGGCGGTGGAATACGTCATCGCAAGAACAACGGTATTGCCGACATACGCGAGGCGCAGGGTCGTACCGTCGCCGTTTGCCAAACTGATCGCCTCAACGAGACCACGTAAGGCCGTGTCGCTGCCGGACTGGGGGATTTTGATCATCATGCGGGTACGAGTGGACGGCAGGGGCGAAGTTCACCCTGATCGAACTTAAGGATTGTCTCATCCATGGCGGCGGCGGCCGGAGCGTTCGGGTACACAAACTGCCGAATGATCGCCTTCCGAACCCTTATCGGCACGTTCCAGTCCTCCTGCGGTGGGTGTGGGCAGAATGTCACCGTCGGCGTGCGCCGAGCAATCGGAAATATACCTAACTTGCTCGGCTAACCACGAGTGATGACACTTGGTCGGCGCAGGACGCGTGGCTAAATGCATGAGCGTAGCGGCAGCGCGCTGATTATTTCCGAAAGTCAGCGACATTCCCGCCATTCGCGAGCGATCCATAATATCGCCGCGGACGCGAATCTCGAATAGGCAAACAATACCACCGCTAAGTATTGGTGAGCGTGCCCAGCTCACCAGCTGTCGAAGCACGGCACGTATTTCTACCTACGCGAATGTTGGTAGAACAACCCCCAAAAGTTCACGTGAGGGATCCACGAAATGCATAGCAATCAAGGCCTCATCAAATACCGGCGCGGGCAGATCACGGTTATCGATCGCATCGGCGTTGAAGCCTGCTGCTGCGAGTGCTGCCGCGTGGTGTGCCGCGCATGCGATCGCCTACCGGGCCCCTACGCGCGGACGCGCCGTCATCCACGCCTGCTCAACCCCGTAGTTCTACCTACCAAAAGCCGGGTAGCACAATTCATTAATTCGGAGTATCGGCTGTCCCCATTGATCCAACCATACTTTATGTCCCGTTGAGGACGTGGGCTTTGATCTCCATCGTTGGCAATCGTCATGAAAGGAAACGGTACTCTAAGCCCGTTGGGCACCGAGTTCGACGCATTTTTATTTGCGCCGATTGCTGAGGAAGACCATGGCGCGCCACTCAGAGGGATCGAGTCGCCCGATGGCAGTTCGAATCCGATTCACGACCACACAACCCAGTACCATGTGTTTGGTTACTTCGAGGACATCTTGGATGAGCACAATCGGGTCGCGCTCATGCTCAGTAGTTCGGATGGCAAATTCCAAATTCACGGCCTGTATGGGGAGCAACCCGCACTCGGTTTGACCGTCAACGGCGTATCGTCCTACCCGAGTCAGGCGCTGAATGAAAACCAGCGCGAAGTCACGCAGTTTGGCGCCCTGAGCTGCCAGCACTCGGTCGGCGCCTTCGATATTCAAAGCTCGTTCATCGCACGCTATTCGAGCCTGACCTTCGTCCCGGATTTTCCGGGGGACCTGCTCTTTACCGGCATTTCCCAAGACGCATTCAAGCAAAACGTCGCTTACGCGATCCAATCGGATGGCGCTTACCGATTGAATGACAGCCATACCCTGCGTGCAGGTGTTTTTCGCCCAGAGTGATCACTCGATCAGCGAGACAACCGCTCAAGTCTTGCTGACGGACGACACCGGAGCTCCGCTCTCGGACATCCCGACCAGCATCATCGACAATGGGTCGAAGACCGAGTGGATCGAAAGTCTGCACTTGCAGGACGAGTGGAAGATCGTGCCCACGTTCACCGTCAACTATGGCGTTCGATTCGATAAATTTACGGCGTATACCAGCGCCAGCCAGGCCAGTCCGCGTGTGAATCTGGTGTGGCAGGCATTGGTTAATACGACGGTGCATGCCGGCTATTCGCGCTATCTCACGCCGCCACCCTTTGAGTTAGTGGGCGGCAGAGATATCAGCCTATTCGCGAATACAACCTCGCCGCCTTTGACTCCCGAAGCCACGGCACCCTTGGCTGAGCGCGCCAATTACTACGACATCGGTTTGCAACAGAAGATTACCCACGACTTCACCGTGGGAATCGATACCTATTACAAGCAATCGCACAATTTGATTGACGAGGGTCAGTTCGGTGCGCCAATTATCTTAACTCCCTTCAATTACTTGTATGGAAAGCAATACGGTGCAGAATTCACGGCGAATTACACGACCAAAAATTTAACGGCCTATTTGAATTTCGCGGCGCAAAGCGCCAAAGGTAAGGATATTGACTCGGCACAGTTCAACTTTGCTCCAGAGGACCTTGCCTACATTGCGAATAATTACATTCATCTCGATCATGAGCAGCAAAAGACCGCCTCCGGCGGCATTTCGTACCTGTGCAAGACACGCGCTTCAGCGCGGACTTCATCTTGGGCTCAGGATTACGAGCCGACCTCGACTTACCGCCCGGCCAAACGACCGCCTATGGCGGCACGGGCATCCCGAACGGCGAAAGTCTGCCGCACTACACGCAGCTGAACACGGGACTCTCTCATGTTTTCCGGACCGCCAACGCGGGCACCCTGACGGCGCGCTTCGATGTAATCAATATTTTCGACAAAGAGCCTCAAATACGCAATGGCACCGGCGTCGGTGTCGGCGCGCCTCAGTACGGACCGCGGCGCGGCTTCTTCTTTGGCTTGTCAAAATCACTACCGCCGTTATAGCGCGGTGACCTAAATGCGCCGAGAGATCAATGTTAGAAGTTGGTCTCTCGGCGGTTTTAGTCAAGAAACACCCATTAAGGCGCTGTTCCAGAATGATTGAGCAGCGGAGTCACGATCCGCTCCAAACGCGCCGCGTTCCAGGTCGAGTCCTTATCCGTCCAGCCGTCATCGACTAGGACGCCTTGGCGATTGATGGTGAAGTTCACCGGAATGCGCCAGATGCGGCCATAGCCCGGCAACGTGGCATGGGCGAGGAGGCCCGAGGGAAAGCTCAACGACTGCGCGATCTGTCGTACTTTAGCTAAATCACCTTCCGGAGAATCCAAGGCAAAACCCAGGACGGTCAGGCCCTCGGCCGCATGCTGCGCGGCATACGCGGATAGCAGCGGCAATTCTTCGCGGCAAGGGCCGCACCAAGTAGCCCAGAACGTGAGAATCACCACGCGGCCGAGCAGCTCGGATGTGGTGATGCGTTGCCCATCGAACCCGACCAGCGTCGCGGGCGGGGCGGGTTGGCCGATGCGCAGCGCATTGGCGTCCGCCCGCGGCGTGAACAGCGCCTCGATGCCCGTGAAACTGAGCGCCGCCACACCCCTGCAGCAGCGCTCGCCGTCCTATTGACTCCAGTTTCATCATCGCACGGGCTCCCATCGCTACAGCGAGTAACTCAAGCCGACGGTTGCCGTCCAATGGGGGAACAACTGATAGCCGTCGAGGTTACTGTAGATCGGCACTTGGATCACGCTATAGGCATGCAGCTTGTGGAGGACTTGGACGGTCAGTCCCGGGCTGATGTAGGCCACCGTTCCCACCGTGTCGGTCGTATCCGCCAGAGCGCCCTGATCGGGGCTTTTGTGATAGACGTTGAGCTGCACCTGCGGTATCCAATTGGGATGCGCCTCGTAGCGCAGGCCGATGCCGAAGGTTTCCGAATTACCGGGCCGAAAATCGTTGCCCGGCTGATCTTGTTTGTGGGCCACCGCGGACTGGAACTGGACATTGGCGAACATATCGAAATCCTGGCTCACCGCTTGGTAGTAGTAGGCGCCCAGGATCACATCGGTGCTGCCGGTGCCCGCCTGCAGACTGGCGTCGAGAGGACTTCCAGTGTTCGGTCCGTTGTCGAAATTGACGGCCGTTCCGTAGTGACCGGTCGGCAGCTTGACGCCGAACTGCAGGCCGAGATTGTGGTTGGGCAACAGACAGGCACAAGGCCGCCGCGCCCAACCGATTGATTGAACAAATCATGAAAAACTCCCGCGGCGGCGACCGCAGCCGCTTCACGGAACAATTGACGTAGCTCTCCGCCCTGCCGGTGAGACCACCGCAGGACAGATCAGCCGTTGACGTTTATTTCACGTGGGGGTTGGTGGTCCGCGAGGCTGATGCGCGCGCTCGAGTCGAGCGCTGATGCGCGGCGATTCGAAGGTGAGGATAGTTTGAGGAACGCTCGGTGCCGGCGGCGCGAAACCGATGAGGTGGGCTATCGGCCCCGCGACGGGAGCACTGCCGAACGGGCAGCTTTGAAACTGATTGTGACTGGTGCCCGAGTGATGGTGATGATGCGCCGGCATGGGCATCGACATCGGCATGGGTGCCGCATCCGCGCACAGTTCGAGCAAGAACGGGGTGCCACTCGCCGGCATGAAGCCGATGGGAACGTACGCTCGGAACAACAGGGCAACCAGCAACAAGCTGGTGCACAGGTCGGGTCGCCCGAACGGAAGTAGACGTGTTCTCATAGGTCTTTGCGCAACGATGCCAGACTGCGCCTTTGCCCGCCAGTGGGCAAAACACCGCAGTCCCTTGAATTGTCCTGAGCAGATTGTGCAGGCTGAGAGGTGATTCTGGCACGATAATTACGGCACGACGGGCCGGAGCGCAATGAGGTGCAGTCCTCGTCGATCATGCCGCTGGCCACGCTTGGCGTCGCGGGAAGCAAGGACGACGTGGACATGATCGTCAAGGGGGTATTGACCGGTGCGCGAGTTACCAAGGGATCGTCCCTGGCAGCCCCTGCTCACCGGGGAGGGTATTTGGCAGATCGGCGCGTCCCCCAACCGCGCCAGGCTCTCAAGGGCATTCTTGAGCTCTTTACAGAGGTCGGGGGGACAGACGAGCGCAGGCCGATCGAGGGCAGGTTCTTCGAATTCGATGCCCCTGCTGCACGACAATGTGCATAAGTTTGCGGATCTAGTTGATTGTCGATTACCATGGAACTGGGTGTTGCGCCGGACGGGAACGATGCGACAGGATCTTCGTGCTGGTCGGGCCGCCAGTCGAGGATTCGCATGTGCGCAGCTCTCGACCACCCATTCCACCGTCTGTCATTGGCCCCACATCGACATGGCCTCGCTCTGAGGCATTCACAGGCGGCTCAGCGCCACTGCATCTCGCTTGCCTCGGTATTGCGAGTGCGCCCGATTTACGGCCGGCTCATCTCGCGCTCCAGCGAGACCGAGGGGGCGTGTCATCATCGCGTTGATTACCACCACTACTACTACAATCCAAGGGATAGACCATGACCAAGCTCATCGCGGCGCTGATCGCGATTACTCTTTTCGCGACCCCCTATGTCCATGCAGCGCACTCGGCCGGTGCACAGCTAATCAAGTCGACGCCTGAAGAAGACAGCGTCAACGACCCACCGCCGTCGGCTTTCACCTTTGAGTTTTCCGAAGCGGTACAACTGCACCAGTTATTCATCAAAAAAGACGATGACAAACAGAAGCCGATCGACCGCTTGCCATCCCAGTACGCCACCACTCTCACTATACCCGCCCCGTCGCTGACGCCGGGTCACTACGTGCTCGAGTGGAGCGTCTTCACTCGCGACTCTACCGTGAGGAGCGGGCGCATCCGATTTACCGTATCCGCTGGGTGAGCGGCGATGCCCTCGTCCTAAGCAGCCACGTGGAACATTCCTTGGCTTGGGTCGACGCCCACGAGATCCCTGTTGCCGAGCGTATTGATCGCCACAGCTCATGACAGCCGATTTATCCCAGCTCGGATTTTTCCTCTTTGTCTCCGCACTGGTCGCGATGCTGACGCGGCGTTTGCACATGCCCTACACCGTCGGCTTGGTGCTCGCCGGTATGGCCCTTTCTTTTTTGCACGTCTACATCCAATGGCATTTGTCGAAAGAGCTGATTTTTTTCGTGTTTTTGCCACCCTTGGTCTTCGAGGCGGCGCTCTTTATTCATTGGCGGGAATTTCGCAAAGATCTACCCGTGTTAGCCCTGTTGGTGACAGTGGGACTCCTGCTGGCGGCCGCCGTCACGGCGATCGGCATGTATTACGCGTTACATTGGGATTGGGGTAGTGCGGTTGTTTTCGGTGTGTTGATTGCCGCCACCGATCCCGTGTCCGTGATCGCAACCTTCAAAGAGTCCGGTGTGCATGGGCGCTTGCGCCTCCTGATCGAAGCGGAGAGCCTGCTGAACGATGGCACCGCTGCTGTCGCCTTCGTAACGGTGCTCGGCCTACTGACTGGGGAACAGCAAGGGATTGTTCTCATTACGAGCGCCTTACTTCTAACGATCGTCGGAGGTGGGCTGATCGGCGGTATCGTAGCTTCGGGATTCATGTTTTTGGCGGGACGCACTCCGGATTATCTAGTTGAAATTACCTTCACCACCCTCACCGCATACGGCTCGTTTGTTGCCGCCGAGCATTTTCACTGCTCAGGTGTCCTCGCAACGCTCACCGCAGGGCTGGTCGTGGGTAACTTTCGCTCATCCGCGTTGGTCATCGAGGCGAATAAACACTCACCGGACTCATTTTGGGGGTATCTCGCTTTTATTCGTGATTCTCTCGTTCTCCTTTTGGTGGGCGCGCGACAATCACGGACCAACGCCGAGCCACCCACGTTGATGACGGACGCCGGTCGCCAAGTCCTGCAGCCGTTCTGGGAATACATCGCCTTTATCGCCAATTCCCTGATATTTCTCTTGATTGGGGCACAGGAAGCGCAGCAACACTTCGGCAATATTTGGATCTCCGTGCTGGTCGCGATCGTGCTGGTGACACTGGGGCGTGCGGTGGCAATTTATCCCGTGTGTGCGCTCTTTGCGCGCAGCCGACTTAAGGTCGAGAGCCGGCATCAGCATGTTCTATTTTGGGGCGGGTTACGGGGCGCGTTAGCGCTGGCCTTGGCGTTGGCGCTACCTCCGGAACTGCCGCAGCACGATGCGATTATCACGATTACCTTTGCCGTGGTCGCCTTCTCTGTTTTCGCGCAAGGGCTCACAATTACCCCGCTCCTGCGCAGACTGGGACAGGTAGGGCGTACTGCATGAAATGTGCTGGAGCAGCAGCATCGTAAAGGCAGACAAGTATGCCAATGAGATGGATAATGCCCCAATGAAAGATACCGCCTTTCGCACACCATCGACAGACGGCGTCTCCTTGAGAAGCATCCTGGTTACCAGCTGTGTTGCGATGCTCGTTATCTTTGGTCTCGATTTGACCTATGGCGCGAAGATTTGGCTGCACCCGCTTTATGTCTTTCCATTGGCCGCGCTGGCGTTTTACGGCCAAAGAATCGGCTGGGTTGCGGGAGGGGAATTTGAACGACTCCAAGGGGCACGAGGCGGGCGATCAAGTGCTGTGTCTGCTCGGCGCCATACTGTTACGGCACACGCGATTCTCGGATTGCAGCGCGCGACTGGGCGGAGACGCGTTCGCAATCATGATGCCGAACACCGACAGGGAGGATTGCGCGACGCTAGGTTGTCATCGGCATTGAAGGCGGCGCCTACATTACCAAGCGGTAGCCGACACCAAACTCGGTAATGATGCGTGATGGATGAGAAGGATTGACCTCGAGTTTTTTTCGCAGGCTGGAGACGCATACACGGAGTTCTAGCGATTTAACTGAGTTGGGGCCCCAGACCTCCGTCATGATTTTGGCTTGCGTGACTGCCCGATTGGGTGCCCGTGCCAGCGTCTCGAGGATGCGATATTCGAGCCGCGTCAACTCCTGACCTTGCCTATCGCCCTGACGCACGATGCGGCGGCCCAAGTCAATCGAAAGATTGTCCAATTCGAGAACACCGGTGGGCAGCCAGCCACCACGTGCGTGAAACCGAAGCGCGGCGCGCACGCGAGCCAGCAACTCCGGCGCGCTGAAAGGCGTCAGGATGTAATCATCTGCACCGGCATCGAAGGCAGCAAGCCGGCGCGCTTCGGCGCGGCCGCCGGCCAGAGCCAAAATCGGCATGAGCGACCATGTACGGAGCGCCTTGATGAGACGAATGCCATAACGATCTGGCGCTCCCATTCGGACGATCATCACGTCGGGCGGTCGTGCTGCTGCTTCCAGTTCTCCGCCCGTGCAGGTGTCGGAAGTCACGACACGGAAGCTATCGCCTTCCAATATCCGCCTCAGGGCTCGCTGAGAGGCGTGATCATCGTCGACGATCTGCACAAGATGATTTCGTAGTGCCATGTGTGCGGGGGCTCACTCATGCATTATGCGTCGCCTCGCACCTAGAAGCGGTAAGTCAGGTCAACTCCCGCCGTGAGCGGCTGGTTGGTGACGACTCGATTGAATGCAGTGGTGGCCTCCAATAATTGAAACAGGTTTTCGAGTTGTGCGTGTTTGTTGAACGCATTGTTGACAAACAGCGTCGCGCTCCAACCGTCACGGGACTGAATACCTGCGCGAATATTGGTCAGGCTATAGCCGGGCAGCTGAAGATACTTGCCGTTGATGTTATAGCCGTACGGAAAGGCCAAGGAATAGCGCGAGCCCGTATAAGAGGTCTCAACTCGTCCCGTGAAGGAGTATTTGTCGCTCAGCGGCTTCAGATAGCTGAGTATGATGTCTCCGGTTACCGTCGGAACCTCCGGGAGCTTGTCAAGCGGGGTAATTTGCCAGTGCGAGCCCGGATCGAGAGTTTCATTCAGGTAACCAGCGGTCAACTCGAGGTTGAAGCCCGCGCCCAAAACGGCCACTGTGTCGATCTCTGTTCCGTAAATCGTCGCGTGGTTGCCATTGATGTTGAGCGCCCACACATTGGGATACGCCTCGAGCTGGATGTTTTTCCAATCCTCATAAAAGACGCTCGCGTTCACGGTCAGGCGGTGATCGAAGAACCGGGCTTTTTCGCCGATCTCGTAACTCCAGACCTTGTCCGGTTCATAACTGGTGGGCCACTTTCCGTTGGTATAGTGATAGGCGGCGAAAGCCGGCGCCCAAACGGCGCCGGTCGTAGGATAGACCGCGTCGCCTCCGCCCGGGCGGAAGCCGTTCGACACGGTCGCGTATACCATGAGGTCTCGGTCGAACTCGTAAGACAGATTAAACTTCGGATCAACGCTGGTTGAGGACTGTGTAATCAATCCTGAACATGACGGCGCGGCTGCCCCGAGGCCCGACCCCCACCCACTGATGCACGAGGAGAACTTGTAGTCGTATTTGTTCACGCGTAGGCCGACATCGGCCTTAAGTTCGCTCGTCAGGGCATAGGTGGCGTTGCCGAAGATCGCATACTGATTAAGCGTCGTTGGCGAATTTGCGTCAAACCAGTTGGGTGTCGTCGCGGGCTGCGTCGTGCCGATATCCATATAGGTCGAGTAGTTGGGCGTCGTCCCATTGAAAGTCCACAGCGAGTTGAAATGGCTGTAGTAGGCGCCGCCCACCCAGGTAAGCGAACCATTGTCCTTCGAGGTGAAGCGCAATTCTTCGCTGAATTGTTTGGATGGATCATTTTCGTAGCCATAAGCCTCACCGGTTCCTTGAGGGCCATAGTAGCCCGGAGGGGGGAGTCCGTAATTGGAGGCGTAGGTTGCGCCCGTGTTCGGATTGTTGAATTCCTCGCTCGCGTCTTGGATCTGTGTGGACCTGCGGGTCCAGTAAGCGCTGACCGACGTGATGTCGAAGGCCTCGAGACTATAATTGACATTGAGGCTGGAGATCGTGATCTCATCGGTCAGCGGCTCGGCGATATCGAACGGCTGATAATGCGCGTTTGCAATGCCAGGAACACTGTCATAAGCGCTTACGCCACTCTGCCTGCTGGTCTCGTAAAATATCGACGGTGTGATCGTCAAATCGTCGGTCGGTTTCCAGAGCAAGGTTGCGCGAGCGCTGTATAGGTGGTAGGCATTCGAACCCGAATACTGCTTCTCGACCGGAGCGTTTTGAACGTCGCCGCGTATGGCGCCATTCGTGCTGACGGTGGGAAAGGGGGATCCTACGATGCGATTGATCCAACCGCTGGTATAGTTTTCCGTTCCAACCAGTCGCAGTGCCAGCCTGTCATCGATCAACGGAAAGTTGACCATGAAATTATAGTTGTGATTGAACCCGCCGCCATCAGTGCCCGATAGAATGCTTTGAGCAGAGGCGTGGAACTCCTTCAAATCGGGCTGATTGGTTATCAGTCGGACCGTGCCGCCCATTGATCCCGACCCAAACAGCGTGCCTTGTGGCCCACGCAGCACTTCGATGCGATTCAAGTCATAGAGCGCGGGATCAATCACCACATGGCCATTTTGCGCACTGGCCGGGCCGGTCAAGGGGGTGTCGTCGAGATAGAACCCGACAGTTGCGGAATTGCCGCCGCTCGAGGTCATGCCACGCATCTCGATTTCGGTCTGACTCGGTCCTTCGCTCTTCAACGAGACGCCGGGTGTCGCCTGAGCGAGGTTAGCGAACGACGTGATGCCGCGGGCCTGCAGATCGGCGCCGCTGGTGGCGGCGATGCTGATGGGTGTGTCTTGAACCGTGGATACGCGCTTCTGCGCGGTCACGACCACTTCATCGAGCTGGCCCGCACTGTCGGTATCAGAGACCGCGAGGGCACGCACATTAAGTGCAAAGATAATCGCTGTGCTGCCCAACGCCGCTGCGGACAGCCCAATTCTCGAGGTCTGTTTCATCATTCTGCTCCTAGAGTCATCCCACAAAAGCTCTCGCGGTGATTTGGCGCGGAACCCGCACCTCGCACCGACTCTTATAGATTCGACATCGACCACGAACCGTAAAGGCTGCATACGAACCTAGAGATTCGTCGTAAAAACCTTCTACCAATTACCGCGGACCGCACCGATCGTTGTGAATACACGTGCCCGCATGGTGTTTGATGGCGGCGAAACTCAGTCCGTTGCTGTTCTCAAGTCGACACGTGAACCAAAACGCGACTGTCGCGTTCGATTGAATGGCGGCAATGACCGTATTGATCCCCAATGCGACTAATATCAGCGTCATACTCCGTTGGAACATCCCTTACTCCTCGCTTTCGCTCGGCTATCGTGATTGCGAGCCTCAGTAGCAACCGCTGTTCCTCCCGAACAACACAAACTTGTTGCGATGCCGTCTGTAATGCAGCCTCCCAGATTCGGTCTTAAAAAAGTCCAAAAAAAGGTTGGTGCACGCCAGTGCGCGTGCGCACACTGCTGATGCGCGACGGGTGACTGAATCAGCTTTGATCGAGCCAGTACGGCCAGACGCAGCCAGGTAGACCGATTACCCCCAGAACGGCGGGGCGTAGCGCAGACACTCAAATTAGCTGCGTTTTTGCAGCCAAACCGTGATCGAGCGTGTTGGAGCGATATTGTCGTCCGGGACGAGTTCGCCTATTTGACTTACCCTGCGACGGTCGACCTAATTCGCACCAAGATGGCGCGCGCCGTCTAAAAATTAACGAGCGCCGCCGCAACGGGCAGCGCAGCCCGGAGTTGCCCGAGTAGATTTGCTCGCCATTTCAGCGTAAAACTTGTGACCTTAAAAATGCGTGAATCTCCTCATGCAGGCGAATACACTCGGGAAGTAGCCAGCCTCCATGCCTCAAACGCGACAAGCAGTGCCTCCACAGGATTTGCCGCTCCTTCTCGTCGTGGAGGACGACCCGCGTATGCGAGGCCTGCTCAGAAGTGTTCTGCGCGCAAACGGCTTCCGAACACTCGAGGCGGACACTTTGAGGGACGGGCTCGAGATTGCTGTGAACGCCCTGCCACACTTGATCTTCGTCGATCTCGGTCTGCCCGATGGCGATGGCGTTGACCTCATTCGCCGCGTCAGGGAGTGGTCGTCCGTCCCGATCTTCGTTCTTTCCGGGCGCGACCGATTGCATGAAAAGGTCGCCGGGCTCAATGCCGGCGCGGACGATTATTTGACAAAGCCGTTCATTCCCGACGAACTGCTCGCACGAGTACGCGCCGCCCTCCGGCGCATGGCGGCGCGTGACTGGCCGGTCGCAGCCGCATCCTTCGAAACGGGGGATCTACGGATAGACTTGATCCGGCGTCTCGTCACCGTTCGAGGTCGACGGATCTACCTGACCCCTACGGAATACCGCCTGCTCGTCGTGCTCACCCAGCAGGCCGGCTGCGTGGTGACGCATGAGCGCTTGTTGTCGGAGGTTTGGGGTCCAAGCAAAGCCGATTTCATTCACTATACCCACATCTACATGACTCACCTGCGCCGCAAGTTGGAGCCGGATCCGATGAATCCTGTCTACCTGTTGACCGAGACGGGTATCGGATACCGGCTTTCGTCGCGGTGACTGCGGTGCGCCTGCGGCCACGTCGAGGCTATCGATGGCTGGCGGTTCGACCGACAGCGAAGCAGGGTGTCCCCAAGGCCGGTATTCAGCTGCGACCGTACGGCGCCAGTTTCATCGCTACAGCAATTTGTTCGATTACTGGGTGGGCGCTCGCGCCCTGGATGGCGCTCGACAGTCTGGTCATGGTGTACCTGGTCGGCGTGGTCGTCGTTGCCGCGCGCTACGGTCGAGGGCCGTCGATCGTCGCGGCCGTCGCAAGCTCCGTCGCGTTCGACTTTTTCTTTACTCTTCCCTTCTTTTCGCTGCGCATCGCCGACCCGCGATTGGTGATTACGGTTGGCGTGATGTTGTTCGTGGGTCTCGTGATCAGCGAACTCACCTCAGCACTGCGCGAACGAGATCATGCCGCCGTCGAGCATGCGCGACGAGTTGCGGTGCTGTATTCGCTGACGCGGGACCTGGCCCGCGCAACCGACGATGCTCACATTTATCAGGCCGCGCGTCGCCATGTCGCGCGGGCAGTCGGACGCGACGTGTTTTTCTTCAGGCCAACCGAGAGCGCTGCGCCGGTTCTCCTCGAAGTCGGCCACGGACATTTGGACTCCGATCCAACAGGCATCGAGATTGCCGAATGGGTATTCCACCATCAGCGCCGCGCGGGGACGGGTACGACGCACCACCCGGACGTTGAGGCCATCTATCTGCCGCTCGTGGCGGCGGATCGTGCGCTCGGCGTGATGATGGTTCGTCCGCGGGTGCCGGGAGCACGCCTTACGGCCCCGCAGACACGGTTTCTCGGACACTGCGCAGGACAGGTCGCCGGGGCGATGGAAAGAGAACAGCTGGTTCGTGCAGCACACGCTTCCGAGCGCGCGGCACAGGAGGAGCAGCTGCGTAACTCGCTGTTAGCGTCGGTCTCCCACGATCTCCGGCAACCGCTGATGGTCATCGAAGGCGCGGCATCGAGTCTCCTCGAGGGGCTCGGTGCGCCTGCGAACCCGATTTATTGGGAGCGGGTCCAACTTCTGGTCGCTGAAGCCCGCCAGATGTCGGACACCGTGAACAAGATTCTCGATATGACTCGGCTCGAATCCACTCCCGTACAGCTCGATCGGCGGTGGTACCCTGTCGAGACCCTGGTACTGGGAGCGCTCAACCGGATTCGCGGCTGTCTTTCGGAGCATGTCGTCATGCCCGCCATGCCGAATGACCTGCTGTGGGTGTACGTAGATGCATTGGTGTTCGAAAAGCTGTTGACGAATCTGCTCGAGAACGCCGCAAAGTACAGCGAGGCGGGCAGCCACATCAGTATCTCGGCGGGCTGGTTCGGGAACGCCATTGAGATCCGGGTCACCGATGAAGGCTGTGGCTTGCCCCCCGGCGATACCGACGCCGTTTTTAGAAAATTCCACCGTGGCAAACATCGGAACGCAGTGCCCGGAATCGGCCTCGGCCTTTCGATCTGCCGGGCCATCGCCGCGTTGCACGGGGGCAATATCACGGCTCATCGTCGACCGACCGCCGGGGCGGAATTCGTGGTTAAGCTTCCGATTTTACCTGGCGCACCGGCCGCGCAGGCCGATTTCGAAGTTGCTGGTGTGTCGTGCCAAGAGATCGCACTGGAAGGCGTCAGAATGTAGTCATCTGCGCC
>PLAH01000118.1 GCA_003134045.1 Gammaproteobacteria bacterium
GCGGCGTGCTCGCCATCGCGGCCACCGGAATCGGCATCTCGCTGGGCAGCGTCGTGGGTCTGGTGACGGTGTTCGGGATCAGCGCGCGCAACGCCATCCTGCAGCTCGCGCACTACGAGCACATGGTCGAGGCGGAAGGAGCGCCGTGGAACTTGGACACGGTGCTCCGCGGTGCCAACGAGCGGTTCATTCCCATCCTGATGACGGCCGCCGTCACCGGCTTGGCGCTGGCGCCGCTCGCGCTCAGCGCCCATCACTCGGGCCAGGAAATCCAAGGTCCCATGGCCATCACGGTGCTGGGCGGCCTGATCTCCTCCACGCTCCTCAATCTGCTCGTGCTGCCGGCGCTCGCACAGCGCTTCACCCCGCCGTGACGGCGCGCCCCAGGAACCATGCGATACCCATCGCCAGCAACGCGGCGCTCACGGCCACCGCCGGCGTGTCGGACCGCATCCGCGCCGGCCCCAAGCCAGGCGCGACGAGCGCGCAGTTATCAGGAGCGCGAGCAGGAAGGCCAGGTGATCGATGCCGCTGGCGATGTGCTCCATGCCCATGACGACGAATTGCAGCAGGCGCGAGTCATCCGGCTTCGAGGAACCGAGATCCAGCCGCAGGGTTTGAGCGGCAACCGTGGGGATTCCCTCCCGTTGTGCGCCCGGGCGACACTGCGGGATTTCCCTAAAGATTCCGTCAGGGCGGCCGTAACCTGTCTCATGCGATCGTTCAAACACGGTCGTACCCCCGTCTGAACGGATCCAGGCGGCATCCACCTGTATCTCGGGGTAACACGCATTATGTTGAATGCTCCAGCGGCGCCGACCTATCGATCCGGCACAGCTTCCGTAGCCCCGGGCGGCACCTGCTCCGCCGACGAGGCGCGGGGTGCCGCCTTGCAATTTCTCGGTGAATTGGCAGCCGAAGTCTCCACCGGCACCGTCGATCTTCCCTGCTTTCCCAACATCGTCATCCGCATCCGCAATGCCCTGGCGGATCCGAAGAGTACGCCGGAACAGACCGTCACCATCGTCGGCGCGGAACCGCGGCTGGCGGCGCGGCTATTGCAGACCGCCAACTCCGCCGCGTTCAATCCGAGCGGCAAGCCGCTGACCGATCTGCGAACCGCCATCACCCGGCTGGGTCATCAACTCGTGCAGTGCGCCGCGATGGCATTTGCTGTGCAGCATATGAAGGACGAGAACTCCCTGCGCTCCATCGCCAAGCCCCTGACCGCGTTGTGGAAGGAAAGCATTGCCGTCGCCTCCATCTGTCAGGTCGTGGCACGGCGCACGCGCGTGAGCCCCGACGAGGCGTTCCTCACGGGCTTGCTGCACGGGATCGGGCGTCTGTACATCATGGTCCGCTCAGTCGGCAAAATGGGCACGCTCGGCGACAGCGTTGCGTTTCTCGATCTGGTCTCGAGCTGGCACTCATCGATCGGCAAAACGGTGCTCGAAAACTGGGGATTCGCCGAAGAAATGTCCGCCGCGGTCGGCGATCAAGGCGATCGTGCACGGCGCCGTAAACAGGAAGCCGATCTCTCCGACATCATGGTGGTGAGCATCGTGCTGGGCGAAGCCCTCGATATGCCCGTGCCGCGCACCGTGAATGTCGGCACGACGGCGGCATTCGCCACCATCGGCTTGTCGGCGCAGGATTGCGCCACCATCCTGACTCACTCCGAATACCAGCTCGGCTCGCTGCAGGATGCGTTGGGATGCTGAAGGCCGCTTAAGCCCGCCCATCCCTTATCATCGAGGCCATGCAACGCCTCACCGCAACCGCCGACCTCAAAGGACTGTGGCGGCGCTCCCTGATCGTCCGGCCCGACGGCACACGCGACACTACGTCGCGTGTGCACTGGCTCCAAGGCGCCGGTGCCTTCATCGACCTGCGCCAGCCGCAATGCCTGCCGCACCTCGCTCATCTCAGCGCGCTGAACGATTTGTCGACGTCCGATTGCGGCGGCCCCGCGTACTCGATCATGCCATCGCGGTCGGCGACCAGGACGCAGATGGGGCCGCTTGCGAACGCGTCTGGGATATCATCGAGTGCGAGGGAGACCTCGGCGCATTGAGGGTACCCGCATGCTGAATTGCCCCACGGGGTCCCTGGCGCTCGCGTCCTTCAGCCAACAGGCGGACAGGCGTCCTACTTCTCGAGCCTGACATATCATCCGCAGGATTGTGCCGCCGCGCCGCGCGAAGCGTGGCGGCTTTCCTGATACTGTCCTTCGACACCCGGCAGCATGGATGTGATCGTCAGGGTGTCCCTTGGAGAAAGCCGCGCGCACGGATGCGCGCGCATTCGCGAGCCGCCGGCCCCCATGAGTTGACTCAAACTGATTAGTCAGCTGCTGCGAGTCCGGCCCATCAGTTGCTGCGGGTTGCCTCCGCCTCATTGCTGTACTCGCCGCCTGCTGCGGCGCGGTCCGCGTTGCTGGCGGTCTGCGCGGCGTCGGGGCTCGCTGGCGCGACATCCGCCGCTTGGGTGGCGCGGCCTGCTTGCGCCGCGGCGGCGGCGGCGCGCTGCGCCGTCCGCAACCGCTCCTTGGCCGGCGCGAGGTCGGGCGCGAGCCGCACGGCTTCGCGCAGCGGGCCGATCGCATCCGCCGGATGGCCCAAGGTCATCAGCGCCGTGCCGACGGCGGTCAAAGTCACTGCATCCTTGCGGCCCGTGGCGTCGCTCAAAGCGACAATGGCGCGCGCCACGCCGCGATCCTTGGGCGCCAGACGAGCCGCCGCCAGATAGGCATCGAGCGCCGCGCTCGGCTGGTTGTCGCCTTGCAGCAGCAAGCCGCGGCGTTTGAATACGGTGATCTCGTCGAGCGCACCGGGCAACCAAGCCGCCTCGCACGACCTCGCGGCGAATGGCCCCTCGCGTGTCACGCAGTTCTCGAGCAGCGAGCGGCGCAACGACTGCGCCGCCAGAATCTTCGCATTCACCGCATCGCGGTTCGCGCCCACGGTGAGCGCGTTGCGATACACCCCGATCGCTTCGCCCGCTCGCTTCAGCTGCACCAACGCATCGGCCTCGGCGACCAGCAGGTCGGGATTGTTCGGCTTGAGATTCAGCGCTTCATCGCAGGCGATGAGTTCCGCGAACCGGGTGCAGCGGGTAACGGCGTGCGCCAGCCGCGCCTCCTCGCGCGACTCGACGCCGGCCGGCGCAGCGCCCGCGGCCCACAGCGCCAGCCCCACCAAGGACGCCAATGACAGCAGTGACACCAACGACGCTGACGACGCGGCGGCCGTGACGCGCTTCATTGCCCGAGTTCCCGCACCAGGCGAAAACCCGTCGCGCTGCTGCGATAGGCGCTCTCGAATCGATCCCGATAAGCCGGGCCCACGTAGCGCGGTTCCGTGAACCAGGAACCGCCGCGCAACTCATGCTCGGTACACGGTTCCCCCTGCCACGCCGAACCGTCGACGGGCGCGCCGGTGTAATCGTCGTGCCAGCAGTCCTGAACCCACTCGAATACGTTCCCCAGCAAGTCACTGAGACCGAACGCGTTCGCCGCAAACGAGCCCACCGGTGCGGTGTTCACGAAGTGATCGTTGCAGGCGAATACGCTCCAGCCAGGATAGCGTTGCGCGGCGCTGGCATCGGCGACGTTCGCGTCGGCGCACGCCCGCGAACCGTCGCCCCAGGGCGGCGCGTCCGACCCTGCGCGCGCGGCGTATTCCCACTCCGATGCGCTCGGCAAGCGGTAGAGATGACCGCTCCGCTCGGAAAGCCATGCCGCATAGGCCACCGCGTCATCCCACGACACACAGGTCACCGGGTGCGAGGCCTCCTGCGGGAAGCCGGGCGCCTGCCAGCTCGCATCGGGGTGGTACTGCCAGCGGCCGTCATAGATGGTGCAGCCATTCATATCGCGCCGCGTGGCAGTGGCGAACGCGTGAAAATCCGCCACGGTGATCTCATGCAAACTCATGGCAAAGGGATGCGCGATCGCCACCCGGTGGCGCGGCCTCTGGGAGCGCGACTCTGCCGCGGCGCCATCATCGCCTTGCTGGAAACTTGCCGCCGGCAGCACCCGCATCGTCGGACAGCTTGGACAGTCCCGTATCGCGGCCCCGGGCACGATGCCGGCGACGCTCGGCAGCGGCGGCACCACATGCCGCTCGCCCACCAACCGATAACTCGCGGCCGCGAGCGCGAGCGCGAGCGCCGCGACCGCGGCCGCCGCGAACCATGCCCAGCGCTTGGCCAGCACTGCGCGGCGCGTGCCGAGCAGTTGCTCGAGAAATTGCCGCACGCTGGCGGTGCGATGCTTGCGGTCGAATGCAAGCGCTCTGATGAGGGCCGTATAGCGGTGTCGCGGCATGTTGTCCGGCCGCGGCGGCAAGGCGCGCGGATCGCGTGCTTGAGGATCGCTCTTCCGGCCGAACGGATGCCGGCCGGTCAAGGTCTCGTAGGCGATGCACGCCAGCGCATACACATCGTCGGCAGGTTCCGGATCGCGACCCGCCACCATCTCCGGACTCGCATAACGCGGCGTCACCGCCTTCGGCGTGGATTGGGAGGGCGGCTCCACGCGCGGCGCATCTCCCGGACGCGCAATGAAACGTGCCATGCCGAAATCGATGACCTTGGGTCCCCGTTCCGTGAGAATGATGTTGCCCGGCTTCAAATCGCCGTGAACGATGCCGTTGCGGTGGGCAAACTCCAGTGCACTGCCGACGCCGGCAATCAGCGCGAGCGCCGCGGCCTCGTCCAAACCCGCCGCCGCGCGTGCACGCAACCGTTTCTGCAGGGATTCACCGGCGAGGTATTCCATGGTCATGAACACCGTATGGCCGTCCCGATCGCAGTCGATGACCCGCACGATATTCGGATGACTGAGGCTTTGCAGCTTGTGCGCCTCGCGCTGCAGAGCCACGATCGATCCGAAATAATCGCTGAACGGCTCGGTCAGCACCTTGACGGCGACATACGGATCGGGTGCGGCCGCCTCGACGCGGCGCAGGTCGATGGCCTTGAATACCCGGCTCATGCCCCCCTCGCCGATCAGCGCGACCAGGCTGAAGCGCCCCTGCAGGATATCCCCTACCCCGGCTCTCGGAGACCGTGCCACCCGCTGTGGGCTGCGCAGGCCGGTGACGATGGTCGGATCGCGGGGCCACTCCTCGAGGTGGCTCATGATGGTGTCGTGAGCGTCGCTCGCCAGCGGCTCGGCGACCTGTTGCACGCGCAAGATTTCCATCAGTGCGACCGGCGAGGCCTTCTCGATCGCTAGCTGCCGGTCGATCTCCCACGAAAGCTCGTCCTGCGTGAGGTCACCGGACTGGAACGCGCGCAGCGCATGGGCGAATGCAGATATCGGCAATGGAAACTCGACTTGTATCTGGGGTGCATGACGGACTCCCTGTCGCGGCCGCACGTTAATCATACCTAATGCAATGCATAGTGGGGACCCAAGGGAATGACAGACCCGTTAGAATGCGTTATGTCCGATTTGACGAATGCCTTGAAGCGTACCTTTGGATTCGACGACTTCCGCCCCGGTCAGGAGGCCGTCGTGCAGCATGTGCTGGCCGGCCGCGACGTGCTCGCGCTCATGCCCACCGGGGGCGGCAAGTCGCTGTGCTACCAGCTGCCGGCCCTGCTGCAACCCGGCGTGAGCCTGGTCGTGTCGCCGCTGATCGCGCTCATGCAAGATCAGGTACGCCAGCTGCGGGACAACGATATTGCGGCCACCTTCATCAATTCCAGCTTGGAGGCTGCCGAGATTGGCCGCCGTGTGGCCGCCCTGCTGCGCGGCGACTACAAACTGGTCTACCTGGCGCCCGAGCGGCTGGTGCTCGCGGAGTTTCTCGACGCCCTGAGCCGCTTGAGCGCGGGCCCGGGCATCAATGCGTTCGTCATCGACGAAGCCCACTGCGTGTCGGAATGGGGACACGACTTCCGGCCCGAGTATCGCCAACTATCCGTGCTGCGAAGGCGCCACCCGCGCACTCCGATCCTGGCCTTCACCGCCACCGCAACGCCGCGGGTGCGGACCGACATCATGGCGCAACTCGCGTTGCGCGATCCGGCGGTGCACCTCACGAGCTTCAATCGGCCCAATCTCTTCTATCGCGTCCGGCCGAAGAACAAGCACAGCTACGACGAGTTGTTGGCCCAGGCCCGCGAAGGGGGCGCCGGCATCGTCTACTGCCTGTCGCGTCGGCGTGTCGATGAACTGAGCGCGCAGCTGCACGCCGACGGCATCCGGGTGCGCTCGTATCACGCCGGTCTCGACGCGGCGACCCGGCGCGACAACCAGGAGGCCTTCATCCGCGACGATGTCCAGGTCATCGTCGCCACGATCGCGTTCGGCATGGGCATCAATAAACCGGACGTGCGCTGGGTCATCCATTTCGACCTGCCGAAGAGTTTGGAGAGCTACTATCAAGAGTCGGGGCGCGCCGGCCGCGACGGCGATCCCGCCCGCTGCATCTTGTATTTCGGCGTCGG
The DNA here is from genome assembly GCA_003134045.1 of Gammaproteobacteria bacterium. GTDB lineage: Bacteria > Pseudomonadota > Gammaproteobacteria > Steroidobacterales > Steroidobacteraceae > Bog-1198. Next base: position 6,460 of record PLAH01000118.1, read on the forward strand.
CGACATCCGCACTTCCGAATTTCTCATCCAACAGAAGGTCGATCCGGTGAGCGGCGAACCGCTGGAGGCTGAGCAACGCATCGCTCGCCAGCAGCTGCGGCAGGTGTTGAATTATGCGGAATCCACCGATTGCCGACGCGCCATACAGCTACGTTACTTCGACGAGATCTTCGCGACTCCGTGCGGCGCGTGCGACAACTGCTGCGAACCGCGCACCGCACACGACTTCACGGTCGAGACCCGCCAGTTTCTATCCTGCATAGCCCGCCTCGCACAGCGCGGCGAGCGCTTCGGCGCCGGCTACCTCATCGAGATCCTGCGCGGCGCGCGCACGGAGCGGCTCATGAGCCGCGGCCATGACAGCTTGAGCGTGTATGGCATCGGCAAGACCCATTCCGTCGAGGAGTGGCGTTCGCTGGCGCGCTCGCTGCTGCATCAGCGCCTGGTGGAGGAGAGCCAGGACGGCTACTCCGTGTTGTCGCTCAACGAATCGAGCTGGTCCGTCCTGCGCGGCGAGCGAACCGTGCAGGTGGCAAAGGCGGCCAAGACCGGACGCGTGAAATCGCCGAAACTCGGCGCGGCCGTGGACGCCGCAACGATGGCGACCGGAGCCACGGACAGCGAGACGCTGTTCGAACGCCTGCGCGGCTTGCGCAAACGACTGGCGGACTCGCAAGGCCTGCCGCCCTACGTCATCTTTCACGATGCCACCTTGCGCGAAATGGTGGCGCGGCGGCCTCAGACGCTGGCCCAGTTCGCGGACATACGCGGGGTCGGCGAGGGCAAACTGCTACGCTACGGCCAGCAATTCATCGATACGCTGCGCGAACATTCCGGCGCCCTCAAGGAATCGTCGCGGGAGGGGTGAGCCCGCGGTATTTCATCATGGCATCGATCGTGGGCGGCTTGCCGCGCCACGCCACGTAGAGCGCCGCCAGATCCTGGGTGTTGCCGCGCGACAGCACCATCCGGCGGAAGCGCTCGCCGTTGGCGCGCGTCAAACCGCCGTGATCCTCGAACCATTGGAAGGCGTCGTCGTCGAGCATTTGCGTCCACAGATACGCATAGTAGCCGGCGGAGTAGCCGCCGCCCCAGATGTGGCTGAAGTAGCTGGACCGGTAGCGCGGCGGCACCGCGCGCAGGTCGAGATGCACGCGCTCGAGCGCCCGCCGCTCGAATTCATCGGGATTCTGCAATGGCGCGTCGGCCCCAAGCATATGCCACTGCATGTCGAGTTCCGCGGCCGCCAGCACTTCCGTCAGCCGATAGCCCTCGTCGACGTTGTCCGATTTCCGGATCTTCTCGACGAGTGCGGCGGGCATGACGGCACCGGTCTTGTAATGCCGGGCATAGTGGTCGAAGACCGCCGGATAGAGCGCCCAATGCTCGTTGAACTGCGAGGGGAACTCGACGAAATCGCGGGCGGTCGCCGTGCCCGACAAGCTCGGATACCGCGTGTCGGCAAACATGCCGTGCAGCGCATGACCGAATTCATGGAACATGGTTCGCACGTCGTCGAAACTGATGAGTGCGGGCTCGCCCGCGGCGGGCTTCGGCAAATTCGCAACGTTGTACACCACGGGCAACGTGCCGAGCAGCGTCGATTGATTCACGAACGAAGACATCCATGCCCCGCCGTTCTTGTTGTCGCGCTTGAAGTAGTCGCAATAGAAGAGCGCCAGGGGTTTGCCGCCGACGTCGCGTACCTCGAAGACGCGCCCGTCGGCCTGGTACACCGGAATGTCCTTGCGCTCCGTGAACGTGATGCCGTACAGCTGATTGGCGGCATAGAAAACGCCGTCCACGAGCACGCGGTTCAGTTCGAAATACGGTTTGATCTCGGCGTCGTCGAGCTGGTATTTCGCCTTGCGCACTTGCTCGCCGTAGAAGTCCCAATCCCACGGCTCGAGCGTGATGCCCGCGTGCTGCGTGTCGATCGCCGACTGGATGTCGGCGCCCTCGCGCGCCGCTTTCGCCGTCGCCACCGGAATCAATGCGTCCATGAACTCGAGGGCGCTCGCGGGGGTCTTCGCCATCTGATCGCCCAACTTCCACGCCGCGTGGTTGGCGAAGCCGAGCAGCTTCGCACGCTGGGCGCGAAGCTGCGCCAGGCGCGCGATGGTGGCGCGCGTGTCGTTGGCGTCGCCGCGCTCGGCCCGGCCCCAGGAGTTCTCATAGATCGCCCGGCGCGTCGCCCGATCCTCGAGCGAGACGAACGCGGGCTGCTGAGTGGTGTTCTGCAGGGCGAGCACGTAACCGTCCAGTTTGCGGCTCTGCGCAGCCTGCGCCGCGGCGGCCAGCGGCGAGTCGCCGAGACCGGCCAGCGCCGCCGGCGAGGCGGTGTGGAACGCCGCCTCCTTGGTCGCCGCGAGCAGCTTCGTTGCGAAGGTATCGGAGAGCGTGGAGGCTTCTTCGTTGAGCTTTTTCAACGTCGACTTGTCCGCATCGCCTAAGTTCGCGCCCGAACGTACGAACTCATCGTACGTGATCTCGATCAGGCGCCGGGATTCGGGATCGAGGGCGAGCGACTCGCGTTCCTTGTAGACCGCGGCCACGCGCTCGAACAGCTTCGCGTTCAGATAAATCGCATCGTTGTGCGCTGCCAGCTCAGGTGCCAGAGCGGCCTTCACCGCCTGCAGCATCTCGTTGGTGTTCGCCTCGCTGACGGCGTTGAAGGCTTCCTGGGCGCGTTCCAGCAGAAGACCGCTTCTCTCGAGTGCGACGAACGTGTTGTCGAACGTTGGTTTCGCCGCATTGTTCGCGATCGCCTCGATCTCCGCGCGCTGCCGCGCCATACCGGCTTCCATGGCCGGCCGATAATCCCGATCCTTGATCTTGTCGAACGGCGGCGCGTGAAACGGCAGCGTGCTGGGTGCGTAGAAGGGATTCGAGGGTCCGAAGTCCGGCCGGGCGGCGGCGAACGCCATCGGCACCGCCATGGCCATCGTCCCGCTTGCGATCAATGTTCGAATGACTGTCGACATGAGTTCCTCGGCGCGAGAATTGGCGCGAATCATACTCCTTGAATTCGGTGCCAACACCCTGCAGGCTGCGGATAGGGATCGGCACAGGCGCGGTATGATTCGCAGGGGTGCGGCTCTTGGTCGTCGCAGGTGCCGGCCTTGGTCGTCGCGGGAATCTTTGTCACGGGAGTCTTTTCGATGCACTCATGGAAACGAATGGTATGGCAGACCGCGGTTCTCGCGGCGCTCGGCGCCTCGGCGGCGGCGGCAGAGTCCTCCCCCGACGAGTCCGCATTTCGCGCGCTCTACCAGGAGCTGGTGGAGATCAATACGACGCGCTCCGTGGGCAGCTGCACCCGCGCCGCCGAGGCGGTTCGTGCACGCCTGCTGAGCGCGGGCATCCCCGCAGCCGACACGCAAATCCTGAGCCCGCCGGAGCGGCCGCAGGACGGTGCGCTGATTGCCGTCATTCACGGATCGAAGCCGGGGCGCAAACCCCTGCTGCTGCTCGCGCACATCGACGTGGTGGAAGCCAAACGCGACGAATGGCAGCGCGATCCTTTCAAACTGGTCGAGGAAAACGGCTGGTTCTACGCCCGTGGCGCGAGCGATGACAAGGCCATGGCCGCGGTGTTTGCGGACTCGCTGATTCGCTATCGGCAGGACGGTTTCAAGCCGCGCCGCGATATCAAGCTGGCGCTCACCTGCGGCGAGGAGACGCCGGATGTGTTCAACAGCGTCAAGTGGCTCATCGAGACGCATCCCGACGTGCTGAATGCGGCGTTCGCGCTCAACGAGGGCGCGGGCGGCGAGCTGAACAAGGACGACCAGCCCGTCGCGCTGCAGATCCAAGCGGGCGAGAAGGTGTACCAGGACTTCGCGCTCGAAGCCAGCGACGTGGGCGGACACAGTTCTCGGCCGAACAAGAACAATCCCATCGTACGTCTCAGTGCAGGTTTGGCGAAACTCGGCGCCCATGACTTCGAGGTCGCTTTCAATCAGGCCACCCGCGGCTACTTCGAGGCGCAATCGCGGCTGGTCGCATCGGACGTTGCCGCCGACATGCAAGCCGTGTTGAAAAACCCCCGCGACGAACCCGCCGTCGAACGCCTGTGGGCGATCAATCCGAGTTGGAACGGCATGCTGCGCACGACCTGCGTCGTCACGCAGATCAGCGGCGGCCACGCCCCCAACGCCCTGCCGCAGCATGTCCGCGCCAACGTCAATTGCCGCATCCTCCCCGGCGTGCCGATTGCCGAGGTTCAGACCGAGATCGTCCGAGTGCTGGCCGACGCCACGATCAGCGTTGCGCCCACCGGCGATCCGGGCATCCAGTCTCCGCCGCCGCCGCTCTCCCCCGCCATCTTAGGTCCGGTGCATCGAGTGGCGGATACCCTTTGGCCGGGAGTTCCCCTGGTGCCGACCATGTCCACCGGCGCCACCGACGGCCGCTATCTGAACGCGGCGGGGATCCCTACCTATGGGCTGTCGGGCATGTTCCACGATGCCGAGGGCTCGCACGCCCATGGGCTCAACGAACGCATCCGCGTCAGTTCGCTGATGGGTGGGCGCCGTTTCCTTTACGAGGTCGTGAAGCTGTATGCCAACGGCACGGATTGACCGATCGGCACAGCGCCTGACGCTGTGCCGAGGCACCGGCTCAGCCCGTCGCTGCCGCCGGTTTGCCGGCCGCCGCGATGACCTCATCGGCCACGTTGCGCGGCACCGGATCGTAGTGCGAGAACTCCATCGTGTAGGACGCGCGACCGCTGGTCATGCCGCGCAGCTGTCCGATGTAGCCGAACATTTCCGATAGCGGTACGGTGGCCACCACCGCGATGTTGGTGCCCCGCTCGAGCTGGTCCAGGATGGAGCCGCGGCGACGGTTCATGTCGCCGATCACATCGCCGAGGTAATCGCCCGGCGTCACCGTCTCAACCCGCATCACCGGTTCCAACAGAATGGGGCCCGCCTTGCGGACGGCTTCGCGGAACGCCGCCTTGGCGGCGATTTCGAAGGTCAGCGCGTTCGAATCGACGTCGTGGTAGCTGCCATCGGTCAGCGTGGCCCGGAAATCGACGGTGGGATATCCCGCGAGAACGCCGTCTTCCTTCTGAATCCGGAGGCCCTTCTCGACCGCCGGCACATATTCCTTCGGCACGGAGCCGCCGACCGTCTTGTCGACGAACTCGAAACCCGCGCTGCGCTCCAGGGGCTCGAACGTGATCCACACTTCGGCGAACTGGCCTGAACCACCGGTCTGCTTCTTGTGAATGTATTGTTCGTTGAATTTCTTGGTGAACGTCTCGCGGTAGGCCACCTGCGGTTCGCCCATGATGCCCTCCACCCCGAACTCGGTGCGCATGCGGTCCAGGGTCACTTCGAGGTGCAGCTCACCCATGCCACGCAGAATGGTCTGGCCGGTTTCGCGGTCCGTTTCCAGATGCAGCGAGGGATCGGCGCGAACCATCTTGCCGAGGGCGGCGCCGAACTTCTCCTGCTCGGCCTTGTTCTTCGACTTGACCGACACGCTGATGACGGGCTCGGGGAAGCGCATGCGCTCGAGCACGACCGGATCGGCGGAGTCGCACAATGTATCGCCCGTCTCGGTATCGGTGAGCGATACCAGAGCGATGATGTCGCCGGCGCGCGCCTCCTCGACCGGATTCGCTTCCTTGGCGAACATCTCCACCATGCGGCCGATCTTTTCGCGCTTGCCGCGCGTGGAATTCTGTACCGAGGCACCCTTGACCAATACGCCGGAATACACGCGGATGAAGGTCAGCGCGCCATAGGCGTCATTGATGACCTTGAACGCCAGCGCGGAGAACGGTTCGTCGTCCGAGCACTTGCGCTCGCCAATGGGCTCGCCGTCCGCGTCCACCGTCTTGACGGCGGGCACGTCCGTGGGCGCCGGCAGGTAATCCACCACCGCGTCCAGCACCTGCTGCACGCCCTTGTTCTTGTACGAGGAGCCGCACAGCACGGGCGTGAACGCCGAGTTCAACGTGCCCTTGCGCAGGGCCTTGCGCAGGATGTCGGCGGACGGCACGGTGCCGTCGTTGAGGAAGGCCTCCATGGCATCGTCATCCTGTTCCAGACAGGTATCCACCAGCTCGGTGCGGTACTTCGTGACGGCATCCAAGAGCGCGCGATCGCTGGGGGTGGTGATATTCAATTTGTCCGCGAGATCGGGCGTGACCTCGAGGCTCTGCCAGTGCGCATCCTTGTCGTCCGACTCCCAGACCAGGGCCTTCATCTCGACCAGATCCACCATGCCCTTGAAACTGTCCTCCGAACCGATGGGCAGCTGCACCGGCAACGGCCGGGCGCCCAGGCGCTTCTTGATCATGTCGAGGCAACGCAAAAAATTCGCGCCACTGCGATCCATCTTGTTGACGTAGCACATGCGCGGCACGCCGTAATTGTCGGCCAGACGCCAGTTCGTCTCCGACTGCGGTTCCACGCCCGCAACGCCGTCGAACACCACCACCGCGCCGTCGAGCACGCGCAAGCTACGGTTCACCTCGATGGTGAAATCCACGTGTCCCGGGGTGTCGATGATGTTGATTTTCTTGTCGCGCCAGAACGCCGACACGGCGGCGCTCTGGATGGTGATGCCGCGCTTCTGTTCCTGTTCCAGATAATCGGTGGTCGTCGACGTTTTCAGATCCTTGGTATCGTGAATGTCGATGATGGTGTGCTTGCGCCCCGTGTAATACAGAATGCGCTCGGTCGTCGTCGTCTTACCGGCGTCGACGTGGGCGATGATGCCGATATTGCGAATATCGGAAAGGGGCGTTGTGCGGGCCATAGCAGTGTTCCGTAACGGTAGTTTTCAGGTGGGGCCGTGGTCGGCCGGAATTAAAAAGCGCAGAGTTTGCCACGGCGCCGTGGCATGTGTCGAAAAAATCGGGGTATAAGGGCACACCGGTCGCATGAGACCGCCGCTGCGCCGCCATTATATCGGGTATTTCCCGCTCATGCACCGCACCGGACACCGCCCAATCGACGAACCCGGCCGCCGCCGCCGCCGGTCGGGCCTGCGGGGCCGCCAATCGCGCGTTCGGTCGCTTAGGCTCGGCGCCGGCACCCGAGCGGCCCCGGGAAGGCCCACCCCCGTGCACGCTCTGCGTGCTACGTGGGCTATCAGACAGACGACTTTACTTTTTTCGTGCCAAATGCTTGGTGTGTGTAGTGCGCAAGGGATTGGCGATGCCACCGATGTTCCGCGTCAAAGACAGCCCGGCCAGGGCGGATTGTGCGAGCCGAACTGCAGGCGCTGCCGGCTCACCGCGAACTCTTCTCCGTGGGTCGCCGGAGCGTCGCGCCGACCGTTCGGGCGGCGCTGTACCCGCATGTTGATCGGCTTTACCGTACGCAACTTTCGCTCGATCGGCCATCCGCAGACCTTTTCCTTTGCCACGTCCTCCGACCGGACTCATGCGTCGACCCATTGCGTGCGCACCGGACTCAAGTCCGTACCGCGCCTGTCCAAAGCTGCCGTCATCTTCGGCCCGAACGGCTCGGGCAAGTCCAATTTCATCAACGCGATGTCGGTGATGCGCGATCTCGTCCTGCATTCGACGTCCTTGACCAGCGCCGAGTTCGCCGCGCGGCATACGCCGTTCCGCTTCGGGCTGTCCGATGGACATCCTACGGAGTTCAGTATCGACGTGTTGCTCGGCACGACTCGGTATCTATATTCGTTCGCGTACAACCACGAGCACATTTGCTCGGAACGCTTGATGGTGTACTGCACCGGAAAATCGCAACGATGGTTCGAGCGCTCGATCGACGGCGTAACCAGGGACGAGACATGGGCGCCGTTTTCGCAGAAATTCAACGGTCCGCGCGCCATGTGGCGCAGCGCCACCCGGGCGGAATCGCTTTTCCTAACCGCCGCCGCCGGGCTCAACTCCTCGCAACTCGAACCGCTCTTTCGGTGGTTCGAACAAGGAATGCAATTCGTGCTCCCCTCGGACCCGCTGAAATTCACAGGCATCGGACAGTCGATGCAGAATTCTCAGTACAAGGGCCGACTGTTGGGTTTCCTGCAATCCGCCGGCATCCGCGTGCACGACGTGCGCGCGTGCGGACCGCAGTCGGCTGGAATCGAAGTGTCGCATGCTCGCGAAAATCGCTCCCCTGTCTGGACCAATTTGGCAGATGAATCCGCCGGCACTCAGCGGCTGGTCTCCTTATTTGCGCCGCTGTCCGCCGCAGTCGAGCGTCGCCAACTGCTGCTTGCGGACGAATTCGACCTCGGGCTGCATCCGCTGGTTGCACGTTATCTGATTGGACTCATCAACGGCTCGGACGCACCGCCGCAAGGCGCGCAAATGGTGCTCACCAGCCAAAACACCAGCCTGATGGACATGCAGATCCTGCGACGCGATGAGATCTGGCTGATGGAACAGAATGCAAGCGGCGCCAGCGAGCTGGTTCGTGTCTGGCGCGCAAGAATTCCTCCGCGCAAGGGGGAATTGATCGGCAGACGCTACTTATGCGGCCGTTATGGCGCGATCCCGCACATCTCGACCCGTAGCCATGCCGACCGCTCGGATCACCACCCGCATTTTGCCGGGGCGCCGGGCGCCGATGGACCCGGCAAGGTGAACTGATCGCCGAACGGTCATTTGCACGGTCGTGCGAAATGACGGGCAATTCCTTCCTCCCCCGACGCAGGCAATCGATTCCTCCCCGAGGCAACGTCGATCTGCGCACTCGCGCAGTGCGCTCCGTCAGCACGGGCGCACCGCCGTAGCCCATTCCGGCCTCGGCCACCGCCGTGCTTGTTGCCCCCGCCCGACCTGTGTTAACTAACCGCGGTGTTTCCTCAAAGCAGCGCCCGCCGCGGCGCGTTCCAACAATCTGGGGTCACGATGGAAAGAGAAGGTGCGAGTCTGAGCCGCCGCGAATTGCTGCGCATGATCGGTATCACCGCGGGCAGCGCCGCCATGTATCAAGCCATGGACGGCTTAGGGTTGGCGGCGGAGTCGCCCTACAAGGGTCCGATCGACTTGCAAGGCGCGCCGCAGGGCGCGTCGGTGCTGATACTCGGCGCCGGAATCGCCGGCATGACGGCCGCTTACGAATTGCGCAACGCCGGCTACCGCGTGCAGGTACTGGAGTACAACGCGCGTTCGGGCGGACGCAATTGGAGCCTGCGCGGCGGGGATACCTACACCGAACTCGGCGGATTCACTCAAACCTGCGAATTCGACAAGGACCTCTATATCAATCCGGGCCCGTGGCGCATCCCCTACCACCATCAAGGCATTCTGAGCTATGCCAAACGCTTGAGGGTGGCGCTGGAGCCTTTTTTTCAAGTGAACTATAACGCCTACCTGCATAGTTCCTCTGCCTTCGGCGGTAAACCGCAGCGCTACCGGGAGATCAAGGCGGACTACCAGGGTCACGTGGCGGAGTTATTGGCCAAGGCGACGCGGCAGAACGCCCTCGATGCCGCGGTCAGCAAGGAAGATCGGGAAAAGCTGCTCGAGTCGCTGCGGGCCTGGGGTACCTTGGACAAGAACTATTCCTATGTCTCGAGCGACGCCGGCAGCGATCGCCGCGGCTACAAAAAAGATCCCGGCGGCGGCTTGACGGCGCGACCCGTTCCATCGCAGCCCACAGGCCTGCACGACATCCTGGATTCGAAGCTCTGGCAGGGAATTCCGACCGGCGATACCTACGACATGCAGACCGCGCTGTTTCAGCCCGTCGGCGGCATGGGACGCATCGGCGAAGCGTTCGGCCGTGAGCTCGGCGCGTTGATACGCTACAACTCGAAAGTGACCCGGATACACCAGGACGATCGCGGCGTGACGGTGAACTACGTCGACACCTCCGCGCCGGACACCGCGCTCACCGCCAAAGCCGATTGGTGTCTGTGCACGATTCCGCTGCCCATTCTCGCGCAGATACCGATGAACGTAGGCCCGGCCATGTCCTCGGCGATCTCCGCCGTCCCCTATGCCGCGGCGATCAAGGTCGGACTGCAGTTCAAGCGCCGCTTCTGGGAAGAGGACGAACATATCTACGGCGGCATCACCTATACCGACCTGCCCATCACCAACATCGGATATCCCAATACGGGGTTTTTCAGCAGCGGCAAGGGCGTTCTGCTGGGCGCCTACATCTGGGGCTTGAACGCCATGGAGTTCACCGCCATGACGCCGCCCGAGCGGGTGCAAAGAGTCCTGGAGTACGGCAGCCAGATCCATCCCCAATACACCCGGGAGTTCGACAACGGCGTGGCGGTTGCCTGGCATCGATCGCCGTTCACCATGGGCTGCTATGGCATGTGGAGCACGGATGCGCGTGCCAAGCACTACGACGACTTGTGCGCGATCGACGGGCGTATCGCGCTGGCGGGCGAACATGCCTCGTTCATCGGCGGATGGCAGGAAGGCGCGGTAACCTCGTCGCTGGACGCCATTGGTCGATTGCATCGACGCGCGGTGGCGCAGGGAGCGAAGGCATGAAGCGCCTGGGTGCTCTCTTGCTGGCGGTCAGCCTTGCCGGCGCAGCCGCCGCCGACGATTCGGCGTTCACGTCGAGTGCGGGTCTCGGCAGCGCCGGCGGCGCGGAAATCTACAGCCATATCTGCCAGGGCTGTCACATGCCCGAGGGCCGCGGCGCCGTCGGCGCGGGGCACTATCCGACACTCGCGGGCAACGCCGCCCTGGTGTCCTGGCAGTACGTGGCCATCACCGTGCTCAACGGCAAGAACGGCATGCCCGCCTTCGGCTTGCCCGCCGATCAAGTCATGGAAACGCGTACGGTCCATCTGAGCGATGCCCAGATCGCCGACGTGGTGAACTATGTGCGCTCGAGCTTCGGCAATCGCCACAAGGACAAGATCGCCGCCAGCCAAGTCGCCGCTCTGCCGCACCCGGGCGTGCCGTGATCCGTACCATCCACCGGCATCAGCATCATTTGGATCGAAAGCCCCATGAACGTCGCGCTGCGCTTCGATTTGATCAAAGCCACGCCGTTGGCCTTTCCTCGATTCACCACGCCGGGACCGGTGACTCGCCAGCAATGAGCGAACATCAAGCCGCCGCCCCCATGTCGACCAGGCGGATCCGCCGGTCGGCCGCGGCGGACTCGAATTCCGCGCTGATTATGGTGAGCTCCCGTTCGGTGACCGCGCTCAGCGCGCCGATCAGGCATGCGCGGTCGCGGCCGCGGCGTTTTGCCTCGTACAGCGCCTTATCGACCAGGCCGATGGCGCTGTCCAGAGAGATTTCCGTCCCGGATCCTGCCATCGGAAAACACGCGTAGCCGATGGAGATCGTGCATTGAATGGGCTGGCCGTTCCATAGTACGGGATCGCGGCGCACGGCGTGCAGCAGCCGCTCGACCGTGATATCTGCCTGTTCCGGCGTGATCGGATCGAGCACCGCCAGGAATTCCTCGCCGCCCCAACGCACCAGCTTGTCGCTCTCGCGCAACGCCGCCGACAAACGGTGGCTGACCGTTGCCAGCACGGCATCGCCCGCCGGGTGGCCCAGTGTGTCGTTGATGCGCTTGAAGTGGTCGAGATCGGCCAGCAGCACGCAACCGGCAACCGGACGCGCGCCATCCACGCTCAGCACATGCTCATTGAAATAGCGCCGATTGCGCAACCCCGTGAGCGCGTCGCGCTCGCTGTTGAAGCGCAGACGGTTGTTGGCCTTGCGCACGCGCGCGAAGGCCCACAGCAGCGCAGCGCAGATGCAAGTGATGAACAGCGCGGCCGCCAGCATCAGCTGCTGCCCCAGGCGCTGGCCACGCATCTCCGACACCTTCAGGGCATTGTCGCGCCGCAGGAGTTCGAGTTCGCGGGCGCGGCGCTCGTCGTCGAATTTGGCCGACAATTCCAGAAATGCGCGTTGCCGGGCAACGGTCATCGATTGCTCGCTGATATCGTCGTAGCGGTGATAGATCTGGATCGCCATCATCAAGTAGCCCGCGTGCTCGAGCGCATCGGCGTACTCACGCAGCAATTCCTTGGTGTCCAGCAAATTGTCTCCCGCGAGCGCCTCCGCTATCGCCCCTTCCGCCAATCTTTCGCCCGGCTTGATGTTGCCCAAACCTATGTAGGCCAGCCCTTCGTTGAACGATACGATGGGCTCATCGCCGCTCTCGTGCAGCTTCATCACTATCGGCAATGCCAGCTTCGAATACTTCAGCGATTCGGCAAAGTCGTGCGTTTTCAGATAGGAGTCGCCGAGATTGATGAGGGCATTGGCCAGCCATTTGTTGCTGCCGGATCGCTTGGCATGATCGAGCGCCGACAAACTCGCGCGGCGCTCTGCGGCGCGGTCGCCGCGCCGGTCCGCGACGTCCGAGACGCAGCTATCGACTTCGACCAGCGCCGCCTCATCGCCCATCGACACGGCGAGACTGCGCGCGCTCTCGAGCTGCTCGGACGCACGCTCGAGGTTGCCGGTATTCAGATTGATGCGCGCCAGCCACAGCATGGCGTGCAGACCGCGCACGTCGTCGTGCATTTCGTGCGCGAGATCCAGGCTGCGCTCGAGGTATGGCAACGCCGCCTCCGCCTGACCCAGCATGCGCAAGCTGTTGCCCTGTAATGTCGATATCCGGTAGCGCTCGGTATCGGTAGCGATCGAATCGATGTCGATATATTTGAGTTCCGCGGCGGCCGCGGCATATTGGTCCCTCTGGTAGAGCGAATAAGCCCTGACATAGTGTTCGGCGACGATCGCGGACCGCCGGCCGCGTTGCGCCAGGCCGTGCAGCCGGGCAAGAGTGGCATCGACATCGGCATCCCGGTGCACATCGGCGAACACCATGCCGCGCACTTCCAAGAGTTGGATATCCGGTTCTTGAAGGGCAGCATTCGGGAGCGCCGCGCCCAGCAATTGCTCCGCGCGCTCCGGATCGGACCAGTCGAGCATCTCGATGCGATCGAGCGTCGGCCCGGCAACGGCGCCGCCGACCACGCCGCCGATCGCGGCGGAGCTAAGTCCCGCCAGCAATCCCATCATCATGAACGGTGCGCAATTTATTGTTAGCCGCATTTCCGGTTGTCGATCCTGCAGTGCAGCACCGCGAATGGGGCATTGTTGTCACGACCGGCTGTCGGACGGCGTGATGGAGGTCATTTCCCTCACGATTTCATGCAGGGTTCCCCCGGCTAACCGCACAGGATGTGACCGGGGTCGCCCTTTTCAGAGGGTGGGCCCCAGGGCAAGCGCAACCATGTCGGCAAATTCGTCTGCGTTGCAGGCCAAGAGGTCCATCCGGACCGCCGCGATCATTTCGGCCTGGTCGATCGTGATGTCGCTGACCGCGAAGCATCGAACAGTATGTCCGTTGCTGGCAACGAAGCGCGCGGTCCATGTCTCGTCTTCATACGCGCGCGATGAAATCCCGCCGGGATTCTCCAGCACTTTGGCGAGCTGGTCGCCATCCGGGATGGCCGCCAGAAACTGGCGCATTGCCGCCGTATCGTCCAGCTTGGCCTCGGTCATCGAAATCTTGGTGCTCATCACTTACCCCTGCTTCAAGGCAATCCACAGTCCACCCCTATCGTATGCGATCCATTTCCCGCATGGCGCTTGCCGGGCGAGGGATTGGAGCTGCCGCCGCCGCTGGGTTGCCTCGGCGGTGCGCCGGGCGCAAAGGCGCGGTCGCCGCCTGATCGCCGATTGCCCGTATAATGGTCGGCCGCCTGGTAAGGCACTCGTTACGTCGGAGCGCGAAGAATTGGAAGCTGCAAAGAAATTGGGTCCCCGCATCGAGCGCATCGTCGTGAGCCTGCTGCCGACGCGTTTCGGCAATTTCTCGATCTATGGGTACCGGGAATCCAATAGCGGCATGGAGCATGTCGCCCTGGTTTATGGGACCCTGCCGCCGGTGAGCCCCACCCTCGTTCGCATCCATTCCGAATGCCTGACCGGCGAGTCCTTCGGTTCTTTACGGTGCGACTGCCGGATCCAGCTCGATCTGGCGCTCGAAAGGATCGCCGCCGCGCGC
>PLAH01000095.1 GCA_003134045.1 Gammaproteobacteria bacterium
GTCGCCGCCACCGCGCGCGCGGTCGCATCGCGCGACTACGGCTCGCACGACTTTCGAGTGGTGCTCGGGATTCTGTTGGGAACCCTTCCGCTCATCGTCGCCGGTCTGCTGCTGAAACCCGTGCTCAACGGTTGTCACTCGCCGCTGCGGGGGTTGCTGGTGGTCGGTAGCGCGTCGATCGTCATGTCGCTGCTGCTGGCGCTCGCCGAAAAAATGGCCCGGCATCGCCGCCCCTTCGCCGAGATCACGTTGCGCGACGGAATCATCGTCGGTCTGGCCCAGGCCTTCGCGCTGGTGCCGGGCGTGTCTCGGTCGGGCGCCACGCTGACGGCGGGTCTTTTCTGCGGCATGCAGCGCGAGACGGCGGCGCGCTTCTCGTTTTTGCTGGGGCTGCCGGCGGTGACGCTGGCCGGACTCTATGAGCTGCGAGTGCTCTTCAAGGCGGGCTTGAGCTCCGATGGCTGGATCACGCTGCTCATCGGTTTGCTGTTCGCGAGCATCACCGCGTTCATCGCCATTTACGGATTGCTGCGTTACCTGGAGCGGCGCAGCACGTGGATTTTCGTCTGGTATCGATTGATTTTCGGCATCGGCATCGTGGTCGCGGTGTTGGGCGGATACCTGCACGACTAGGCCCCAGATATGTTCCGAGAAGTTTCCCTGGCATGAAGCTTCAATGACCAAGGGGCTGCTGATCGCCTGCCTCATGGCGCTGGCCGCTGCCTGCTCGGCGCAGGCGGCCGTGCGCGTACTCGTGGGTCCGACGCCCATCGTGAAGGGTGATGCGAGAGCGGCGGGCGACATCACCGTGGTCAACGAAAAACTGGCGTTTGCGCTGGCGGTGCAATCGCCGGTGCCCTACGGCGTTGCGCGCGGCGCGCTCATCGACTTGGCGCCGGTCACCGACGGCACGATCGGCCGCGACCGTGTGGTGTTCGCGGATTTCATTCCCAACAATTGGTCCGCTTGGCCGAATACCTATCAGCACGTCGACATCGTGGAGAAGGGCCCCGAGCGTGTGCAGATTCGCACCACGCGCGACTGGGGCAAGGCCACGGTCGTCACGGTGTATGTGCTCGAGGCGAATTCCGATCACGTGGAAATTCGAACCACGCTGCGCAATGGCGGCGACGTGGCTCTGCCCAATCTGCTGTCCGGGTTGACGCTGTGGCCGAACAGCGGATTCATGTTCGGAGTGCCGGGCCTGCAAGGAGTGCCGGAGGGCAAGGCCGACGCGCCGCTCGCGCACCGCGTGGTCGCTTACGATGAAGATTGGGCCATCGCGCTGCATGCGGATTATTTCGATCATATCGGCGACGGGTCGAAGGATCTGTATGCGCTCACCACGGTGGCGCCGGGCCAGAGCGTGAGCTTCGAGGGGTGGCTGCAGGTGCGTCCCAGCGGCGATCTGGCGCCGGTGGTGCGCGCCGAGATCGAGCGCGGCCATCTCGCCGCGGGCAGCGTTCACGGCGTCGTGCTCGGCCGCGATGCGAAACCGATCGCGCAGCCGGTGGTCGTCGTGGAAAAACAAGGCAAGCCGTATGCGTGGGTCGTCGGACACGGCGGCCGCTATGAGATCGAGCTGCCGGAGGGCGAGTACTCTCTGTACGCCACGGCCAAGAACACGTCGCAAAGCCGCAAACTCGCCTTGCACGTGCGGCGCGGTTCGAACCGCGCCGACTTCCGCGATCTCGGCGCTCCGGGGCGCGTCGAGTTCGCGGTGACGAATGCACGTGACGGCAAGCCGCTGGACGCGCGCATCGTGATCGTCGAGGGCCAGAAGCCGTTCGTCGAATTTTTAGGCCGGCAAACGTTCTTCACGGAGCTCGAGGCCCAAGGACGCGCCGTGGTGCCCATCGCGCCCGGCCACTACGTCTTCTCCGTATCGTCCGGCGGCGGCTTCCTGGGGCCGAGCCGGCAGGTGGCGGTCGACATCGCGCCCGGCGGCGTCGATCGCCCGCACGTGGAACTGACGCGGCTGTTCGATCCGCCCGCCGCAGGCTGGTACGCGGCCGATCTGCACCATCATGCGGATCAGGCCGAAGCCGTGACCCCACCCGCCGATCTCGCCCGGTCGCAGCTGGCGGCCGGATTGGATCTCCTGTTCGTCAGCGATCACGACTCCACCGTCAATCATCAGGCATTGCAGCTCATCGCCGATCGCCGCGGCGTACCGTTCATCCCCGGCGTGGAATTGTCACCCTCCTGGGGCCATTTCAACGCGTATCCGCTGACGCTGGGTCAGCGGTTGGCGATCGACACGTCGGTCGCGAGCATCGGCGACATTCTGCAAGAGGCGCGGCGCCAGGGCGCCATCGTCGTGCAGGTCAATCATCCCTTCATTCCTTATGGGTATTTCACCAGCGTCGCCGGCGGCGTCGCGCCGGGCGGTTTCAATCCGGGCTTCGACCTGATGGAGATCAACCAGTCCGCGCCGGACGACGACGACAAGGTCGCGCACGCTCTGTGGGATTTCTGGAACGCCGGAAAACCCTACTACCTGAGCGCGGGCACGGATACCCACGATGTGTGGAATTTCAAGTCCGGCGAGGTTCGCGTTCTGGTGCACGTCGATGGCCAGATCACTGCCAAGAGTTTCGCCGAAGGACTGAAGGCGGGGCACGCCTACGTGACTCACGGCCCGCTCATCGTTCCCTCGATCCTGTTCGGCGACCGACTTAAGGTGAAAACCGGCGAGGCGTTGGCGCTGGGTTTCGATCTGGAATCGGTCGACGGCTTGAAGAGCCTCGAGCTGATCGGCGCGGGGGTGATTGCCGCCAACAGGATCTTGGAGGGCGCGCCGCAGCGCATGCATGTCGATTTTCCGCTGACCGCGCCGCGCGCCGCGTGGTACGCGCTGGTGGTCGAGGATGTGCGGGGCAAGCGAGCGTATACGAATCCGATCTGGATCGACGCGGCGGGGACCGATACGCCGCGCATCACTCCGGCGGCGACCCCGTAGCCCAAGCCGGACGGCCCGCGGCGCTTGGCGGTGGTCAGCCTTGCCGCTGCCAGGTTTGCGACCGGCCGAGCAGTGAAAATCCGATATAGCCACGCACGCTGAGGCGCGTGCCTCCTGGTTCCACGTGCATCTTGCAGCGGTACACCGATCCCGACTCCGGATCGAGGATGTCGCCGCCTGTGTATTCGCCGCCGTCGGCCCGCATGTTGCGAACGATCACCAGGCCGATGATGGGCTGGTTCTTGCGTTTGTCGGTGCAGACGGCGCAGACGCGCTGTTCCGCGCCGGGCGTGAAACTCTGCTCGATGCGCCCGAACAGCTTGCCGTCCTGCTCGTAAATGCGAACCATGGCGCGCGCATTGCCGGTTTTATCGTCGAAGGTTTTCCACAGACCGAGCGGCGATGCCGAGTCCGCGGCCCGCACCGGAAGTGCAGGGAATCCGCCGAGCATCAGCAGGGTCAGCAAGGCGATTCGGACAGCAGGCATGATGTCGACCCTCGTAACCGCAGCTGGCCGAACGGCCGCGCCGTGCCGCGTCAAGGCGCCGCCTTGTAGAAATAATAATCCGCCGAATAGCCGACCCGCACTTCCGTGCCCGAATATTGCGCACCACATCCGGTGGACGGCGCCTTGCCGCCGGCGGTATGCAGGCGCTGGATGAATTGCACGTCGCTGAACACGCCGCTGCCCGATGTTTGCTTGGCGCGCAGCAGTAACCACGGGATGGCCGAGGGATCCGGCCCCGGGGCGCGCGCGACCACCTCGCCGACCACTTTGCTGCCGTCGTTGGCCTCCCAGGTGGGACCCGCGTAGTGCTTGCCCAATTCCTTGCCGGCCTCGTAGCGCAGCTGCGCTTCCGGCGCTTTGAGCGTCCAGGCGAATACGGCCGGGTCCCCGGTGCCCCCCTGGCACTCATAGATCTGCGCCCCGATGCCGTGCGCGGAGAGGGAGAGCACCTGTCCTGCCGCTGTTTTCAGCGGTTCGGGCACGCTCACCGTGCTGCGCGGCGCCGCGCAGCCGGTCATTCCGAGCGCTGCGCATAGGGCGGCGGACAACCATGATTGTCGATTCGGCGTTCCTTCGTTCATCGCCGCTCCGGCATGCTCGTCGACTCCTGGCGTACGGACGATTGAATTATACTCTCTCGTACCACCGCATACCGGCCGAGGTCTGCCGCCGGCCATGCACTTCGGAGAGTCCGTGAAACCTGAGTTTTTCTCGACGGAAGGGCGCCTCGTCGCCGGCTATTTTCGCTTCAGAGGCTGGCGCAAGATTCGATTGGGAGTGGCCGAGGCGCAGGCCCCCGCGCCCGGCGTGTGACGGCGATGCCGGGCTCCGCCGCAAGCTCCAAACGTCCGTTGGTGGTACGCTGCGGCGCGTTCGGCGACATGGTGTTGATCACGGCGCTGATCCACGAACTGGCGCAGCAATTCGGGTGCGAGGTGGACGTGGTGACCTCGGGACCGTGGAGCGCGCCGTTGCTGCGCGGACAACCCGGTGTCGGCGAGATTCTGAGCGTTCGCAGCCGCAAGGCACCTTATTGGCTCAGCGTGGATCAGCAACGTGTCGTGCGCCGGCTGCGCGCACGCGGCCCAGGCCCCACCTGGTATTGCGACGGCAACGACGCCGCACGGCCGCTGCTGACGCGCGCCGGTGTTCCGGACCGATTCATCGTCGAGGTGAAGGATCATCCATTGCTGCCGGGCGAGCACGCCACGCAACAATGGCGGCGCCTCGCGCACATCATGCCGCCTGCGCTCACGACCGCGCCCGAGTCCGCCAGCGCCGCCGCCGTGCGCGCGCCGGCCTCCGGTTGCGCGCCGGCGTTCGCCTCTGGACCCGCGGCCGGCCTCGCGGACTTCGCGGCCCTAGCCGCTCCCGGCGGTTGCTGCCTCGAGGTCAGCGACGCGCAGCGTGACGATCTCGAGCGCTGGCTGCCGACTCGCCTGCCATCCGCGCCGCTCATCGCGATTCAAGCGGGCAACAAGCGCACCATGCGACGCGGCTTGCGGCGCCTGGCCGTCAACCACAAATACTGGCCCAACGAACGCTGGGCGCTGGTTTTGCGGCATCTGCGGGCACGGCATCCCGGGCACGCGATCGTTTTGCTGGGCGCCGTCCCCGAATACGGCTTGAACGAAGAGCTGGCGGCGCTCGCCGGAATCGCTCGGCTCTACAACGTGGCGGACGATTTGCCCGTTACTCGCCTGATCGCGTTGCTGGCGCGCGCGGAAGGTCTCGTCACCGTGGATTCGGGTCCGGCGCACGCCGCTGCCGCCGTGGGCTGTCCCCAGGTGGTGCTGTTCGGCAATGCCTCGACATCGCTTTATCGCCCCTGGGGTACCAGCGGCGCCGACGTGAAGGTGCTCACCGGCCGGATCGACGGCGAGCCCAGCATGCTGGGCATCGGACCCGGCGAGGTCGCCGCTGCCTGGGATGCCCTGCGGCTCAGGCCAACGCGCGCATCATATCCGGAGTGACCAGAACGACGCCGCGCCGGGTGACGAAGAAGCGCTTCTTGTCTTCGTCCGGATCCTGGCCGATCTGCATCCCGTCCGGAATGACGCAATTCTCATCGATGATGCAGCGGGTGATCTTGGTGCGGCGGCCGATCGTCACGCCGGGCAGCAACACGGAGCTGTCGATGACGCTGAATTCCTCGATGCGCACGTCGCTCGACAGCAACGACTGCGCCACGTATGCGCCGGAGATGATGCAGCCTCCGGCGACCATGGAATTGACGGCCGTGCCGCGCCGGCCTTCTCCATCCAGCACGAACTTGGCCGGCGGCTGCTGTGCCTGGTAGGTCCAGATCGGCCATTGGTGATCGTAGATGTTCAGTTCGGGATTGAGCGACACCAATTCCATGTTGGCTTCGTAGAGCGCGTCGACGTTGCCGACGTCGCGCCAGTAGTTCTGCGCGCGCGTCTCGACATCCTCGAAGGGATAGGCGAACACGCGCATGCGGTCGATCGCCGGCGGAATGATGTTCTTGCCGAAATCGTGGCTGCTGTCTTCGTTCGCCGCATCGTCGGTCAGCAATTTCTCCAGCCGGTCCAAGGCGATGCAGTAGATGCCCATGGAGGCGCGCGCCAGATGCGCATTGCCGATGATGGGATCCGGATCCTGCGGCTTTTCGGCGAATTTCACGACGCGATTGGTGTCGTCCGTGGTGAGGATGCCGAACTCGTTGGCGCGCTCGATGGGTACGTCCACGACGCCCACGGTGATGTCCGCTTCGCATTGTTCGTGGTAGGCGATCATCGGACCGTAATCCATCTTGTAGATGTGATCGCCCGCGAGGATCAGCACGTGCGTGGGATTGTGCGATCGGATGAACTCCATATTCTGGTACACCGAGTCTGCCGTGCCTCGATACCAATGCGTGCCGATCTGCTGCTGGGCGGGAATGAATTCCACGAACTCGCCGAGCTCGCCGCGCAGATAGCTCCAACCACGCTGGATGTGCTGGATGAGCGATTGAGCTTTGTACTGGGTGAGCACGGCAATTTGACGAATGCCTGAATTGACGCAGTTCGACAGCACGAAATCGATGATGCGAAATTTTCCGCCGAAGGGCGTTGCGGGCTTGCAGCGATGTTCGGTGAGCGCCTTGAGCCGTTCGCCGCGACCTCCCGCCATGACCACCGCCAACGTACCGCTGGTCAAACGGCTGACATAGCGTCCGGTGTTAGTACGAGCAGCGTGTCGCATACAATCCTGGTCTAATCGTGAACCGTTGAGCCAGCGTCCGAGCCATTGCCAGCGTGCCACAGTTAGGCCTGGGCCGCATCAGGTTTTTGGCGATTGCTATCGAGCGTTTCCCAGACTTTCGTTCGCGATGCCGCTCGCGTCTTCATGCCGCTGTGCGCGCCGAGGCGCAGCGCGCATCCGGAACTTCCACCGGTGCCGGGTTTGCATCTATCGCGGCGTGTCGGCGCCGCCGGTTTCGAGCAAGGCATAGTGGCGACCGTTCGGCAGGGCATAGCGGCGCCGTGCGCGCAGTCCGGAATCCGATGCCCAAGCGGGCATGGCGTCGGATTCATCGGCGGGCAGTCCCGCGCTGTGCGTCAGGCCGAGCAGGCTGGCCAACTCGCGAACCG
The DNA here is from genome assembly GCA_003134045.1 of Gammaproteobacteria bacterium. GTDB lineage: Bacteria > Pseudomonadota > Gammaproteobacteria > Steroidobacterales > Steroidobacteraceae > Bog-1198. Next base: position 7,067 of record PLAH01000095.1, read on the forward strand.
TGCGGCTGTCTTTGCGACCCGGCAATTGCGTCATGACCAAACTGCCGGGCGCCTGGGTCAGCCGTTCCTTCAGGTGTTGGGTGGAGGTCGCGTTGATCGGACCGGCCATGAACTCGACCGACGTTCGGGCGTACATGTCGATGAATGCCCGGGTGGTCTCGTCCGATGAGAATAAAATCAGCGGCCGGCCGGCGCTGTCCCGTCCGATCGCCCGGCCGATGACGGCCAAGTCCTGCCAGGGATCGACGCGTCGGTAGATCTGCGACGCGGGCCCCACCAGCAGTGCGCAGTAGGCGAGCAGCAGCGCGAACAGCGCTGGCAGCGCACGGCCCTGCCGCACCGCGCACCAAGCTGATGCCAGGAACCCGGCGCCGAGCGCCAGCCCGACCGCGGAGATCGCCACGAAGGCGGTGCGAGTGTTCAAGGTATCCCACGCGTCGCGCCCGAGCACGAGCAGCGCCGCCGTGAGCACCGCCACCGCCAACATCAGCAGGCCCGCGGTCGCACGGATCGCGCGGGCATCCCACAGGTCGCACCGATCGAGGCGGCGTGTCCACCAGCCGAGCAGCAGCGCGAGCCCTGGAAGTGCCGGCGCCAGGTAGATATTGCGCGCCGTCGCGGCCACGGACAGGACGGCCAGGGTGGGCAGGAATGTAGCCATGGCGAAGCGCGCGAGGCGCCACTCGTCGGGTATCGCCGGCTCAGGTCTGCCGGCGCGCACGGGCCCGAGACTGGGGAAGCGCATCAGGTGCGGCCGCCCGCGCGAACGCCACGCGGCGCGAATCGCGGCAAGCACCAACAGCGTCCACGGCCAAAGATACAGCGGCAGTTCGATCAGATACTTGCCGGGAGTATTGCGATGGGCGGCGGCGTATTGCAGTTCCTCGGGCGCATCCACGTGGGCGAAGCGGCCGGCCAGATTGTTCCAGAAGAATACTTTGAGGTGGGCGGGGCCGTCGGGGCCGGCATAGACGAAAGCCACCCAGGTCAGGATGAGCGCCGCCTGCACCGCGAAGCCCGCGTACAGTTCCCAGCGCCTGAGTTCGCGCCAACGCTTCTCCCAGATCACGAGGGTCGCCAGGGTGAGGACGGGCACCATCCAGCCGGCCGCACTCTTGCACAGGAACCCCAATGCCAGCGCCGCGTGCATGCATGTATAGCCGTACAGCCGTTCGCGGCGGCGCCCGGCATAGAAGCCGGTATAGAGGCCCCATAACGCCACCGCCACCGCGGCCACCAGCGGCGCGTCGGTCGCGAGCCAGATCGCCACCTGGTACGACAGCAAGAACGTCGTGATGGCTGCCGCCGCCGCCATGCCCGCGATCGGTCCCGCGGCGCGGCGTCCGATGGCGCCCACGGCGAGTGCGGTAACCAAGGCATAGAGCAGGTTCGGCAGGCGCGCGACCCATGCCGCCGCGCCCCAGCGGTCGATCGCGGCGCCGGCCACCCAATATGCAAGCGGGGGCTTCTCGCAAAAGGCCTCGCCGGCGAGCAGGGGTACGGCCTTGCCGGCCTGCCAACTCATGCGCCACGCGATGTCTGCCTCGCGCGGCTCGTCCGGCGTCCAATAGCCGCGGCCCAGTAAGCCGACGGCGACGCTCGCGGCGAGGCAGGCGCATAGCAACGCAAACCGGAAACGCGATCGATTCTGCATCAGTATACTGGGTAGACTGTAGGAGGAGCGCGCATGGCAGGGGGTCGACTATACGTCACCACGCCATCGCTGGGAGAACGCATGAACGAGGCAAGAGCCCTCGGGTGGTTGCTTCTCGTCCTGGTTGCGCTGGTGGTCGCGGCGCTGTCCATTCTGTTCTTCATCAACGCGTCCGACGAACCTTTGAATCCCGAGGCCTATACGGCTCTCGGCACGCGGTTCGAGGCCGCGTTTTCATTTGCAGGCGATGGCGCGTTCGCGCATCAACCGATCGAGGGGTCGCTCAGGCGCTTGCGCGCGCGAGCTGCGCCGGCGGCTGCTGCAGCTTCCGGATGAGGTCGTCCAGGGCGCAATAGAAGACCTCCGAGAATTCCTTGCCCATCAATTCTTCGATGTGGGCGTAGACGGCCTCGATGCGCGGCGCCATGCGCGATGCCAGCGCCCGGCTGCGCGGCGTCAGCGACACCTGCACGCGGCGTTGATCGTTCGCCAAGCGTTTGCGGCTGACGTAGCCCACCTGTTCCATGCGCGCCAGCACCCCAGCCAGGCTGGGACTCGAGAGCCGGCACAGCTCGCCGATTTGATGCGGTTCGAGCGGCCCCGTCTCGAGCAGCAGGCGCACGATGCGCCATTGCTGTTCGGTGATGCCGTTGGCATTCAGCACCGGGCGAAAGTGCGCAATCACCTGCTCGCGCGCCTGCAGCATCATGAGCGGCAGATTGCGGCGCTTCAGGGGCGGCGATTCGGGCGGTTTGCTGCGCATTCTTGACACACCTTGCGATAAGTGGAACGATTACTAATATATTAGTGAGTATTTCAGGGGAGCGCGAGTTCAGTGGCTGGAATTTGTACGATTCCGTTCGATGCGGCGCCGTTTCGCTTGAGCGGCACGGTGTACGGTACGTTGCTCAACCACCGCTCCGCGCTGGCCGAGCTCGGCGAGAAAGCCTCGCTGCCGCCGTACAATGCGCCGCCGCGAGCGCCGGTGCTGTACATCAAACCGCGCAATACGCTGGCAATCTCGGGCGAACGGATCGAGATTCCCGCCGGTATGCCGGACCTGGAGGTCGGCGCGTGCCTCGGGGTGGTGATCGGCAGGACCGCGTGCAAGGTGTCGGTCGCCGCGGCGCTGGATCATGTCGCGGGTTATGTCATCGTCAACGACGTGAGCGTGCCGCACGACACCTTCTACCGTCCCTCGATTCGCCTCAAGGCGCGGGATGGTTTCTGCCCGCTGGGACCGGCGGTGGCGCGGCGCAGCGCCATCGCGGAGCCGGATACGCTGGTCGTGCGCACCTATGTCGCGGGCGTGCTGGTGCAGACCTATACGACCACGGATCTGGTGCGGCCGGTGGCGCAGCTCCTGAGCGACGTGACGGAATTCATGACCTTAGGCCCGGGCGACGTGCTGGCGGTCGGCGCGGCGCGGCCGTCGCCGCGGGTACGCGCCGGCGAGATCGTCGATATCCAAATCGACGGCATCGGCACGCTCTCGAATCCGTTCGCGGCGGCCGCGCTATGAGGCGCGCACGGGTCGCCTACGCCGGCGCAATCCACAGCGCCGTAGCGCATGAGGAAGCGAACACGCTGCTGCTCGCGGATGGCCGCCGCGTCGCGGGAACGGATGTCGTCTGGCTGCCGCCGTTCGAGGTGGGCACCATCATTGCGCTCGGGCTCAACTATGCCGACCACGCGAAGGAACTGGCCTTCAACGCCCAGGAAGAACCGTTGGTATTTCTCAAGGGCCCGGGCAGTCTGATCGGCCACCGAGGCGTGACCCGCCGACCGGCGGACGTCAAATTCATGCACTATGAATGCGAACTGGCGGTGATCATCGGCCGCCGCGCCACGCAGGTGCGCCGCGCCGCCGCGATGGAGCATGTGGCGGGCTATTGCATCGCCAACGACTACGCCATCCGCGACTACCTGGAGAATTGGTATCGACCGAATCTGCGCGTCAAGAACCGCGATGGCGGGACGGTGCTCGGTCCGTGGTTCGTCGATGCGGCGGATGTCGCCGACCCCGCGAATCTCGGGCTGCGGACTTCGGTCAACGGCAAGGTGACGCAGCAGGGCAACACCCGGGATCTCATATTCGATATTCCCTACCTCATCGAATACTTGAGTTCGTTCATGACGCTGGCACCGGGCGACGTGATCCTCACGGGCACGCCGGAAGGCGTGGCCAATGTGATGCCGGGCGACGAAGTGGCCTGCGAAATAGACGGGCTGGGCAGGCTCGTGAATACCATTGCAGCAGACGGCGTTTTCGGCCGCTGACAGGAACCCTCATGAAAATTCAGCATTTGATCGACGGCGAGTCCGTAGCCAGCGCGGACTACTTCGAAACCATCAATCCCGCCACGCAGGAAGTCCTGGCGGAGGTGGCACGCGGCGGAGCGAAGGAGGTCGACGCCGCCGTGGCCGCGGCCAAAGCCGCTTTTCCGAAGTGGGCGGCCAAGCCGGCGACGGAGCGCGCGGCGCTGCTGCGCAAACTCGGGGATCTCATCGCCAAGAATGTGCCGCAGATCGCCGCCACCGAGACGCGGGACACAGGGCAGCCCATCACCCAGACGGCCAAGCAACTGGTGCCGCGCTCGGCGGACAATTTCTATTATTTTGCCGAGATGTGCGTCAGGGTCGACGGCCATACTTATCCGACGCCCACGCACCTCAATTACACGCTGTTTCATCCCGTCGGGGTGTGTGCGCTGGTCTCGCCGTGGAACGTCCCCTTCATGACGTCGACCTGGAAGGTCGCGCCGGCGCTGGCTTTCGGCAACACCGCCGTCCTGAAAATGAGCGAGCTGTCGCCCCTGACGGCGTCGCGTCTGGGGGAACTGGCGCTCGAAGCCGGAATACCGGCGGGCGTGCTCAACATCGTTCACGGCTACGGCAAGGAGGCGGGTGAGGCGTTGTGCCAGCACCCGGACGTGCGGGCCATTTCGTTCACGGGATCGACCGCGACCGGCAACCGCATCGTCAAGGCCGCCGGCTTGAAGAAGTTCTCCATGGAGCTCGGCGGCAAGAGTCCCTTCGTCGTGTTCGACGATGCGGATCCCGCACGTGCGCTGGATGCCGCGGTATTCATGATTTTCTCCAATAACGGCGAGCGTTGCACCGCCGGCTCGCGCATTTTGGTCCAGCAATCCATCTATGCCGATTTCGTCGACAAATTCACGGCGCGCGCCAAGCGCATCAGCGTCGGCGATCCGCTCGACGAGAAAATCAACATCGGTCCCATGATCAGCCCCGAGCACCTCGCCAAGGTGCGGCGCTACATCGAACTGGGTCCGCAGGAAGGGGCGAGCCTGCTGTGCGGCGGTTTGGACGCGCCGGAGCTGCCCGGAAAGTTCCGGCACGGCAACTTCGTCAAGCCCACCGTATTCGCCGATGTCGACAACCGCATGCGCATCGCCCAGGACGAAATTTTCGGACCGGTGGCCTGTCTGATACCGTTCAAGGACGAGGCCGAGGCCATCGCGCTCGCCAACGACATCTCCTACGGGCTCAGCAGCTACGTATGGAGCGAGAATCTCGGGCGTGCGCATCGAGTGGCGGCCGCCATCGAGGCCGGCATGTGCTTCGTCAATAGCCAGAACGTGCGCGATCTGCGCCAGCCCTTCGGCGGCACCAAAGCGTCGGGGACGGGTCGCGAGGGCGGCACCTGGAGCTACGAGGTGTTTCTGGAACCGAAGAACGTCTGCGTCAGTTTGGGTTCCCACCACATACCACATTGGGGAGTCTGATGAGCCTGTATCAAATGCAGAAGTTTCTCTTCGATCTCAATCGCGATCCGAACTTGCAGAGAGAGTTCTCGAGCGACCGGGTCACGCCCCTCGAGCGCTACCAGCTCGACGCGGAAGAGCGGGGCGCCATCAAGGACGGCGATGTGGGATTACTGTACGTGCTGGGCGCAAACGGCCAGCTGCTGATGCATTTCGCGGCGCTGCTCGGCATGGCGTGGGGCGACTACATCCGCGCCATGCGTGAGGGCGTCGCCAAACACGGGCCCGTGCGGGCCGGCATCTATGCCATGACTACCCGGTTGGACGAGAAGGTGGCGAACATATGAGCCTGGTCTTCGCCGGTATTTCCAGTCACGCGCCGGGCATCACCGGCCGGGCGCACATGGCCGATCCTGCCGTCGCCCAAGAGTTCCACGGTGCGTATCGCGCCATGGGCGAGCGCTTGGCAGCGGCGCGTCCCGATGTCCTGATCGTGGTGGCCGCCGAGCACTTCGCGAATTTCTTCATGAACAACATGCCGGCGTTCGCCGTGGGCATGTCGGACGAGTACGAGGGCCCGATCGAGGACCCGACCTGGCTCGGTATTCCGCGTACCAAGGTGCCCGGAGACGCCGAGCTGTCGAAGCGCCTGATCCGCGAAATGATGCAGACGGTGGATGTGGCCTACGCGGAGGAATGGAAGTTCGACCACGGCATCATGGTGCCGCTGCATTTCCTCACCCCCCGGTACGATGTGCGCATCGTGCCCATGAACATCAACTGTCAAGGGCCGCCGCTCACGCCGCTGCATCGAGCCTGGGCCTTCGGCGAGGCGATCCGCCGCGCCGCCGACTCCATTCCGGAGCGCGTCGCCCTGGTCGGCACGGGCGGTATCTCGCACTGGCCGGCGACGCCCGATTCCGGCAAGATCAACGAGGCCTGGGACCGGGAATTCCTCGAGCACTGGAGCGCGAACGACAAGCAGGCGATGCTGGCATACACGGATGAAGCGACCTATCGCGACGCAGGCCAAGGAGGATTCGAGATTCGTACGTTCCTGGCGGTTGCCGCCGCGGCGCGCGGCCGCGGCACCGTGCAGCACTACCGTCCCATTCCCATCTTCTCGGTGGGCTGCACGGTGGCCGGCATGAACATCGAGAGCTGAGCATGTCGCACATGACCCTCGAATACAGCGCCAATCTGCGGGCCGACGGAGCTTTCAGCGATCTATGCCGCAAGCTCGCGCAATTCATGGTGGCGCTCGAGGTGGACGCGGCACGCGTATTCCCGCCCGGCGGTGTCCGCGTGCGCGCCATACCCTGTGAGGAGTTCTGCATTGCCGACGGCGGCCTCGCCGATGCCGGTTTCGTGCACGCCGTCTTGAAAATCGGCGCCGGCCGCAGCGAAGCGGCCAAGCAAGCCACCAGCCATGGCTTGTTCGACATCATGAAGGCGCATTTCGCGGACCTTTACGCGAAGCGGGGTCTGGCCTTGTCGCTGGAACTCAACGAGTTCAGCGAGTCGGGCACCTTGAAACACAACAATCTGCACGCGCGGTTCAAGAAATAATGCTGTCCAAGGAACTCATCGTCTCGCTCGCCAAGCGGCTGTACGACGCGCGCAAGAGCCGCACGCAGCTGCGGCACTTTTCCAAAGAACATCCCGAGATGACCGTTCAGGACGGCTATGCCATTCAGGGCGAGTGGGTCAAGCTGGACCTCGCGGACGGCCGCCATATCCGCGGCCGCAAGATCGGCTTGACCTCGCGCGCCATGCAGCAGGCCTCGCAGATCACCGAGCCCGACTATGCGCCGTTGATGGATGACATGTTCTTCGAAACCGGCAGCGATATTCCCATCGACCGCTTCATCGCGCCACGCGTCGAGGTGGAACTCGCGTTCGTGCTCGGCAAGCCGCTGAAGGGCCCCGGAGTGACGCTGTTCCAAGTGCTGCAGGCCACCGAGTATGTGACGCCGGCGCTCGAAATCATCGATGCGCGCATCGAGCAGTTCGACCGCGAGACCAAGGCGCCGCGCAAGGTATTCGATACCATCGCCGACTTCGCGGCGAATGCCGGCATCGTGTTGGGAGGCCGCCCGGTGAAGCCCGATGCCGTCGATCTGCGCTGGGTCGGAGCGCTGCTCTACAAGAATGCCGTGATAGAAGAGAGCGGCCTCGCCGCCGCCGTCCTCAATCACCCCGCCAACGGCGTTGCGTGGCTCGCGAACAAGATCGCGCCCTACGGTGAACAGCTCAATGCCGGGGACATCGTCCTGGGGGGGTCTTTCACGCGGCCGACGCAGGCCGTACGCGGCGACGTGCTGCAGGCGGACTATGGCCCGCTCGGCGCCATTTCCTTGCGCTTCGTTTGATTTCGCGGCGTTTCGTCCGATGCCGGAGGCTTGATGCAAATCCCAGTCAACGCGTTCAAGCAGGCTCTGCAGCAGGGCCGGCCGCAAATCGGTCTATGGGTGGGACTCGCGGACGCCTATGTGGCTGAATTGCTGGCCAGCACCGGCTTCGACTGGCTGGTGATCGATGCCGAGCACGCGCCCAACGATCCACGCAGCGTGCTGCATCAATTGCAGGCGCTGGCGCCATATCCCGTGCATCCCATCGTCAGGCCGGTGCATGGCAGCGTGGAACTCATCAAGCAATATCTGGATATCGGTGCGCAGACGCTGCTGATCCCCATGGTTGAAACCGCGGACCAGGCGGCCCTGATGGTCGCCGCCACCCGCTATCCCACGCGCGGCATTCGCGGCGTGGGCAGCGCTCTCGCGCGCGCCTCGCGCTGGAATCAGATCGACGATTACCTGCAGCGCTGCGACGAGGAAATGTGCGTGCTGGTGCAGATCGAATCAGTCACGGCGCTCGCGAACCTCGAGGCCATCGCCGCCGTCCCCGGCGTCGACGGCGTGTTCTTCGGCCCGGCGGATCTGTCGGCGTCCATGGGATTGATCGGCAAGCCGATGGACCCCGCGGTGCAGTCCGCCATCGCGCAAGGTATCGCCACCGTGACCAAGGCAGGCAAGGCCGCGGGCTGTCTCACCGGCAATCCGCAAGTCGCCCGTGATTATCTGGCGCAGGGCGCGACGTTCGTTGCGGTGGGTGTGGACACGTCGCTGCTGGTCAAGGCGGCCTCGGATCTTGCGGCGGCATTCAAGGGACCGCGGACCGCAAGTTCGCCGAAGGCGAATTCGCCTTATTGAGCGTGCCGGTGTCCGGGCAGGGCGGCGGTGCTAAGGCGGCAGCACCACGCCGGGCAGGCCGCGGCGGATATCCGCGGAGAAATTCGGGCTGCGATCGGACTCCCTGGCGCGCTCGGTGATGTAGCCGCGCGCCTTGAGTTCTTCGATCGAATAGTCGTGATTCAGGCCGTGGACGCTGTAGACGTATTCGGGCAGGTAGCCGGACAGCAGCAGGCGATAATCCAGCGGCAGGTGGCCGACGATGCGCTTCATCATCTGGTACACGAGCGTGGTGCAATTGACGGTCACGGTGTTGTAGAAGCGGGGCGCGTCGACCAGCGCGTTCGCTTCGCCGACGTAGCCCAAGAACAGCGAGCGCATGGCCGACAACGGCATGCGCAGCTGATAGAGGTAGTCCTCTTCGCCGCGGATGTTGGTGCGCACGCGGATCACGTCGCGTTCGTCGGCGGCGATGATGCTGAGCTCGAAGTCCTTGAAGAAACCGCCGATCTCGGAGAACTCCTGGGTTCTCTGCCGCCGAATTTCCACCGAGAACGCGACGTACTGGCCGTCGTCGAAGCCGAACGAAATCAACATGTGCGCGATGGCGGGACCCGCCCAGTACGACATGATCATGTCGACCGAACGCAGGCGATCGAGATCGTAGCTGCGCGTATCCCAGCGCTGGGTGTAGTCGGTCTTGCCGCGCCAATCGAAGTTGCGCACGTTGTACAGCGTGACTCGATTGCCCTCGATCGTGCCGGTGGTGATGCGCGCGACATCGTCGGCCCAGACGTGATCGTTGGTCGGCGGCAGCCGGGTCCACCAGATCAACAGGCATGCGAACACGAGGGCAAACAACAGGAGTCCCAAGGCGACGCGGACTTGCCACAGGAGCACCAGCATGGCGATCGAGAAGACAGCCCAGGCGACGACCATGGCGGCTTTCGGCGCCGGGCCGCCGGGCACCTGGTACCACAGTGCGGCGGCACCCCACAGGGCCGGCAGGCCCACCAGCAACGTCGCCATGAGCGCGGCGGAGATGCGAAGGATGCTGGCTGCCGTCGGGTTCATCGTCGCTCGGAGTTGAGGGCTGTCGCATTGTGCCGCAATCCGGTGGCGGAGGCCCAGGGACTCGTCGCAGTCCGGAGGCGGAGGTTCAGGGGGCTCGTGCCGCAACTGGCGGCGGAGGCTCAGGGCACTCCGCGTTCTGCGAGGAACTTTCCCAGGATCCGCGCGGTATGGCTCTGACCGGGCTTGCGTACGATGCTGTCGGGCATGCCTTGTGCCACGACGCGGCCGCCGCCGGAGCCGCCCTCGGGTCCCAGATCCACGATCCAGTCGGCTTCGGCCATGATGTCGAGATTGTGTTCGATCACGACGACGGTGTTGCCGGCGTCCACCAGCCGATGCAGCACGGTGACGAGCTTTTCGACGTCGGCCATGTGCAAGCCCACGGTCGGTTCGTCGAGCACATACAGGGTGTGCTGGCGCTCGCGGCGGGCGATGTCGACGCCGAGGGCGTCGGTGCGCACCTTGGACAATTCGGCCACCAGCTTGATGCGCTGGCTCTCGCCGCCCGAGAGCGTGGGGCTGGGCTGACCCAGGCTCAAGTAGCCTAAGCCCACATCGGCAAGCAGGCTCAAGGGGTGCTGCACGCTGCGCTGGGCCGCGAAGAATTCCAGGGCGTCCTCCACGCTCATCGCGAGGGTTTCGCCGATGCTCTTGCCCTTGAACAGAATCGACAGCGTCTCCTGGTTGAAGCGCTGCCCGCCGCACACGTCGCACAGCACCTGCACGTCGGGCAGGAAACTCATCTCGATGCGCTGCATTCCCTGCCCTTCGCAGGCCTCGCAGCGGCCGCCGGCGGTGTTGAAGGAGAAGCGGCTGGCGGTGAAGCCGCGGATGCGTGCGTCGGTGGTTTCCGCATAGAGCCGGCGGATCGAGTCCCAGAATCCGATATAGGTAGCCGGGCAGGAGCGCGGCGTCTTGCCGATGGGCGTCTGGTCGACCTCGAGCACGCGGCTGATGCTCTCCCAGCCCGTGATCGAGCCGCAGCCCTCGACCATCACCTCGCGCTTCTGTGCACGTTCCGCGCGGGTGGGGCGCGTCAGCAGGCGCTTGAGGTTGCCCAGCAACACGTCGCGCGCCAGCGAGGATTTCCCCGATCCCGATACGCCGGTGATGACGCTCAAGCGGCCGAGCGGAATGCGCGCGTCGACCTTGCGCAGATTGTGCAAGGTGGCGCCGTCGACTTGGATGAAGGGCGTGTCGCGAGCGACGGGGCGGCGGCGGGAGCGCGAGTGCTGATAGGGGGTGGCGAGACTGCGGCCGGTCGCCGAGTTCGCAAGCCGCGCCAGTTCGGTCGCCGTGCCCTGCGCCACCAACCGGCCGCCGCGCGTCCCCGCGCCGGGACCCAAGTCGATCACATGATCGGCGCGGCGAATGGTGTCTTCATCGTGTTCGACGACGACCAGCGTATTGCCCTTGGCGCGCAGCCGGTCGAGCGTATCGAGCAGGGCGACGTTGTCGCGCGGATGCAGGCCGATGGTGGGCTCGTCGAGGACGTAGCAGACGCCTTGCAGATTGGAGCCGAGTTGGGCGGCCAGGCGTATGCGCTGCGCTTCGCCGCCGGACAAGGTGGGTGCCGCGCGATTCAGTTGCAGGTAGCCCAAGCCCACGTCGCAGAGAAACGTGGTGCGGGCGGCGAGTTCCGCCACCAGATCGCGGGCGATGTCGCGCTCGCGGCCGACCAGCTTGACCTTGGACATGGTGGCCTGGAATTCCTGCACCGGCAGGTCGGTCAGCGCCGCGATCGACAGGCCGCGAAACAGCACGTGACGCGCCACGGGATTGAGGCGCTCGCCCCCGCAATCGAGACAGGCCAAGTCGGCCGAACTTTCGGCCTCGCGCCACTTCGATTCTTCGCCGCTCTGCTCGGCATCGAACTCAGGCATTTGCAAACCGGTGCCGAAACAGGTCTTGCACCAGCCGTGGCGAGAATTGAACGAAAACAGGCGTGGATCGAGTTCGGGGAAGCCGGTGCCGCAATTGGGGCAGGCGCGCTTGGTGGAAAATACAGCGGCTGCCGGACCGGCAGCGGGCGACCTGGCGGCGGCCGATGCGTCGACGGTCGATGTCCCGGCGCACCGCGACTTGCGTGCGGCCGAGTTATCGGCGGGCGACCGACTGCCGGCTTGCGGTTTGTCGGCGCCGGCGGGAGCGACATGCACCACGCCGCGTCCGTGCTCCAAGGCCGTCTCCAACGCCTCGCGCAATTCCGCTTCGCGGGCGGCATTCACGGTCAGCGTGGACACGGGCAATTCGATGCTGTGCTCGATGAATCGGTCGAGCCGCGGCCATTTGGCGGTGGGCAGCAGCGAGCCGTCGACACGCAGTTCCGCATAGCCCTTGCCGCGGGCCCACTTCGCGAGCGCGGTGTAGAGTCCCTTGCGCGCGACGATGAGCGGCGCCAGCAGGGTGATCTTCTTGCCGCGGTAGTCCTTGAGGATGCGCGCGGCGATGGCGTCGGCCGATTGCGGCTCGATGGGGGCGTTACAGGCCGGACAGTATTGCGTGCCCAGCTTGACGTACAGCAGGCGCAGGAAATGGTAGATCTCGGTGAGCGTGGCCACCGTGCTCTTGCGGCCGCCGCGGCTGGTCCGTTGTTCGATCGCCACGGTCGGCGGGATGCCGAAGATGGCGTCCACGTCGGGGCGCGATGCGGGCTGCACGAACTGGCGGGCATAGGCGTTGAGCGACTCGAGATAGCGCCGCTGCCCTTCGGCGAACAGGATATCGAATGCCAGGCTGCTCTTGCCGCTGCCCGAGACGCCGGTCACCACGGTGAACTGATTGCGTTGCAGGTCGACGTCGACGTTCTTGAGGTTGTGCTCGCGGGCGCCGCGGATTTGGATGGCGTTGGGCGCTGCCGCACGGTGCGAGAGGCGCTCCGCGTCCTCGACGCCGGCGGCGAAGGCCGCGGGATGCTCGGCCTCGATCAGCGCCCTTCCGGTGTGCGAGGCGCGCACACGCATGACATCCGCCGGTGTGCCGACGCACACCACCGCGCCGCCGCCATCGCCGCCCTCAGGGCCTAAGTCGACGATCCAGTCGGCGGCGCGCACCACATCCAAATTGTGCTCGATCACCAGCAGCGAGTGACCCGCGTCGATCAACTGCCGAAACGCTTTGAGGAGCTTGGCCACGTCGTCGAAATGTAGGCCGGTGGTGGGCTCATCGAAGAGGAAGAGAGAGCCCCGGTGCACAGCGTCGGCGGCGCCATTCGCGAGGCTGGTCGCGGAATGGTTGCCGTCGGCGGCAGACGCACCATGCTGGGCTGCAACCCCCTTGAGGACGCCGGCCGTCTTCGCTTGGGCGCGATCGTCTTTACGCTTCGCGGCCTGCTCGCGCACGGCGTTGTCGGCGAGATGGCCGGCGAGTTTCAAGCGTTGTGCTTCGCCGCCGGACAGCGTCGGCACGGGTTGGCCGAGGCGCAGGTAATCCAGGCCGACATCGGCGAGCGGCGCCAGGCGCACACCCACTTCGGAGTCGGCGGCAAAGAACTCGAGCGCCTCCGAGACGGTGAGGTCGAGTACGTCGGCGATGCTCTTCGGCGGGAAGCCGGGACGCGCGAGCTCAACCTCGAGGATTTCCGCCCGATAGCGCCTGCCATCGCAATCGGGACAGCGCAGGTACACATCCGACAGGAACTGCATCTCGACGTGCTCGAAGCCGTTGCCGCCGCAGGCGGGGCAGCGGCCGTTGCCGGAGTTGAAACTGAACGTGCCGGCGGTGTACTTGCGTTCCTGGGCCTGCGGCAATTTGGCGAACAGGTTGCGGATGGCATCGAAGGCGCCGACGTAGCTGGCGGGATTCGAGCGGGTGGTGCGGCCGATGCGGCTCTGATCGACCATGATGACGTCATCGATGAGATCGGCGCCGTCGAGGGCGCGGTGGGCGCCGGGGTTTTCGGTGGGTTTGCCCTTGGCGCGCAGCAGGGCGGGATAGAGCACATCGTGGACCAGGGTGGATTTGCCGGAGCCGCTGACGCCGGTGACGCACACGAGGCGCTGCAGCGGGATCTCGACGTCGATGTTCTTGAGGTTGTGCTCGGTGGCGCCGTCGAGGCGCAAGCGCCCGGCCGGTGGGCGCTTCGCGGCCCCGCTGCCTGTAGGCTGGCGCGCCAGGGGCAGTTCGACGCGCTTGCGGCGGAACAGATAGTCGGCGGTGAGCGAGCCCTTGGCGCGGGCGAGTTCCGCCACCGGTCCGTAGAAAACGATTTCGCCGCCGTGCTCGCCCGGGCCGGGCCCGATGTCGAGCACGCGATCCGCGGCCTGCATCACCTTCGGGTCGTGTTCGACCACCACCAGCGTGTTGCCGGCATCGCGCAGGCGCTGCATGACGCCGACGATGCGGCCGATGTCTCGCGGGTGCAGGCCGATGGACGGCTCATCCAGCACGAACAGCGTACCGACCAGGGACGTGCCGAGCGCGGTGGTGAGGTTGATGCGCTGTACTTCGCCGCCGGAGAGCGTGCGCGACTGGCGATCGAGATCGAGGTAGCCCAAGCCCACGTCGGTGAGATATTTCAAGCGCGCGCGGATTTCACGCAGCAGCAAGTCGGTGGCATCGTCGAGCGGCGCGGGCAGTGCGAGGGTGGCGAAGAATTGCAGGCATCTGTCGATCGGGAGCAGCATCAACTCGCGAATATTGAGTCCGGCGCTGCCCGTTCGCCGGTCGCCGATGCGCCAGAGCAACGCGTCGGGCTTCAGGCGGGCGCCGTGGCAGGCGCTGCATTCGGTGTACGAGCGATATCTCGAGAGCAGCACACGAATGTGCATCTTGTAGGCTTTGGTCTCGAGCCACGCGAAGAAGCGTTTGACGCCGTACCAGACATTTTTGGTCCATTCGCCGTCGCCGTCGAGCACCCAGGCGCGCTCGGCGGCGTTGAGATCGCGCCACGGGGTGTCGATGGGAATGCCGCGCTTGCGCGCGAATCGCAACAGATCGGCCTGGCTCTCCTTGTACGACTCGGTTTGCCATGGCTTGATGGCGCCGGCGCGCAGCGATAGGGAGGTGTCGGGTATCACGAGGCCATAGTCGACGCCGATGCTGCGTCCGAAGCCGCGGCACACCTCGCACGCGCCCAGGGGCGAGTTGAAACTGAACGTGCTCGGATGGGGGTCCTTGTAGCTGATGTCGCAGTCCGGGCAATGCAGCGCCGTCGAGAAACGCCACGGCGGGCCGGCATCGCCGCCGGGAACTGCGTCGCCGGTGCGCGAGGCGTTGCCGGTGGTGGCCGTGTTGCCGGTGGTGGCCGTGTTGCCGGCGGGGGTCGTGCTGACGTTGGCCGCGGCTTTGGCGGTGGGGGCTGCTTTAGCGACGCGGGTCGCGGCGCCGGTTGCGACGGCGCTGTCGTCCGCAGTGACCTCGCGCTGCGGATAGACGTCCAGCCGACCCTGGCCGACTTTGAGCGCGGCCTCGATGGCGTCGCCAGCGCGGGCCGGATCGACGCCGGACCAGCGAAAGCGGTCCTGAATGACTTGCAGCGTATCGCCGTGCTGCTCGTGCACGCGGGTGTAGCCCTGGGCCGAGAGCAGCGCCTTGATCTCGGCTTCGGTGAAATTCTTCGGCACCGTGATCGGGAACGTGAGGACCAGTCGGGGGTCGCCGCTGTCGCGGGCGCGCTGCTCGAGCGATGCGCGGACGGACTCGGGCGTGTCGCGACGCACGATGTGACCGCAGCCGCGGCAGTGCAGAACGCCGGCGCGGGCGAACAGCAGTTTCAGATGATCGTTGAGCTCGGTCATCGTGCCGACGGTGGAGCGCGAGGTGCGCACGGGATTGGTCTGATCGATGGCGATGGCCGGCGGGATACCGTCGATGCGGTCCACCAGCGGCTTGTCCATGCGATCGAGGAATTGCCGGGCGTACGGCGAGAAAGTCTCGACGTAGCGGCGCTGACCTTCGGCGTACAGCGTATCGAACACCAACGAGGACTTTCCCGAGCCGCTGACGCCGGTCACGACGATCAGTTCGTTGAGCGGCAGATCCAGGTCGAGATTCTTGAGATTGTGCTGACGCGCGCCCCGGATGCGGATGGCATCCGAGCGTGGCGGATCTAGGGGAGGCATCCCGCCATTTTACAGGCGCTTCCCGGCAAAGCCCACCGCGACTTTCGGGAAAGGCTCGCAGGAACAGTCTGTACAACTAGCGGCCGGCGAATTGCTCCATCATGAGGCCGGTGCCGCCGCGCGTGACATGCGCGACGATGGCCGTACGGCGGTGGATTTTGGTCACCAACCCTAAGTTGATGGCGAAGGCGAGCTGGACTTGCTGACCCTTGCGCAGGCCCAGATTTTCGGTCTCGACGAACACGCCATTGGCGCTCAGGTTCTTCGCCCGGCAGATGCGGCTCTTACGTCCCGACATGACCACATATACGGTCGTCCGCGCTCTGTGGCGGGTGTGTAAGCGGCGCTCCATCGTGTTCCCTTTTTGCGGTTCGTTGTCGGGCGCCGCCATTATGCACACGGCTTTCCGCTTAGCGAAGGGTTCGCAAAAATTTTTCAAGTTATGTCAAAGATTTCAATATATTACGTCTAACCGAGGCATCAATAATGCAATCGCGGCCGGTCAGCGGACAATAATTGGGCGCAGAAAATGCCATTAATTGCGCAAGTCGGGTCGATCGACGCGGAGCGCCATGACACCGCTTCCGTCCGCCCGCATAGGCAGCAGCGGGAACCGCCGTTAGACTTCGCGCATGCACCTGCTCCACGACCCTAAGGCGCCGCCGGCGCCGCTCATCCAGTTCGATCAGTTCCTGGCCGTCGACATCCGCGTCGGCACCATCCTCGCAGCCGACCTGTTTCCGGAGGCGCGCAAGCCGGCACTCAAGCTGCGCATCGACTTCGGAGCGGGCATCGGGGTGAAGCAGTCGAGTGCGCAGATCACGCGTCATTACACGCCGGAGTCGCTCATCGGGCGGCAGGTCGCGGCGGTGGTCAATTTCCCGCCGCGCCAGATCGGCAAGTTCATGTCCGAAGTATTGACGTTGGGCTTTCCCGACGAGCAGGGTGAGGTCGTGCTGTTCGAGCCCGATGAAGCCGTGCCCAATGGGGCCCGGCTGTTCTGAGGCGGTTTGATGGGCGACGACGCGTTTCGCAACCGAGACTTCCTTCCGTCAAGTGACCGCGTTTGGCCGCCTGCCGCCGCCGTATCCGCTCCACCGGTGGCGTCGGCTTTCCCAAAAAGCTGTCCCGCTATCAAGTTCTCTCAGGTCTGCGAAGAATGGTGCGGCAGACTCATTTTTATCGGTTGCCGATTCGCAAGTTCGATGATCTGCCGAAACGAGAGGCCGTCGATTTCGGCGCGAATGGTTTGTGGTCCGATTCCCGTGGCAAGGAGAGTCGGGGGAACTTCTGTAAAACTCTTATATTTGCCCAGCGCAATGGGGAGTATCGCCAGGTCCAGCTGCGATTGCTGCTGCCGCGTCAGGCTACTATGGAGTCGATCCCAGCTAGCCTGAAAGGCCTCCGGCGTTGATCCGTCAATCCTAAATATCGCTATCTCGGGCGTATGGGCACACGCGGTGAAAATCGCTACGGCAAAAAACAAAACAGCTGAACGATGGGCGCTTTGCCACATGGTGCACTCCGTTGCAATGACCGAACCTGGTCATTAAGCATAACTCATTCCTGATGTGCTCGGTTAAAGTCGTGCTTGCGTGGCTTAATTTCAAAGAGAGTCCGCGCATTTCACCCACTGCCTCAAATCGACCCCAGGCCGACCGTGGTCAATGTCGCTAACTGGAAGCTCAATTCAAAGCAGATGCATTGGCGGCCCGCGAGCAGGCGGGCCCGTGTCCGGGTTGCCCAAGGCGAAGCAGAAGATGGTCATCGAGATGCTCGATGGCGTGCTCGCGCAGCAAGGTTGCAGCTAATCGGCTTGGGTGTTGCTGTAAAATGCTCGCGCAATCAACGCTCCTGCGGCCGCGTATGCAAATGAATGTTCGTAGCCAAGAAGAAGCATCGGAACTGGGCATCGACTGACTAAGTAGTCAAATGACGAGTGATCTAAGAGTGAGCATTCAGCAAGTACTTGCCTTTCTAAAAGTAATTGACATGTCACCTAACTACGCCAGATAATCGTTAACATGTCCACCAAATCTCACGACCTTGCAATGTCATTCGCTATATTTGAGCGAGAACATGGCCTAACCGCTAGCAAGCTCCTGCTTCCGCATAAAGTTAGTTTAAATCAAATGTCGATCATTTCGCATTTAAGCCGCAGTGACGCTCTGACGATCTCTGACTTATCCAAACTGACGGTTTCAGATAAAAGTTCAACCAGTCGTACCCTTGCAGGGCTCGAGAAGCTGGGTTGGATTAACAAAGTTGCGGGCAAAGCGGATCGACGGAAATCGTTTATCCAGCTTACAGCCAAGGGTCGGAAGCAGGCGACAATCGCAGATGAGATCTGCGACTCACTTTCAGACAGGATGGAGCTTGCGATTACTTCGCAGGAAAAACGTCAGCTAATTAGCTTACTAGGTAAAATTGTTGATTCATTGATTAGAAGCAGGAAAGAATGAAATACAAAATCTTTGGTCGCAATTCAGGTCTTCGCGTTTCAGAAGTCGCATTGGGAGCTGCAAATTTTGGGATCTTGGACGGCAATGGATTAAACCCCGAACAAGCAAAAAGCATATTTGAAAAGTATCTAAGCTTGGGCGGAAACTTCATTGATACTTCAGAGACCTATAAGGCGGGCCAATCGGAAGCAATAATCGGGGAGTTAATAAATGCTGATCGCGATCGGCTAGTAATATCGTCTAAGTACACAAGAGGAGTGACTACCAAAGAAGGTATTTCAGCGATCGGCAACAGTCGCAAAAGTATGGTTCGCGCAATTGAAGGGACACTTAGAAGACTGAAGACCGATCATGTAGACATCTATTGGGTGCATGCCGAGGACCGACTTACTCCAATGGAAGAAATCCTTCGCGCATTTGATGATTTGAGCCGCGACGGAAAGATCCTTTACGCTGGCATATCGAACTTTCCTGCATGGAAAATTTCGCGTGGCGTAACGATAGCTGAAGCAAAAAACTCAACTCCGATAATTGGCGTACAGCTTGAGTATAATTTGGTCGAGCGGAGTGCTGATCGGGAGCTTCTCCCTATGGCGGAGGGGCTCGGTCTTGGTGTAATGATTTATTCCCCACTTGCTCACGGAAAGCTTTCAAAGATTGTCAAAAGCAGTGAGAGTATGGCCGCAGGCCGTGTAACTGAGATGAAAGATCAAACTGCGCGAATCAGAGACGAGGTTTTCTTGATCTCTGAAGAACTCAGATGCAGTCCTTCGCAGGTCGCAATTGCGTGGTCATATGCTAAGGCAACGGCATCGACAACAGCGCTGATTCCAGTTTTGGGGGCTAGTCGCCCAGAACAACTTGAGGACAATGTGAAAGCTCTTCTGATTTCACTCTCAGCTGAGCAATTGGCGAAAATTGAGCGCGTCAGCCAGATTGATCTCGGAAATCCGCAGACTGTCGTGACGCAATATCTTCCAATGTTTAGAGGTGGAGCGCTTGACGCTATTATTGAGCCATTTGTACCGAATGCATAACAGCAAGCAACAAACGTTAGATAGTTCGAGTCACGCAGGATGGCCGAGATAAAGAGCTGGCCCCCCTTTGAGACAACGAGTTCTTCTAGGCGAATTCAGGTAAGGCGCACAGCCTATCGAGGGAGTGGGCGCGTGTCGAATCGCAGCAGGAGACTCGGGCCCGGCTGTTCTAAGCGGGAACGTCTTTGCGGCGGATCGACAGCTGTTCGGGGGCTTCGATGCCCATCTTGACGCGGCGGCCGGTGCCGCCGAGCAGGGTGATCTGAATGGGTCCGTTGGCGAACAGCTGTTCCATGGTCATGCTGCCGTCCACCCCGTCCGCGGGCTGGATCACGATGGATTCATCGGCGCGGCGACTGAGGACGAGCATGGCTCAAGCCCGTGCCAGGGCTCGCAGCGCCCTTGAGAAAGTCTTGCCCTGAGGACCGTAGGTCACGGGAGCTCCACCGCGCACGATGTCGACGAGCTGGCGGATCTGATTCTGGCGAATGTGGATGATGTGGCCGTTCACTTCGTTCGCCGTGCGGCAGCCGGCCATCAGTTGCATCAGCGCGCGCCAGCGTTCGGCGACGGCGCCGGCGATGCCGGGCGCGTGCGGCTCGGCGGGGCCCCAGAGCGCACGGCGTTCGCTCTCCAATGCTTCGATCACGCCGAGCAGACGAATTTTTTCCGCGGCCGTCTCGTGCACTGCGTCGGGAGTGTCGCCGGTCAGCGCGGCGCGCTCGGCGGCCAACGCAATCGACAACAGGCGTGCGGCCTCGATCTCACGATCCAGCAAATCCTCGAGGCGGCGCGCATCCTGATTCATGGCGTGCTACTTCAGCCCGCTTTCGAACTGCAATAGCTTGCCGGCTACCCGCCCGGCGTCCACCTTGTAGGTGCCGGCATCGAGTTGCTGCTTGATGGACTTTACCTTGTCCGTATTGACCACCGGCGTCTTGGCGATGGTTTCCTCGATCTTCTGCAAAGAACGGGCGGAGCTGGTCAGGGTGACTTGGTCCGCGGCCTGCGCGCTCGAAGCGGCCGCCGCGGCCGGGTCGTTCTGCGCTTTGTCGGCAACGACCCCGCCGCTGTTCGAGCCCTTGATGGGCACGACCGGTTCGGCTGTCGAATATCCACTGATCTTGTTGGTCACCGAAATTCTCCTAGGGCAAGCAATATGCCCATAACCAGTTATCGCCCGGTTTTGGATGAACTTTAACCACTTCGTTCATTTCAACCCCGTGATGGATGTTATCGACTGTGACGCGGTTCACTGAAGGCCTATTGAAAAATAATTTCTACGATCTGTTCGGAACGCGCAATCCCCTCGACGATCTTCCCCGACGATAGGTTCTGGACTCTAACCCGTTGATTGACCAAGCCATCGCTCAACGCGCGGCCGGCCATACGGACGCTCATGCCGCCGGCGTCGGCGAGCAAGGTAACCGCCTGGCCCCGCTGCACGGCTTTTGACGCCACCAGCTGCTGATTGGTGATGACCGCCCCGCCGGATATGGGGCGGGCCGCCGTCAGGCCCACGGCGATGGCGGGGTCGTCGAAGTAGCCCGGCGGCAATTCGGACATGTCGTGTTGCTCGACCTTGAGGTCGGCGGCGGTCAGCACGCTGCCGAGCACGATGGCGTGGGCGGCGATCGTCACGGGCGTGGTGCCGATGACCCTGACCGGGACATATAGATGCCAGGCGCTGGGGCCTGCGCATCGCAGCTCGACGGTGACGCGGTCCTGCATGTGCCGCGCGGTGCCGATGACCGGTTTGACCGGACCGGCGCAGCGCTGCAGCTGTAAATGCGGCTGCAGCGGGCCGATCAAAAAGCGCTGCCGGTTCGTCAGCGGCGGCAATTCCCGGGCACCGGCGGCCTGGGCCACGGCCTCGAGCTGGGATATGTCTTGCAGGTCGGTAGCGGCCGCGGTCTGCGGAAGTTCGGCCTGAGTTGCCTGGGCGCCGGTCGGCGCCGGCCCGAATGTGAGCCCCACCGCCGCGGCCAGGCTCAACGACAGTATCCAGTGACGGTATTTTGGCGCTGTTCTCATCTTAGATGAGTAGCAAGCAAGCCGCGTGCCAGGCCGCGCTCGCGGCTGCCGGCGCAGGCGGCGGCTCATGCGCCCTGCATCGCCGGCTGGGGGACGAGGCGCTGGCGGCATACCGGCCGCGATCCGGCTGCAAGGCGCGGCGCCCCCGGCAAGACCTTGCCGCGAACCGCCATCGTCGAGCGGCTGGCGCGGCGCCTTGCGGTCGTCGAGGCGCTGATTGCCCCGTTCCCCGCGTTGGCACAGCTCTTGCTTTAGCTTGCTTCGAGGAGATTTACATGTTTCAAAACA
Organism: Gammaproteobacteria bacterium; assembly: GCA_003134045.1. Classification (GTDB taxonomy): domain Bacteria; phylum Pseudomonadota; class Gammaproteobacteria; order Steroidobacterales; family Steroidobacteraceae; genus Bog-1198. The sequence continues at coordinate 28,597 of PLAH01000095.1, forward strand.
TTTTCGGCATCCACGAACAAGCACTGTTGTTGCATGGCCAGCGCATGGGCGTGATCGCCACCAATTTGGCGAATGCGGACACGCCCAGCTACAAGGCGCGGGACATCGACTTCAGCGCCGTGCTCTCGCACGCCGACGGGGGTGCCCTGCCGTTGCAGACGACTCAGGCGGCTCACATCGATCTGAGCAGCGACGGCATCGGCACGGCGGATCTCCTGTATCGCAATCCCTATCAGGCGTCTCTCGACGGCAACACGGTCGAAATGCCGGTCGAGCAGGCCGCGTTCTCGGAGAACAACGTGCGCTACCAAGCCAGCTTGCAGTTCGTCAACCTCACGATCGCCGACATGCAGCTCGCCATCATGGGCCAGTAGCGGCATACCAGGAGAATCGTCATGTCCTTGTTCAATGTGTTCAACGTCTCGGGAAGCGCCCTCAACGCCGAGACCATTCGCCTCAACACCACGGCCAGCAACCTGGCCAACGCCGAGAGCGTCAACGGCGACTCGACCAAGATCTATCGGGCGCGCCACCCGGTGTTCCAGGCCATGATGGATACCTCGGATCCGTTCGCCGAAGAGCAGAACGCCGCCTCGGGTGTGCGGGTGCTCGGTGTGGTGGAAAGCACCGCGCCGCCTCTGCAGCGCTATGCGCCGGAGAATCCGCTCGCGAACAAGGATGGCTACGTATTCACCTCGAACGTCAATTCGATCGAGGAGATGACCAACATGATTTCGGCCAATCGCAGTTTCGCAACCAACATCGAAGCCATCAACACGGCGCGCGATCTTCTGCTCAAAACGATTTCGATGGGTCACTAGACCCCTAGGATATATTTATGGTCAACGGCACCAACCAAACCAATCCAACGGGCACGGGCTCGACCACCGGCACGAACTCGAGCACGGGCACGGGCACGGGTTCCACCTCGGGAGTGAATGGCGCCGCCACCTTGGGTGGCACGGATTTCCTGACGCTGATGCTGGCGCAGCTGAAGAACCAGGATCCGACCAGTCCGGTGGACAGCAACACCTTTCTGACGCAGCTGGCCCAGCTGAGCGAGGTGCAGGGCATCAACACCCTCAACACCTCGTTCAGCACGCTGTCGAATTCCCTCACGTCGGCGCAGACCATGCAGGCCTCATCGCTGCTCGGGCACACGGCGCTGGTCACCACCCCTACCGCCAATCTGACGAGCGGCGGCACCGTCACCGGCGCCGTCACCGTGCCGCAGACCACAGGCTCCGTGACTTTGACCGTCGCCGACAGCGCCGGCAACGTGATCAAGACCATCAATCTCGGTGCGCAGTCGGCGGGCCTCGCCAGCTTCACCTGGGATGGAACGGGTTCCACCGGCACGGCCGCGCCCACCGGAACGTACACCTTGAGCGCGACCTACGGCGGCCAAACCGCCAGCAGCGCGGCGGCGACCACCGCGGTCAACGGCACGGTCGAGAGCGTCAGCATGGGAGCGGGGACCACCGGCATGACCTTGAACGTTTCCGGCGTCGGCAGCGTCGCGATCAGCGCCCTGCAGCAAATCTCCAACTAATTCATCAGGAGCACATCAATGTCATCTTTCAGTATTGCGTTATCGGGCCTGACGGCGGCCAGCTCGGATCTGGACGTCACCGCCAACAACGTGGCGAACGCCGATACGATCGGCTTCAAGGGTTCGCGCGCCGAATTCGCGGACGTGTATGCGTCGGGCGCGGTGAACCTCAACATGTCGGTCACCGGCGAGGGCGTGCGCATGGACGATAGCGCGCAGCAGTTCACGCAAGGAAACATCAGCACCACGTCCTCGAACCTCGACCTCGCCATCAGCGGCGACGGCTTCTTCACGATGAAGGATGCCAGCGGCACCGTCTATTCGCGCAACGGCGAGTTCTCCGAGGACAAGAACGGCAACGTCGTGAATGCGACCGGCCAGGCCCTGCAGGTGTACCCCCCGACGACGACGGGCGGTTTCAACACCGGCGCGCTGACCGACCTGAATCTGCAGACCGCACAGAGCGCGCCGCAGGCCACGACCAGCGGCAACGTGATTCTGAATCTGCCGGCCGACTCCACCGCGCCGGCTGTCGCATTCGATCCGACTGTCCCGGCGAGCTACAACCAGTCCACGTCGACCACGGTGTACGACTCCCTCGGCCAGGCGCATACGGCAACCCTGTATTTTTCCCAGGGCACGACCACGGCAACCACGAGCACGTGGAACGTCAACATGGCCATCGACGGCACCACGGTTACCGCCACACCGGCGACGCTGACCTTCAATAGCGCCGGTGCGGTGACGCCGGCCAGCGCGGGAGCGATCTCGTTCGGCGGCTATACGCCCGCGGACGGTGCGAGCCCTCTGACGGTCAGCATGAACTTCGCGCAGAGCACGCAGTACGGCGGCGACTTCGGGGTCACGGCGATCACGCAGAACGGCTATGCCACCGGTCAGCTGAGCACCGTTTCCATCGACGGCTCGGGCATCGTCTCGGCGGTGTACACCAACGGCCGATCCACCCAGCTGGGCCAGCTCGCCATGGCGAACTTCCCCAACCCGCAAGGTTTGAAGCAGCTGGGCGACACCAACTGGGCGGAAACCTTCACCTCCGGAACGGTGGTGTCGGGGGCGGCGGGATCCGCGGGATTCGGCACCATTCAGTCGGGCGCGCTCGAAAGCTCGAACGTGGACTTGACCACGGAGCTCGTGAACATGATTACCGCGCAGCGGGCCTTCCAGGCCAATGCGCAGGTCATCACCACGGCCAACCAGCTGTCCCAAACCGTCATCAACATCACTCATTAAGCGCAAGTCCAGCTTAAGGCCATAGATCATGGATCGAGGACTATACGTAGCGATGACCGGCGCGAAGCAGATCATGCAAGCGCAGGCCGTGAACAACCACAACATCGCCAACTTGAGCACCATCGGCTTTCGGGCCGACGCGGTGTCGTTCGACAGCGCACCGATTTATGGCCCGGGCTATGCCACTCGCGTCAATGCGGTGGCGGGCGACGCCGGCACGGATTTCTCGAGCGGCACGATGGAGAGCACCGGGCGGGACCTCGACATTGCGGTCAACGGCAACGGCTTCATCGCGGTGCGCGGCACCGACGGCAAGGAAGCCTATACCCGGGCCGGCGATCTGCGCGTTACGCCGGCGGGAGCCGTCACCACGGCGAGCGGTTTGGCCGTTCTGTCGGAGTCCGGCCCGTTGGTGATTCCCCCCTCCACGCAGGTGAGCATCGGCAGCGACGGGACGATATCGGTGTTGCCGCAGGGCTCACAGCCGCTCGCGGTGACCCAGGTGGATCGCATCAAATTGGTGAACCCCCCGACCAAAGACCTGCAAAAGGGCGATGACGGCTTGCTGCGCCTCAAATCCGGCGCCAAGGCGAAGACCGACGACACCGTCAGCGTCACCTCAGGGTTGTTGGAGTCGAGCAATGTCAATGCGGCGCAGTCGCTCATCAGCATGATCGAACTGCAGCGTCTCTACGAATTCCAGATCAAGAGCTTGAATTCCACCGATACCAACGAGCAAAGCGCAGAGCGCTTGATGCTGACCCAGTAATCTTCAAGGAACCCACATGAATCTCGCACTATGGGCGGCAAAGACCGGCCTCGACGCACAGAACACCCGCATGGCGGTGATCTCCAACAACCTGGCCAATACCAACACCACGGGCTTCAAAGCGGGCCGGGCGGCGTTCCAGGATTTGATGTACCAGAACATCCGGCAGGTCGGTGCGCAAAGCACGCAGAACACGCAGTACACGACGGGTCTCACCTTGGGCACCGGCGTGCGCATCGTGGCAACCGAGAAGGACTATACGCAGGGCAGCGCAAATCAAACGGGCAACCCGCTGGACATCGCGATCTCGGGACGCGGCTTTCTGCAAATCACGCAACCGGACGGCACGATCGCCTATACCCGCGACGGCTCCTTTACCATGGACAACCAGGGTAACGTGGTGACCTCGGCCGGCTATCCCCTGCAGCCGGCCATCAACATACCGATCGGCACGCAGAGCATCACCATCGGCACCGACGGCGTGGTCACGGTGACCTCGGCCACCAATGCCAAGGGCACGCAGGTCGGCCAGATCCAACTCGCGGATTTCATCAACGAAGAAGGCCTGCAGCCGGTGGGCAACAACATGCTGGTCGAGTCCGCGGCCAGCGGCTCGCCGCAGGTGGGCACGGCGGGGACCAACGGCTTGGGACAGATTCAGCAGAACACGCTCGAGACGTCGAACGTGAATTCGGTGACCGAGCTCGTGTCCATGATCGAGTGCCAACGCTCCTATGAGATGAATTCGAAAGCCATCAGCACCACCGACCAGATGCTGCAGTACTTGACGACCAACCTCTCATGACGGCGGCACGCAGGACATCGTTGCGGATCGTGGGATGGGCGGTCATCCTCACCGGCGCGCTGTCCGGTTGCGGCTTGCTGCCGGCGAGGAAGCGCGAGCCGGATCCGGTGGTCGCGCGGGTGCTGCCGCCGCCCACGCCGCGCACCGACGGCGCCATTTATCAGGCGGGTCAGCAGATCGAATTGTTCGCCGATCTGAAGGCGCGCCGCGTGGGCGACGTGCTGACGATCCGCTTGACGGAATCCACCAACGCCAGCAAGAGCGCCGTCACGAAGACGGCGAAGACCACGGCGGTGGCCAATACGGGTCCGACGCTGTTCGGCAAGACCATCACGGCGGGCGGAGTTCCCATATTCCAGACCACATTGAACGGCGCCGACAGCTTCGACGGCGAGGGCTCGAGCACGCAGGGCAACAGCTTCACGGGCAGCCTCACGGTGACCGTGATGGACGTGCAGCCGAACGGCAATCTCGTGGTGCAGGGCGACAAGACCCTGAAACTCAATCAGGGCGACGAATTCGTGCACTTGTCCGGCGTCGTCCGGCGCGCCGACATCGCGACCGACAATACAGTGACTTCCGACAAGGTCGCGGACGCGCACATCAGCTACTCTGGCAAGGGTGTCATCGACTCGTCGAACCGGATGGGCTGGCTGGCACGCTTCTTCAACTCCGCATTCGCTCCTTATTGACTCCCATGCGCTTTCATATCTCGCCAAAATCCCTGATCGTGACGCTGCTGCTGGGGCTGGCCGCCTCGCTCGGCCACGCCGAGCGGATCAAGGATCTGGCGCAGATTCAGGGCGTGCGCACCAACCAGCTGATCGGCTACGGCTTGGTGGTCGGTTTGGACAGCACCGGCGATCAAACCAGCCAGGCGCCGTTCACCGTCCAGTCGCTCAACAACATGCTGGCGCAGCTGGGCGTCACGGTACCCGCCAACGTCACGCCGCAGCTGAAGAATGTGGCGGCCGTCGCGGTACACGCCGTGATGCCGGCCTTCGTCAAGCCCGGGCAGACCATCGACATCACCGTCAACTCCATCGCCAATGCGAAGAGCCTGCGCGGCGGCTCACTGCTGGTCACGCCGCTGCGCGGCCTCGACGGACAGATCTACGCCATCGCGCAGGGCAATCTCATCGTCAGCGGCTTCGGCGTGGAGGGCACCGACGGTTCGAAGCTCACGGTGAACGTGCCGAGCTCCGGCCGCATTCCGAACGGCGCAACCGTCGAACGAGCCGTGAGCTCGCAGCTGGCGCAGGGCGACTCGATCATCCTCAACCTGAACGATGCCGACTTCACCACCGCCACGCGCGTGGTCGCGAGCGTCAACAAGGGAGTGGGCGCGGGCGTCGCTTCGATCATCGACGGCGGCTCGGTCAAAGTGCAGGCGCCGCTCGACATCACGCAGCGCGTCGCGTTTCTCTCGACAGTGGAGAATCTCGAGGTCGAGCCGGCGAGTGGCGCCGCCAAAGTCATCATCAATTCGCGCACCGGCACGGTGGTCATCAGCAGCCACGTGGTCGTGAGCCCGGCGGCCGTTTCGCACGGCTCTCTGTCGGTGAGCATCAAAGAGGAACAGACCGTCAGTCAGCCCGGACCGTTCTCCAAGGGACAGACCACGGTGGTCAACAATTCGATCATCAATGTCGATCAGGGTACGAACCGCATGTTCCTGTTCAAGCCCGGCGTGGAGCTCGAACAGATCGTACGTGCCGTCAATGAGGTCGGAGCCGCGCCCGGCGATCTCGTTGCCATCCTCGAGGCGCTCAAGGAGGCCGGCGCACTGCAAGCCGAGCTCATCGTGATCTAAATGACGACATCGTTGCCATCCCTGAACCCGATTCCGGCGCTGAGCCCATTGCCGGCGGACACTTCCGCAGCCACCACCTATACCGACATCAACGGCCTGGCGGAGCTCAAGCGCGACCCCACGTCGGAAAAGTCGATCAGTGCGGTTGCCCAGCAGGTGGAGGCCATGTTTCTGCAAATGATGCTGAAGAGCATGCGCGACGCGAGCGCGGAGGTCGGCGAGTCCGCCAGCAACGAGATGAGCATGTACCAGGACATGTTCGACAAGCAGATCGCGCTGTCGCTGAGCCAGCACCAGGACATGGGGCTGGGCGCGCAACTGACCCGCCAGCTGGGGGCCGCCGCGGGCCAATCGCAGGTTCCGGCGCCGCCCGCAACGGCCCCGCGGATTCCCTCGATCTCGAGCGTCCCGGCGCCGACCGCGGACGCCGCCGCCGATGCCGCCGACGCCAGCGGCGCCGATGCCGCCGATGCCGACGCGGGCGCAGGCGCCGCCGCCCCCGTCAGCGCACCCGCCAATCCCGGGGAATTCGTCAGCGAAGTATTCCCCGCCATCCAGCGCGCCGCCCAGGCCCTGGGCGTGAGCCCGTTCGCGATGCAGGCGCAGGCCGCGCTGGAGACAAACTGGGGCAAGCGCATACCGCGCAGCGCGGACGGCACGCCGAGCCGGAACCTATTCGGCATCAAGGCGGACGACAAGTGGAACGGCGCGCGGGTGGCGGCCGACACGGTCGAGTTCAGCGGCGGCATCGCGTCCCTGCGGCGCACCGCATTTCGGGCCTACGGCTCCGTCGAGGAAAGCGTCCATGACTTCGCGCGCCTCCTGGGCAGCTCTCCACGCTATCGCGACGCCGTGGCGGGAGGCGCCGACGTGCGCACCTACGTCGAGGCCATCGGCAAGTCCGGCTACGCCACCGATCCGCAATACGCGAATAAGTTAAAAGGCATCCTGAACAGCAGCACGTTTCGCCTTGCCGTGGGGAAACAGCGTGTCGTCCTTTAGAAATCGGCGGACCCGCCGATATCCTTCCGCAGTGGGTAAATCTCGAAGCGGGCCGTAGCCCGGAGAAGCATCGTGGCCGACATATTTGGAATCACGACCTCGTCCCTGCAGGCGCTGCAAACGGCGATCGAGGTCACCAGCAACAACATCGCCAACNNGTGCCGCAAGCCAACGGCAGCTTCATGATCGGCGCCGGCGTGGAGATTGCGGGGATCACCCGCGCCGTCAATCAAGTCGCCAACAATCAGCTGATCTCCTCCCAGAGCGTGCTCGGCCAGTTGAATTCCCTGCAGGGCTACACCAACCAGATCGACAATGTCGTCGGCACCACGGCCGGCGGCTTGACCACGGCGCTGCAAAATTACTACAGCGCCTGGTCGACGTTGGCGACCGACCCGACCTCGACCGCCTCCCGCCAGGCCCTGATCGGCGCGGCGCAGGCCGTGGCCACCAGCTTTCAGACCACGAGCGGCCAGCTGCAGGGCTTGAACACGTCCATCAACAGCGGCATCACGGCGGACGTGACCCAGATCAATTCCCTTTCGAGCTCCATCGCCAGCCTGAATCAGCAAATATCCGCCGCAACGGCCGGGCAGGGCGGGCAGGCGCCCAATGCCCTGTTGGACCAGCGCGACGCCGCGCTGTCGAGCCTGTCGCAGCTGGTCGGCGTCTCGACCACGAACAACAGCGACGGCAGCGTCAACGTCTACATCGGCAACGGGCAGCCGCTGGTCCTGGACTCATCGACCACGCAGCTGACCACCGTGGCGAACCAGTTCAACGCGACGCAGCTCGAGGTGTCGACCGCGACGAACGGCAACAATCCCATCAGCTCGCAGATCACGTCCGGCGACCTGGGCGGCCTGCTGGCGGCCCGCTCCCAGGCCGTGGACCCCACGCTCAATCAGATCGGCCAGATCGCCACCGCCTTCGCCTCGAGCGCCAACGCGCAGCAGAACCAGGGTATGGATCTCAACGGCCAGCTCGGCGCGAATCTGTTTTCGATCGGCTCGCCCCAGGCAATCGCGTCGAGCAACAATACCGGGACGGCCAGCGCCAGCGTCGGCATCTCCAACGTGGGCGCGCTCACCTCCAACGACTATGTGCTGTCCTATACGGGCGGCGCCTACTCCCTGACCAATGCCGCCACGGGCGCGGCGGTTCCCTTCACCGGCACCGGCTCGTCGGCGAGTCCGATCACGGCCGACGGCCTGTCGATCACGCTGTCCGGCGCTCCGGCCAACGGCGATCAATTCCTCATACAGCCCACCGTCGCGGCGGCCGGCTCGATCGGCGTGGCGCTCACCAATCCGTCGCAGATTGCCGCCGCGGGCGCCGTCCAGACCTCGGCGGGGGACACCAACACGGGGTCGGCGACCATCAGCAGCGGCACGGTCGTGGATGCGACCAATCCCAACCTGCTCGCGACCACCACCATCCAGTTCACCAGCCCGACGACGTACTCGATCAACGGAGCGGGAAGCTACGCCTACACCTCCGGCAGCAACATCACGCTGAATGGCTGGCAGGTGCAGATCAGCGGCACCCCCGCGGCCGGCGATAATTTCACGGTGCAGAGCAACGCCGGGGGCACGGGCGACAACCGCAACGCGCTGGCGAGCGCCGCCGAGCAGACCCTGGGCGTACTGTCCAACGGAACCGTCAGCATCAACGGCGCGACCAGCGCCCTGGTGACCTCGGTGGGCAGCCTGGCGCAGCAGGTCAACACCGCCCAGACGGCCCAGACGGCCGTCAACACGCAGGCCACGGCGAACGTGCAGTCGATTTCGGGCGTGGATCTCAACGAGGAGGCCGCCAACCTCGTGCAGCTGCAGCAGGCCTATCAAGCCTCGGCCCAGGCATTCCAGATCGGCAACTCGACGTTCACCACCTTCATGCAGGCCGTCAACGCGGGCTAGGAGGATTTTGCATCATGCGCGTCACCCAATCCCTGGAACAGACCCAGTTCATCGCGCAGATCGATGCGCTGGAATCGAACATCTCGACCACCCAGAACCAGATCTCCTCGGGGCTCGCCTTCACGACCCCCGCGCAGGACCCGGCCGCCGCCGGCAGGGTCGACAATTACAATCAGGTCCTGGCGCAGAGCCAGCAATATTCGGCCAACGCCAATGCCGCGCAGTCCGGCCTCAACACCGAAGGCACGGCGCTCGCGCAGGTCACCTCGCAGCTGCAGAGCCTGCGTGACCTGGCCTTGGAGGCGAATTCCGG
>PLAH01000068.1:0-342 GCA_003134045.1 Gammaproteobacteria bacterium
CTGCACCGTCCGCAAGCGGGACCCCAATACGCGCGCCTCGTCCTCCCCGTGTGGCGTCAGTACAATGTCCGTGAAACCGGTATGTTGGCCCGTGATCGACCAAGCGGTCTCCCCATGTCGAATCAGATAAAGTTGCAGCGCGGCGCTCAAGCCAGTTCCATCGCAACCCCATATTCGCCTTGAAGGGCGGCGCGATTGCATTGCGCGCGATGCAGCAGCGCTTCCTGTGCCGCCCCGCGGTGCGTCTCCTCGCCGCTCCAAATCCGAAGCGCAGGCTGCTGAATGGCGCGGCCGAAGGAAAATGTCAGCGCCCAAGGAATTGGCGATGGCATCGACTCGGAT
>PLAH01000068.1:364-17665 GCA_003134045.1 Gammaproteobacteria bacterium
GAAGCACCATGTTGGGCTTTAGAATCATGCCTTGCAATAGCACCCGCTGCACATGCAGTTGATCGAAAACGGTCCGTAGACACTCCGCGGTCACCTCGCGGCATCGCTCCAGGGTATGATCGCCATCCATCAATACTTCGGGTTCGACTACGGGAACGAGCCCCGCTTCCTGACATAGCGCGGCATAACGCGCGAGCGCATGCGCATTCGCCTCGATACAACCNNCCGCATAGCGAGCCAGGGCATGTGCATTGGCTTCGATCGAACCCCAACTCGGGAGCCCTTCGCCGATCGCAATCACAGCGCGCCACTTGGCAAAGCGCGCCCCCATTTTAAGATACTCGCGCAGGCGATCTCGCAGCCCATCCAGGCCTTCGGTGATTTTTTCTCCCAGGAAACCCGCCAATTCCTTCGCGCCGGTATCCACTTTGATGCCGGGAATGATCCCCGCATCGCTCAACACGTCGAGAAACGAAGCGCCATCGTCCTTCTGCTGGCGGATCGTCTCATCATAGAGGATGATGCCGCTGATATCTTGGCCGAGGCCGGCCGTTGTGATGATTAATTCACGATAACGGCGCCGAGCATCTATCGTTTGAGGAATTCCCAGCTTTGCAAACCGCTTGTCGCATGTCGCGTTGCTTTCATCAATCGCCAACAGGCCCTTGCCGGTTCCGACCAGGGATCTCGCGATGTCGATCAGCTGTTGGCTATTCATGTGCACCGGCGCCGCATTGCGCCTCCATTTGAGACTAACTCGCTTTCCGCTTGATCTGCGACTCGGCCGCCTTGCTGTTGGATCCGGGATCGCCCTGGGCGTTACCATCGGCTTTTCCCGCATTCTTCTCGTGCGGATCCCATTTCCAATTGCGAATCTCCGGCATGTCCTGGCCGTGCTTATCGATGTAATGCTTGTGCTCGATGAGCTTGTCTTGAAGCTTCTGCTTCAGATACGCCCCCGCCGTGCTCAACCCCGGCAGCCGATCGATGACGTCGATCACCAAATGATATCGGTCGAGGTCATTCTGCACCCGCATATCGAAAGGCGTGGTGATCGTGCCTTCCTCCTTGTAGCCGCGGACGTGCAAGTTACGATTCGTTCGCCGGTAGGTCAACCGATGCACGAGCCACGGGTATCCGTGAAAGCCGAAAATGATGTGTTTATCCTGGGTGAACAGGGAATCGTAGTCGCTTTCACTCAATCCATGCGGATGCTCACTGGAGGACTGCAGTTTCATCAGATCGACGACGTTGACCACCCGAATCTTGAGTTCAGGCAGGTGCTCGCGCAAGATCGACACCGCAGCCAAGATCTCCAGCGTCGGCGTATCGCCGCAACAGGCCATGACCACGTCGGGCTCACCGCCTTGGTCATTGCTCGCCCACTGCCAAATGCCGATGCCTTCGGTGCAATGGATGACGGCCGCGTCCATGGTGAGCCACTGCGGAAGCGCATGTTTGCCGGCGACCACCACATTGACGTAATTGCGGCTTCGCAGGCAATGATCGAAGACTGACAAGAGACAGTTCGCATCAGGCGGTAAGTAGACCCTGACGATATCCGCTTTCTTGTTGATGACGTGGTCGAGAAATCCAGGGTCCTGGTGCGTGAAGCCGTTGTGATCCTGCTGCCACACGTGCGAGGCCAGCAGATAGTTCAAGGACGAAATTTTCCGGCGCCAGGGAAGTTCTAAACAAACTTTGAGCCATTTGGCGTGCTGGCTGAACATTGAATCGATGATGCGAATGAAGGCCTCGTAGCTGTTGAATAGCCCATGGCGCCCGGTCAACAAATACCCCTCGAGCCAACCCTCGCACTGGTGCTCGCTCAGCATCGAATCGAGCACTTGCCCCCGGGGCGCTAGGAATTCGTCATTCTTTACTTCCCGCGCGTCCCACTGGCGGTTGGTGACTTCAAAGACGGCGCCCAAGAGGTTTGAGAGCGTCTCGTCGGGACCAAAGATGCGGAAGTTACGTTGCCCTTGGTTCAGTTTGGACACATCGCGCAGGAAGGTCCCCAACACCTGGGTATCGTGGCCTTCGACGGCGCCGGGAGAGGCCACATGCACCGCGTGGTCATGAAAGTCGGGCATTTTGAGATCATGCAGCAACAGACCGCCGTTCGCGTGCGGATTGGCACCCATTCGCCGATCCCCCTTCGGGGCAAGGTCTGCCAACTCCGGGATCAAGCGACCATTCTGATCGAACAATTCCTCCGGCTTGTAGCTCCTCATCCAGCTCTCGAGCAGCGGGACGTGGTCAGGATGTTCCGGATCCACCAGCATCGGTACCTGGTGCGCTCGGAACGTGCCCTCGATCTGCAGCCCATCGACGACTTTTGGTCCCGTCCAACCTTTGGGCGACTTCAACACGATCATCGGCCATCGGGGTCGAGAGGGATCTTGCTTATTGCGTGCATTCGCTTGGATCCGCTGGATATCTTCGATCGCGGATTCCATCACGGTCGCCATGCGTTCGTGCATCAGCTCCGGGTCGTCGCCTTCGACGAAAAGCGGTGCCCAGCCACAACCGCGCAAGAACTGTTCCAATTCCTCGCCCTCAATGCGCGCGAGCACCGTGGGATTGCTGATCTTGTAGCCATTGANNCGATCACGCAGGCGACGATCAGCCCCGGATTGTCAAAAGCGGCGCCAAAGGCATGACTCAATGAGTAACCCAGCTCGCCCCCCTCGTGAATCGATCCGGGAGTCGTCGGGGCCACGTGGCTTGAGATGCCGCCGGGAAAAGAAAATTGCTTGAACAGCTCCTTGAGTCCGGCTTCGTCTTGGGTCACGTTGGGGTACACCTCACTCCAGGTGCCTTCCANNCCTGGGTGACGTTCGGATAGACTTCGCTCCAGGTGCCTTCGAGGTAAACATTGCCCACAATGGCCGGACCGCCGTGGCCGGGACCGGCGATGTAGAACATGTCCAGGTCATACTTCTTGATGACCCGGTTCAAATGCACGTAGATGAAATTCTGGCCGGGTGTCGTGCCCCAATGGCTGACGACCAGCGGCTTGACGTCAGACAGTTGCAAGGGTCGTTTCAACAGAGGATTGTCATAGAGGTAGATCTGTCCGACCGATACATAATTCGCGGCGCGCCAATAAGCATTCATCTTGTGGAGCAGCTCAGGGGTGAGAGTGCTGGTCGTCATGGTTCGGGATTCCTGTTTTCAAGTGCTTGTACCTTCGCCAAACGACGTCGGTGGCGAGGGGCTTCGCTGAAGTGAGCGTGTAGAAAGGTTTCAACCAGTTCCAGGGCAAGCCCGGACCCGATCACCTTCCCGCCTAAACAAAGAACATTCATGTCATCGTCTTCGACACCCTGGTGGGCGGAGAACACATCGTGTATCAGCCCGGCGCGCACACCAGGGATTTTGTTCGCGGCGACGGATGCGCCAACTCCGCTGCCGCAGAGGGCCACGCCGCGCTCCACACGCGCCCCGGCCACCGCGCGCGCCAACGGAATGATGAAGTCGGGATAATCGTCAGCAGAGTCCAATTCGTACGCGCCGTAGTCCTCGATCTCATACCCTGCGGCGCGCAGCGAGTCAGACAATTCCGCCTTCAGCACAAACCCTCCATGATCGGCCGCGATTCCCACCCGCTTCACTGGTGGCGCCGAAGTCGATTGAACGCCCTTAAACATGCGCTGGTATCTCGCTGACAATCGCTTCGAAATCCGTGGCCTTCAGGCTCGCGCCACCGACCAGCGCGCCGCCGACCTCCGGCACTGCAAGGACCGAGTGCGCGTTTGCTGGGTTCACGGAGCCGCCGTAGAGAATCCGAACCTCCCTGCCTTGGGCTCCCCAGCGCGCGACGAGACACTGACGGATATGCGAGTGAACCTGCCCGATCTCCTCGAGACTCGGCGTGTGGCCCGTTCCAATCGCCCATAAGGGCTCATAACCGATGGCATTGCCGGTCGCGCTAATGCCCTCGGGCACGCTGCCCGCGATCTGATCGGCGCACACGGTGAGTGCATTGCCGGCTCGCCGTTGCGCCTCAGTCTCACCGATGCAGATGATCGCGAGAAGTCCAGCGCGCCACGCTGCCTTCGCTTTCGCAGCCACCATCGCATCCGTCTCGCCGTGATGCTGGCGCCGTTCTGAATGTCCGACGATGACCCAGGCGGCTCCTGCGTCTTTCAGCATCTCGGCGCTCACATCCCCGGTGAATGCCCCCGAGATTTCGCTGGCGCAGTTCTGCCCACCGATTGCGATTCGGCCGGCCGCCGCCTGTACCGCGCGCGTGATCAGCGTCGAGGGGGGGCAGATTAGAATATCGGCGGTTGGGGCCGTTGCCCGGACCCCGGCGGCAATGGCAGCAATTTCACCGAGTTGCAGCCCCGTTCCGTGCATCTTCCAGTTACCGGCGATCAAGGGACGCATGCTTTGCTTATCTTCGCGCAGGGGGGTCGCAAGGTTCAACCTTGTAACTCAGCATGATCCCTACAACCGAGCTTCGGCTTGCGCCTGTCTCGCCTCCCGAAGCCAATAGCCGGTACGTCCATAATGCGCGTGGATGCCCGCTTCTTGTTCGCGATCGAGCGGTGCCGCGGAGTCGTACGGCGGCGAGTGTTTGATGGCCTCCTGTGTCAATCCGACCGACACGGTAGAGCTCATCCAATCGACATCATCAATCCACTGCGGAGCAATGAGCACTTCGTGGCCGAGCCACCAATTGCTGGTATTCACGATGAGNNGCATTGCCGCTGCGCAGATGCGGATCGTCGTGTTGATGCTGCCCGACAACTGCCCCCGCGTAACCCGCCGACTTGTCCGTGCGTGTGCCTCTGTTCTGTAATCCCGCCTGAAGCACGTCAGGATAAAGCCCAGCGCCCCAGAGCCCGCCCCCGCCCCAGTAGGCACCGTAACCGAAATACCCGAGATATCCCATCTCCTGCTGACGCGAAACCGGTTTGTCGGTGTCGATGTCGGGGCTCTGTGCGACCTGCGTTCGCGTGAGTGCGATGGGAAGGATCTTTTCGGACCAATTCGGCTGTCCGATCGAAATAGGCGAGATGAGGACCTTGCGCTGCGGCTGCCCCTCACTTGCATCTACGACCAAATAGCGAATGACCCATGCCTCATCATCAAAATAAAAATCCTTTACCCGGCCGATGATGCCGTCCGTCGCACCAATCGTGTAATGTTCCATATCCTTCATGCTGCGTAACATAGCTTCCTCGTTGTGGGAAGGATGTCGAGGCACTAGATCCCCAACAGGCTCCGCAGATCGGCGCAACCCGGATAGAGCCTGCGCTCCGACAGCCGCCGGCGTCTGTTCGCTATCACACACTAAGAGTTCGCAGCATGATACGTGCATAGCTTTTAGAACCAACCGCCGAGCGCCGGATCGGGCGGCGGCAGCGCAGCAGACTTCAATGTGTTAGCGCTGCATTGCCAGGCGCGTCGCCGGAGCCCGGAGATGCGAAAAGCGATTCTTGTCGCCGCTCATTTTAGAGCCAGCTTTAGGCCAAAGACATTCCGGCAAATATCAGTTGCCGATAGTACGTAGACAGTCGCCATCAGGATTGTGAGATCTTGTTTGACGACCCGCATTTCGCAGGAGCGTACGTCACGCAAGTTTGCGCGATCCCGGCCATGCTTGCCGCCGCGAGCACCATTCCCAACAATCTCGAAATACCAACTTTCATCGGCGTTCCTTCTCTTCAGACGAATTGGCTGGTCCCGAGGCCAACTTCCTGTGCTCCACACCGTCCGGCAAAGGCCGGTCGGCGTCGTTCAGCGCCTTGACGCCGATCGCGATGCCGATCCACAGGCTGTTCGGCGTCATAGATCTGCCGCCGGATATCGTCCAGCTCGAAGCTCCTTGAGATCCGCTCCTTCGCGGGCGCAGCTATGTTGGACAGCGAACAGACGGCCCTGCCCTGGCGCAGCACCATGGCCGCCCAAACAGTTCAGGAGAACCAGGACATGAAAACGACATCGCCAAGAACCGTCAAGGCCCGCGGTCCACATCGCGCCTGGTACACGAGTATTGCCTGCCTCGCCGCGACCGCGCCGGCGATTGGAATCGCAGCGACGACCGCCGCCCGGCCGGCAGAGCAGTGTCTCACGGACCTGCGCGCCCTCGACAGCGTCCAGCAGAAGGATGGCTATTGGCTGGACGGGGGTGGCTACGGCTATGGCTACCCCGTCTATGGGTATGGCTACAGCTACGGTACCCGCTATGCCGAATCGAACCGCTACCAGCGCGCGAGGCCCGGCTACGAAGTGCGAACGATGATCGCCGCGGCACGGATCCTCGGTCAAAATGGCCAGCAGGTTGCCTGTGAGAACGTGCTCAGCGCCGCGCGCGACGCCTATACGGCGTATGTCGCCGAACTGCGTAACGGACAGGTTCCCCCGGCTAGCGCATCGACCTGGCGCCGCGAACAGATCGAGACCGCTGTCCCCGTCACCGGTGCGAATCTTGTCTATCGGTCCGATGAGTTGATCGGCGCAAGCATCGTCAATGGCAGGGATGACAGCCTCGGCAGCGTCGAGGACATCATCATGAGCCCGCAGACCGGGAAGATTGCCTACCTCGTGGTCAGCCACGGTGGCCTGTGGGGCATGGATGAGACCTACA
This sequence comes from Gammaproteobacteria bacterium, assembly GCA_003134045.1. Taxonomy (GTDB): domain Bacteria; phylum Pseudomonadota; class Gammaproteobacteria; order Steroidobacterales; family Steroidobacteraceae; genus Bog-1198. Next base: position 6,966 of record PLAH01000068.1, read on the forward strand.
CTCCCGTACCGTGGTCGGATTTCAAGTCCGCGGTGACGACCAACCTGCTGATATTGCCGGTGCAGAAGAGCACGCTCGATGCCGCTCCGCAGTTCGGCAAGGACAAGATCGGCCGACCGGGTGAGTTTGCGACCCAGAGCCAGGCCGTTGACTCCTATTGGAGCGCCCACCCCCCGGTTGTCCTGAAATGACGGCGACGGCGGCCAGTGGCAACTTGCAAACCGATAGCTTCTTCGTCACCGGCATGCAGTGTGGCGGCTGCACGAACAAGCTATCACTTGCGCTGCGCAGCTTAATCGGTGTCGACGATGTGCAGATTTCGCTCGCTTCCGGCGAGGTGACCGTCGTCTATGAGCCAGCCCTGGTATCACCTCCGCAGATCCAGGAAACCGTGATCAGGACCGGCTTCGGGACCGCCGGCGTGAATGCGACCAATGGCCATGATCCCAGGCCCGACCAGCGCGGATAAGTGTCACAAAAGCCAATCAACCTCTCGACCATAGTGGCGATACGCCATGCCAGATCCCGCGGCCCTGAATCACCGGATTGTTCTTGCCGCACGTCCTCGCGGGGCGCCAGTCCCCACGGATTTTCGCACCGAGGCACTGCCGATCCCCGTTCCCGGGGACGGCCAGCTGCTGACCCGCACGCTGTACCTGTCTCTCGACCCTTACATGCGCGGCCGGCTGCCGGATGCCCCCTCGTCTGCATCCGCCGAGCGCATCGGGGATGTCATGGTGGGTGGCACGGTGTCGGGTGTCGAGGCGTCGCGACACGCAGGCTGGGCTCGGTCGTCGGTCAGGTCGCCAGGATCCTCGGTTGCAAGGTCATCGGCATCGCTGGCGGCGCAGAAAAATGCCGTTTCGTCACCGCAGAACTGGGCTTCGATGCCTGCATTGATCATCACGGTGCGGGCCTGCCGGCGCGCCTCGCAACCGCCTGTCCGCAGGGAATCGACGTCTATTTTGAAAACGTCGGGGGCGCGGTGTTCGATGCGGTCCTGCCGCTGTTGAATGTCCGCGCGCGGATTCCGTCTGTGGGCTGATTGCGCTTTACAACGGCACCGCGCCACCGCCCGGACAGGACTGCTGCTCGCGACAATACTCCGGCGCCGGCTGCGTATGCAGGGGTTCATCGTCTCCGAGGACTACGCTGGCCGTCAGTCGGAGTTCGTTGCGGCAATGAGCCCATGGCTCGCGGCGGGGAAGATTAAGTACCGGGAGGATGTCATCGATGGCCTCACGAACGCGCCAGAGGCGTTCATCGGCATGCTCACCTGCGGAAATTTCGGCAAGCTCGTCGTGCGCATGGGCACAGCATGAGCCCCCGCTACTACGCGATCGTCTGGATCAACCACAACGCGGCGGAAGTCTTCCGCATCAACGCAATCGAGGAATCGAAGCGGGTGGTCAATTCGCTCACGTCCCTGCAGAGCCTGCATCATCGCGGGCATGTCGAGGGCAGCGAACACCACCCGGTCGACATGGAATACTTTGCGCGCATAGCCTCCGCGCTGAACCATGTGGGCGGGACGCTGCTGGCCGGCCCCGGCGAGGCGCGCTTTGAACTGGGCCGCTATCTCGGTCAGTCGCGGCCAGACCTCGCCGTTGCGGCTGTAGTGACCATAGAGCGCCCCTTCCGAATCGCGGCCAAAGGGCTGGCTCGCATCGTACGGAGGGGCGTCCTGCACCTGCTCGCGCCTGAGGTCGACGGTCACGGTGGAGTCTGGCCAGCACTTGGTGCCCCATCCACCAGTTGCTCGTATCCACGATCAGGTAGCGAATCGACCATGTGGCATCATCCAGCAGGAAACCTTGGACGTGGCCGATCTCGCCGTCGGTGGCAACCAGGTGATGCCCGCGCACCGAATCGCAGCTGCGCAGATGCGGGTCATTATCGCCATCGCGGCTCGTCGGCGCGCGCAGGTAGCCCTGGTAGCGGTCATAGAGGTCCAATCCCATGCCGATCGGCATGGAGCCCGGATAGAAGCCCTGGCCCCACAGTCCGCCGCCGCCCCAGTAGTAGGGATAGCCATAATACCCAGGTAGCTTCTTTCATACTGACGTGAGACCTGCAGGTCGCTGTCGATGACAGGACTGTTCCTGACCTGTTCCTTGGTGACAGTCACCGGCAGGGTCTTGCCGTCCCAGTCGGCCTGACCGAGCGAATACAGCGAGATCAGGACATCGCGGCCGCCGAGCCACTTGCTCGTGTCAGCCACCAGGTAGCGAATGACCCACGCCTCGTCATCGAATGGGACAGCTTCGCCGCCTTGTCCGCTCACCTGCGATTCGTCCGCGATCACCAGCGGCGTATCGAGCGTATTGCACTCGTGACCGACAGCTCGATCGCCCATGTCGTGGAATTGTTTGCCGAACCGTTCTTGGCCGCGGATATCCGCCTGTTTCCCTTTGGCCAACGCGACGCGCCATTGCGCTGGCTGCGGACTGACGGGCGGACGGCTGTCCGGATATTGGTTGTGCTGACTTCGCACGACCAGCTTGGCACGACCGGCCGCAAGACGGGGTTTTGGCTCGAGGAACTCGCGGCGCCCTACTACGTCTTCAAGGACGCCGGTGCGAGCGTCACCCTCGCCTCGCCGAAAGGCGGACAGCCACCGCTCGATCCGGTGAGTGACGGGACGGCGGCGGCAAGTGCTGCGACCTTGCGCTTCAAGACGGATGCCCCGGCCAACGCACAGTTGGCACGCACACTGCCACTCATGGGTATTGCCGTACGGGACTTCGATGCGGTGTTTTATCCCGGCGGACATGGCCCGCTATGGGATCTGGCCGAGGACCCAGGGTCGATTGCACTGATCGAGGCGATGCTCGCTGCCGGCAAGCCGGTCGCGGCCGTCTGCCATGCACCCGGCGTGCTGCGGCACGTTGGCGTCCGACGGGAGAGCGTCACGGAAACTGCCGGCCAATTGCATCGTGCCGGACTCATCGATTATCGGCGTGGACATATCACCGTTCTAAATCGCGACGGGCTCGAAAACGCGTCTGCGAATGCTACCAGGTGGTTCGGAAAGAATATGCCCGCTTGCTTCCCGACCGGCCGGCAACCTGACAGGTCAGGTTCCTATGCAATACGCGATGTATTGCATTTCCGGAGCTGGCGAACGCATGCGGCGTACGGAGGCCGATGCGGGACTCAAATGCCGATATGGAGTTCTTAGATCCAGTCGAGGGAATGGCCGTTGCGCGGGCGGTTTTCCGCGCTGCTCCATGATCCTACGCCACAAAGTCTATTGAACACCTGATTTGGGCGCAGTCTGCGTCACGGACGCGGCGGCTTGCGCTCAAGAGCATTTTCGAAGAACCAGCGGATCTGGGCGTCGATGTCCTCGCTAGAGAGCGGATCACTCCGCGATCCGAGCGGATCCGGTATTGCCCGGGCGCGAGCGACCCACTGGGTGTCGCGGTCGCAGTCCTGGTAAGAAGCAGTGTCGTTACCATTAGACATGGTTTATTTCCTCTATTTGAACGTATCGCGGCAGGTTGCTCTCGCGATGGCGTCTGGTCTGTGCGATGGCCCGCTTTACCAGGCGTGAAGACACAATTATTTGCTGCATGTGCGTTGCCAGACCGTCGCGCTTGTCCGCACTGATTATCCTCCCTCTTTCAGTAGTAGCCCAACGTTGAAGGGGACGACGCGTTTACTCAGCAGCCACAAATTAAAGTGACAAAACATGCCTAAAACCCGCTTGAACGCTGGGCTATTCGTCGCGAAAATTACCGATTTCTGAGTAAGTTGCTGGGCATGATAGAGAAATTGTCATATTTTCTTGGTCTCGATTTGAACATCGGTGCGCCCTCGCGCACCGTGACCGCAGTCCCCGTCGCGGAGTCGATCGATGCATCAAGGCCAGCTCGTTTTCTCGCAGTTGATGCGCCATCTGCCGCTGACGACGTTCCGCCGCTGCGTGGCGCGTTATGCCAGGGAGCACAAGGTCAAGAGCTTCTCGTACCTCGACCAATATCTTTTGCATGGCCTTCGCCCAGCTGACGTACCGAGAAAGTCTGCGGGACATCGAGGCGAGCCTTCGAGCCCAAGCAGCGAAGCTCTATTATCTGGGGATTCGCGGCAACGTTTCGCGCAACACGTTGGCCAACGCCAACGCGACCCGCGACTGGCGTATCTACGCGAGCTTCGCCGAGCGGTTGATCGGCATCGCGCACGGCTTGTATGCCGAGGAACCCTTCGGCGTGGATTTGGCCCAGACAGTTTACGCGCTCGATGCGACGACGATCGATCTGTGCTTGTCGGTCTTTCCCTGGGCGCCATTTCGTTCGACAAAGGCCGCCGTCAAGCTGCGCAGGTTGCTCGATCTGCGCCGCAATATCCCGAGCTTTATTCATATCTCCGACGGCAAGATGCACGATGTCAACGTGCTCGACTTGCTCTTGCCCGAGCCGGGAGCCTACTACGTGATGGATCGCGGCTACCTCGACTTCGAGCGGCTGTCCACCTGCACGAAGCAGGAAGCTTCTTCGTCACGCGCGCCAAGTCGAACCTCAAGGGAGAGCGCCGCTATTTCCATCCGGTGGATCGCGTTACGGGTTTGATTTGCGATCAAACCGTGATCTTGAGTGGCTTCTATCCGCACAAAGGGTTTCCCGTTCCGCTCCGTCGCATCAAGTACATCGATCCGAAGACCCACAAGCACCTCGTACTCTTGACCAATCAGTTTGGCTTGCCCGCATTGAGCATCGCCGATCTGTATCCCTGCCACTGGCAGGTGGAGCTTTTCTTCGACCGGCCTTCATGATGCACTCGTAAACAATCGGCCAACCCGTCTCGAGCCCGATGGCCTTTTGCGATAGGGGCGGCGGTTGTTATGCGGCCGACGTGGATCCAGTTGGCGGCCTTGTGGCAGGTGCCGCGGAAGCGATCCGATTGCACAAAGATTCCCAAGAGCGCGGGGCGGTAGCCGTAGCGCTGCTGCCAATCATCCGGTAATTGGCGGGCAATGCGTCCCAATATTGTCGACGCCAATCCCTTCGAGCGCACCCAGGGAAGGATCAAGAAACGGATGAAGTCCCCTCAGTGCGCGACGCGAGGGCTGCCATGCTCATTGAGCGAGGTGCGAAGTCCAAATGTAACCGCGAAGCTGGGTGTGTGAGCATCCGCTGCGGGGATGGCCCGCGACACCGCGGTGATTCATGGATTACGCTGCTCATTGAGCTTCGCACTGACGCTCCACATTCCAAACACCATGAGCGCCACGCTCACGATGATGTCCAACCAGAGGTGCCATTTGTTGACGTCATAGCCGAAAGCCGCAAGTGCAACCAAGGTCCAGAGTCCGCAGGCGATATTGGCGACGCTCAACCCAACAGCCCTATGCGGCCAGTACATACGCACCGCACCGCATATCGCAACGACTGCTCCGGTCACGATGTTATTGAATGTAATGCCATGATACCGCCAGGCATCTCCGCACAGCCATGGTGAAGCAATCAGTATGAGTCCCAGCAGCGCATTTACACCGCTTGCCAATTTGACTTGGGAAGCAAAGTCATCGGTAACCATTGCTCTATGCCTCCAAATTCCTGCCAACATGCCGGCAAGCGGACGACCCACTCACCAAAATATCCTCGCCGACTCAGCCAGCTAGGTCAATCCGTGGAAGTTCTAATTCCTGAGGTTGCGTCGGATCCGGCAGAATGCGGTTCTGATGCACCCAGGGTGCCCTTTTGTTGATTCTGCGGCCTTCCGGTCCCACTTACGTTCCACTCCCATCTTCTGATATGGAACGACCTGTCAAATCGTGATGCGTCTATCAAAGTCACCTCGGGATCTCCGCCAAGCACCAGGGGACAGCGGCCGGGGCAGCAGTCGTCGAGGCCAAGGCGGAGGCAAAGCCGGACGTCAAGGCTGCACCAGCGCCCGACGTCAAATCCAAAACACGATCCGATTTGACGCCGAAGCTGGTCGAGCGAGTCCACGCACTGAACGAGGAACTCGGGCGCCAGGACGTTATTGCGGTGCAGGAATTGGAGCAAGCGGAGGAGGAATCAAAGCATGAGACCTCCCATCCGTGAACCGATCAGAGGCGCGCTTGGGCGCGCGCGCAGCATGGTACCGAGGTGACGCGGCTCGGAGCGGTCAAGCTCCGCCCAGCGAAACGCCGACACCCGCGCAAAGTCTCCCGGCGCCCGCTTCAGAAGCGCTGCCTGGCTAGAAGCTAGAGATAGCGTCGTGGCCGAGGATCAACCGCAGGCCCCGAGACATCGAGATCAGATTGCACAGGAAGTGGTAGCAAGCCCGACGGCGCGGTCGGCTAGGCGCGGCGGAACGCAGCACGGTCGTTGACGGATAGGTATATTGGTTCCGCAGGTGGCATTGGCATAGAGTGGAAGTATGGACGCCGCGGTCCACTGAGGGTTTGGGGCCGGATCCAGGCAAGAGTCGTTTACTGTGACAATCAAGGACGACACATGTGCATTTTAATGCGAACCTGTGCGAGCGTAATCTGCGTCGCGCTGGTGGCTCTGATGTGGGCAACGAGTTGCGAGGCAGGTGAAGGCCCGGATATGACGGGTGCAGCGCTCTACCAGGAGTTTTGCGCGACTTGTCACGGCGTTAGCGGTCACGGCGACGGACCGGTGGCACTCAGCCTGAAACGGCGAGTACCGGACCTCACCTTAATTGCTAAACGCAACGGCGGTGAATTTCCTGCAGAGGCCGTGCATAGAATGATCGATGGGCGATCGATGCCACGGTCACACGGTACTTCCGACATGCCCGTTTGGGGGTGGGATTTCTATGGATACGAAGGTGAGGACGCCGCTCGTCGTCAGCGAGTTGCGGAATTGATCGATCGATTGGTCGAATACCTTAAGTCCATTCAAGGCCAAACCCCACCAAAGCCGATGTAGGCAGATAACACGAAGGCATCCAGCGCAACGGCCGCCGTCTTCAAATGCCCGAACACGGCGTCGTTCTCCGTCTCCTGATCTATCTCGGTGCGGCACTCGTAAATCACGCGCACGGCCATTTCTCTGGCTTCTGGGTCTCCATCACCTCATACTAGTGAAAGGGAGCTTGAGGTCGAGGTGTCGCCACCCGGACCGCCTCAATTGTGCGACCTTGGGCGTGAGCGCGGAATACCAGCACTTATTGGATTACTGGAAAGATTTGCGCGGCAACCCACGAGGCGCCGTTACAGCGGACGGATGGCTGCGCTGCGTGCGGAATCGCCGCGGATTCTCCGAGAGAATCCCGTGTATCGGACACGAGCCAGATCGACCCCTTCTATTGCCGAAGGTCCGCGTGGACATTGAAGTATCTCCAGCGGGAATCGGGAGCAAGATTCCTCTGTGCGGGACCGTACAGAGGATGACTCGCCGGCGAGCTTAACATTGTCACTCGCGTAAAGGAGCTGAAGCCAAGTCGCGCAAGTAGGCACTCTCACCATTATTGGAGACAACGAACATGAAGCAATTCAAGATACTCGTATCAGCCGCAACTGTCGGTTCCGTAATCGCGTTCGCCGCAAGCGCGTCGCCGACCGTTGAAGCGACGAAAGAATCCTGCTCGAACATTGAATGGAGTCCGGCCTTCTTGAAGGACTATCCCAAGGCTCCGGTTGCGTGCCGGGAGGTGACCGTGAAGGACGGCGTCAAATTTGCTAAATTCAAGGGCAAGGTATCGAAGGTGGGTCGCCATTTCGTTCAGGTTGAAATATCGGACGTCGCCGATATCCCCGTCAGCACCATCGCGTTTCAGATCGGTACGGGCGGCCATATCACCATGGCGGATAAAGTGGTTACGGTTAAGGATCTCAAGGTCGGAGATCAATTGACTTTTTGGGTCCGCGAAGCCCAATTCGGAATTTCGCCGACCTTGACGGATAAGCCAATGGCGATCATCAAGCCGGAGGCCATGTCGGCGAATTGACTGACAGGCACAGCTTGCACAAGGGCAACCGCAACTGATGCTCAAGACTCTTTCGCGCACGGCCCCTTACTCGAGGCTAGATTGCGTTTCAATATCTTGAAGGATGTGGAGCAGCACATGCGAATCGAAGCCAAAATATCGATTAATGGAATAGAGCTGACCGAGACTGAGGCGAGAAGCGTAGGTGTGGCTGTGTACGTACTCTCGTGCGCCCTAGCGGAAGATGATAATTTGGAGCTGACCCTGTGGCCCTAGCGACCCGCTATACGGCTGCGCTCAACCGTATCCTGACTCCCATGGAAAGTCATGAACTCCGAAAACAATGACGTTCGGCATTCCAATCTCCGGTTCGTTACCTGGAACGCTGGCAATCGCCCCGGCGGCCTTTTCAACAGTCGCCGACACTGTAATTAGTACTAGCTGGCACCTAGGACATGAAGATCTTTCCCAATAGCAGCGATGGACCAAGAGAGGAAATTAATCAACATGAGCGCAGATATAACGCTGTCACCGTATTATGCAATACAGTTACCGGCTCCACAATTCGGCGACCCTCATCATAGTGCAATTGCGGAAGCTGCTTATTTCCGCGCCGAGCGCCGTGGCTTTGTACCTGATCATGAGCTTGACGATTGGCTAGCTGCGGAGACAGAAATCAAGGAGCGGCTTATGAGCGAAGGCCGAAAGCGGTAGACCCTGTCGCTGCAATCCGGCTCCGTCTGAGAGTACGCAGATTTGAGTGAAAATACTTATATGATCCCAAGAGGAGAGAAAATCATGGCGAAGAAAGCAGCAGAGCATCATCGCAAAGCGGCGGAACATCACGAGCACGCAGCGCGGCACCACAAGGAAGCGGCAAAGCACCACGATGCAGGAAAACATGAGACGGCGGCACATCATGCGCAGCTAGCGCGCGGCCACCAGAACCGCGCAAACAAGGATGCTGCGGAAGCGGTTGAGGAGTATATCATCCTCTTCCCAACGCTATGACGGCAGACTTTCCGATGTAGTAGCCCATCCCTAATCTAGGGCGACCGCGAGCCATAGCTGTGTGAGTTCCTTCCATGACCAGCGGCGGTTCCTTCGGGGCGACTGGTGCGGTGGCGTACTGTGCGATGTCGAAAATAGAGGTATAATTGGTGACATAATTACACTCCCATGCAAAGAATCTTACTGCCAGTCGTCTTTCCGATGACCTCGCGCGCAGTCGCCTGCGAAGTCGCGACTCTCGCGCGGCGTTTCAAGTCGGAAATTGTTCTGCTGCACGTGGTTACGCCGCCGGGGCACCTGCCCGGTATGCCTATGCATGAACATGAGCTCACCGAGCGCGATCGGCATGTGGAGGCCATCAGACAGGCCCAGGAGAACCTGGACCAGGCACTGCTGCGGGAGTTCGACGGAATGAGCGTCCGGCGGCTGTTGCACAAAGGCGATGCAGCGAGGGAAATTGTGCGCATAGCGCGCGAAGAAAAGGTGGATTTGATCGCCATGTCTACCCATAGCCAGGGGGCGCTGTATTCCTTACTGCTGGGGTCAACGGCAGCGAAAGTGCTTCACCATGCCGACTGCCCCGTTTTGACGGACACTCATGGGGAAGCGAAGGCGAGAGAATTCACGATCCGTGGCGTGCTTTGCGCTGTTGAATTGAGCCCGCATAGCCGCAATACCGTGTTGAGTGCTGCGCAGCTGGCCATGAATTTCGGCGCGCGGCTGACGCTCGTACATGTGACATCCGGGGCGGAATCATTTGGTCCTGGTGGTAATCACGTGGTTCCCGAGTGGAAGAAAACACTCATCGACTATGCAACCCATGAGATGACCAAGCTACAGCAGGATCTGCACATGACCGCGGATGTGATCATTGACAGTGGGAACGTGCGTGAGCGGTTGAATCATGCGGCCGAGCAAAGCAACAGCGATCTATTGGTGCTAGGACGCAAGCCGCCGGGCGGCCATCTGGGGGATAATGGGAGTGGCTATGCGATTATTCGCGACGCGCAAATTCCGGTGTTGAGTTTGTAGTGCCGCGGCATTGCTTGAGATCCGCAGGGCTCGCCGCCTGCGCAGCACGGCTGGGCAGGCGGGCGTGCTACACCAAACCGCGTTCGAAGAAGCTTCGGATCTGCTCGTCAATAGTGTCGGCCGAGGATGGATTACAGGGTATGCGGCACAGGGCACGTCCCTCGGCTTGATCACCGCGGAGGTCGCGATGAGTCTTCGGATCCGTGGGGCTCGCGGCGGATAGCTTTCCGGGGCGGTAAGCCGGATTTGCGGTAAAGCCATTCCGATGTGACATGAGGGGCGTCCTTTGAGTTAACCTGCGACGGGATGTTGCGCCGGTGGAGAGCCGCAGTCAGTGCGTTGGCGCTCATTGAATCGGAACGGGCGCGACGATCTCGTACTCTTGTTCGTCACACATCCGTAAGAGCATGAGCGTGCCTTCGATCCTTGAGCTGTGTCATGCGTTTCCCGTGCGCGAATTGGAGCCGGGTGCCGTCCTTCTCGCCGAGGGCGAGAGGTCCGGTACCCTCTGCGTGCTCATCGATGGCGCTCGCCACGAATCTGAATCGATGGCCGCGGAAGGTGACGCTCGACCGCCATGTGCGCGGTGGCGGGTATCCGCCGGCTCCGTGAGGCCGGCGTGCCGGTCGAAATCAATTATTCCCCGACGCGGTTCAACGTGCATGAGATTGCTGCCGCCGTCGATCTCGCGCACGAACTCGGCGCCGCTGGCAGGACCCGAGGGTGAGCCGCTTCGTGCAGACCGCGGCCACCGGCGCGTAGGCCAGCGC
>PLAH01000009.1 GCA_003134045.1 Gammaproteobacteria bacterium
TAATCTTTCGTACGGCCCGCGAGAAATACGAGCCCAAAACAATGACAGCCATCCTGCCCAAACCCTGGCTCGCCTCCGACCAACCGTCAACAGGTTTGTTCGCGGCGGGGTGATGCAGCAGGCTGTGCCTTCCCGTCCAGTGCATCCGTATCTCCACGTACAGACTTTGCAGGCAAGCTGGCCTAGAGTTTGGATCGACAGGGCATTCCATACATTCACGCTGCGGTTGCCCGGTTTTTTAATGTCGCGCGCCGGCCGCTTGCCGGAGTTAGTTATCAGGAGCATGTGATGAGTATCAACAAAGACCAGGTTAAAGGCCGCGTCGAAGAGGCAAAAGGAAGCATCAAAGAAGCGAGCGGCAAAGTCGTCGGCGATGCGACGCTGGAAGCAAAAGGCAACATTGAAAAGAACCTCGGCAAGGTTCAAGCGAAGGTTGGTGATATCAGGCAGGACTTGAAGCATTCAGCGAAATAGGACGCCAGGATCGACCCATCGTCAGGGGCGAACAGGAGGATCAACGTATGGGTCGTTCGCCCCTATCTCACATGGGCTCATACGCAGATTGCCGCCAAAAGGCATCAGGTGAGAATAGCTCGAGCCAGAACTCTTGCCGAAGACACGGCTGATCGATTTGAGCCCTCGCCCCTTGGCCGGCGGTCCCAAATCTCAGCACTCAGCACTCTCCGCGGCAGTACGATCATCCTTCACGGGAACGCGAATTTGAATTCGACGAACGGGCGCGCAAAGCGCCTTGAAGTCCGCATTGTGGGCAGGAGCTGCTCGATGAACTTGCACGGGCGTACGTTGAAGCTGCAGCTCGCCGACTGATCAAAGAGCATGCGCTTCGTTCGACCCTGCAAGCTCCCGAAATTATTTGAGCTTTATGCGAACAAATATTGGCGGAACAGTCTGAATCGCCCACGGCCCACTATATCCAAAAAAATCCTTATAAATCAACGAGTGCGGGACAGAGCATGGCGGGGGTGCGAATCGAACCTACAGACCGTGTATGCCAACTATCTAATGCTCATGAGAATTTTCACGAGCGGGAATCACTCCAGAACTCCCCACCAATACCGATAGCGAGTTCGTTGACACATTTGCTGCGCTGGGATCCGCGCGGGCAAAGTTTCGCTGAAGCATTAAAACTTCAGCAGCTTGTTCGTAACGGTCCGGTCTGGGCACCACGAAGACTATGCCAGTCGTTTCCGAACCGCGCTGGGCGCGGGCACATTGGTTGCCGTCCTCTGCAACCTCGTGAATAACCTGCCGTTGGGTCTGCTGGCAGGCTCGCTTGCGACAATTTTATGCGTGTTCGCTTTGCGGCGCGAAGGCCACGGGGCCAGGGCCTGGAAATTCTTGGGACTTGGGTGCATCGCAATGCCGCCGGCGCTTATGGCGTCGCTTGCCGCCTTTATGTGGTTGAAAATTCCGTAGGCGAACCGTCCGGCTAGCGCTCATCCTCGGCGTTGACGGCCGTCAGTTCTGAGCGGATTGAGTGGCGTTTTTGGTCTTGACCAGCATGGTCGCGCTTCCCGGTCCGATCGAATCGAAATAGGCGGTAAATCGATGGGTTTCATCGGAGTTATAGGGGGCGAGGTTCTTCGCCCAGCGAAAGCCGATGGGCTGGTACCAAAGCTCGACCGCAATCTCGAACGGACCAGGCGCGTCGCCCACCTCGATCGAGTATCGTAGGGTGTGTCCGCGATCAGAGAATGCAGGATCTTCCAATGCCTGGCCGTGCACGGCAATTTCCGCAGGCGCGTCCTTCTTGTCGAATCCTCGAGGAAGAAGACGATTGTCCTTCAGATAGTCAACCGCCGACAGCAGGCCGGTTGTCACATGTCCCGCGCTGTCGCCAAGAACAGCTTCATAGATTTGAACCTGATCGCTCCCGCGGATTTCCGTGTAATGGGGTTCGTACTGGGTCGGATCCGCGTCATTTCGGTTTCCGACGATGGAGCCGTTGGGGTTCAACGCGCCGGATTCGAAGACGATTCGATGTTCTTTATCCCGGACGATGACATGCAGCCAAGCGCGGCGCGCCGGAAACGCGGTAGGGAGTTTATGCCCACCTAAGTTCTCGACGGTCACATCCGCCTCGAGCCGGCCGTTGTGAATCCTCGGTTCCGTGACAACAAGGGAGGCAGCCTCGCTTTGCAGGTAGCGAATCGTGCGATCGGCGGCGTTGAACAGATCATTGGGCTCTGCAGATACATCTAACTCGTCGTGGTAACGGCCAAGGATTCTCTGCATGACGAAATTGGCCGCGATGAACTGGTGGCGCGCCGCGCCCTGTCTGGGTTCTCCTAGTATTCTGGTAATGGGCACATTCTCGAGAACCGCCGGCATATGACAGGATTGGCAGGTGCGCTTGCCCACAAAGTCGCTGCGCAGCCATTCCTGATAGGGCCTTTGTTCCGGCAGCGAGCCCACGACGGCGCCGTTGGCGCCGCGCGCTTCGGTGGTCAGAGTGTGGCAGCTCGCACAAAGTTCGGCGGTTCGGATCTGATCGCTTTGCTGCGGTTGATAGCCCTCGGTCGAGGAATGCATGACGCGCTGCATCCCCGGCGAAATCTCGAAGGGCCCGTATTCCGGGTGTACATCGCCGGGCGAGGCCTCGTTGACGATGAAATTTCCATTGAAACTCGCCGCCGTGTCCAGATTCTGCAGTGTGATCTGATGGCATACCGAGCAGGTCACTCCATCTGCGGACTCCCTGTCGCCGGCATGCAGTGGCAGGCGCGAGAAAATGGTATTGGGCTGACCACGCAATTTCGCGAGATGCTGGGGGATCGGCATGTGGCACGACGAACATTCGTTTTCGATAGCCGCGGCCGCCTCCGTATGGTCCAACGTCTCGCGACGCACACTCGCCTGCCAGTAAGGATCGCGCGATGAGTTCGCCATCAGGCTGGTGCTCCAATCCACGCCGATCGAGTAGTCATCACCCTTCGTCGTAGTCATTCCATTGTGGCAGGCGACGCAGCGATCCGAGGTCCGAAACTGAATGCTGTCCAGATCGGCCGCAATGACCGAGGGGACGCTCAGCAAAATGGCGGCGCAAAGTCCGCAACCGGAGGCGATTCGAAGGTGATTCCCCATTTTAGCTACCATCCTTCAAACAGACCGCCGTCGAACCAATCCCAAATGAAATAGGCGATTACCTGTTTCGGTCGACCGGCCGTATCGTTGATCGGCAAACGGTAGCCTGCTGCCGCACGGATGTGCTGTCGGCGATTGAGTGTCACTTGAAACTCCGGGATGACATCCCAGTCTGTTTTCGTCCCGGGAGTCAGGTCGCGATTGCCGATGATCTCGAGCATCGGAGACCATAAGCGCCCTAAGTCCCCCTCGCCGGCGAAGCTTTTGCCGAATGACGTCCTCAAGTACGCGGCTAGCGGGCCATACTCGGTATGCCGTGGTATGTCGATGCAGGGCTGA
>PLAH01000063.1 GCA_003134045.1 Gammaproteobacteria bacterium
CGGCTTGTACCCCTGTGGTCCGCAAAAAACCAGGTCACGCTCATGCGGGCGCAAGAAAATATTCGTGATGCAGCCCGCCAAAGATTGATCTGGCCCACACTGAGTACGATTCGCCGCGGCGATGGCGCGAATCAGAATTTGGATGGCTGAGATCGGTGGTCGGCGGATCGGGAACACCGGGACCCAACGCCATATGGGGGCGCCCGGTATTGTAATGGGGAACCCAAGATTTCAGAATCGACCGCAAATGCGATTCAGACAGTGGAATCAGCCAATCCAGGCACTCGCGGCGAATGGTGCCGATGACGCGCTCACAGATCCCATTGGCCATTGGACTGTGCGGCGGTGATTTGAGCACCTTCACCCCGAGCTTGGCGATCGACTCGTCCAGGTGCGTCGCAAAGATACTGTCGCGATCATGCAGCAGGTATTCATACCGGCCGTCCAATCCAACCGTCTCGCGCAGTTGTTGCAGGGTCCAGGCCGCGGTCGGGTGGGAGGTGACGTTGAAATGGATTAAGCGCCGGCTGCGGTGTTCAATCACGACGAACACGTACAATTGGCGAAACGTTGCGGTGACAGCGACGAGGAAATCACACGCTATAATCCCTTGGGCGTGCAGGCGCAGGAAGGTCGACCAGCGCAAGTCACTTCGCGGGCGGCCGCGCGGACGCCGCGGTAGATACTTGCTCACGGTTCGTGGAGCGACTCGAATGTCGAGCTTCAGAAGCAGCTCGTTGGCGATGCGCTCCTCGCCCCACGATGAATTCTCGTCCGCCATCCGGCGGATGAGTTTCTGAAGCTCCAGTGGGATCGCCGGACGGGCAGGCCGAGACTTCAATCGCCAGAACAACTTCCAGCCCGCGCAGTGCCAACGAATCAGGGTCTCGGGTCGCACCACGACCAGAGCATCACGCTAGTCAAAGTGTCGCGACAGCAGAGCGAGCGCAATCCTCGTGGCGGGATCCATTCGCCGGGGCTTCACGCCGCGTTCTTTATAGAGTGCCAGCTGCCGACGTAGAAACAGATTCTCGGCCTCAATCGAACGGGGTAACCGCAGCACCAGGCCACACCAACGAACTGCGTCGGCGGCTAACTGAACCAGGATGATGAGAGGCCTCAGCATTCCGCAATCATGCCACGACTTGAACCAAGATTCGAAATTGCCTGAAGGATCCGTTGCATCGAATTATTGCGGAGCACAGGCCTCGAAAGTTTCACGCATGACGAATATTGTCGCGCGGGTCGCCGGCCGATCAGCAGTCGATCTGTATTCGTGCCGACGGCGGCAATTCTTCGGCATCTCGGCGCCCGCGCGTTTCAGCCGTATCAAACGACCGTATCCGCATCGGGCGCGGCATTGGTCGAGACGACGTTCCGGGGCGATTTGTTCATCGACGCGTTGCGGCCGAGGATGGTCACCGGTCAACTCGGCGCACGAACGATCGGCGGCTTGAAGGGCGATATTCAGATCCCGCGCAAGGTCACCGCATCAACCGGCTACTGGTTGAGTGCCAGCGGATCCCCGGTCCAAAGTGGCGCGATCACGGAAAGTGAAGCCACCTTCGACGCCACGCCGCTCATCGTCGCGCCCTGTCTGATCGGCGCATACGGCGTAATGTCGCGTTTGCTGCTGCAGACATCGCCTCTGGCGGATGAGATCATCGCCAACGATCTGCTGAACGTGCTCGCGATCGCGCTCGATTACGCCGCAATACAAGGCGCCGGCTCGGGTGGTGCACCCACCGGCATCACGAACCAGAGCAGTATCAACGCTGTGTCTGGAACGAGTTTCAGCTACGCGACTTCCGTGACCGCACTGACTGATCTGACGACAGCGAACGCAATTCGAAACCGCCGCACGCTGGGCTGGGCCGCTTCGCCCGGAGTTGCAGGAACGCTCGCGCAACGATTCAAGGTCCCGACCTATTCCTTCTCGCCCATCTGGGGCGGCAGTGCGGACACCGGCGAAATCAACGGGCACCTGGCGCTCGCTACGAACAACGTTCCGGCGAGCACCGCGATTTTCGGCGACTGGTCCCAGGTGCTGATCTTGGAATGGGGCGATGAGGACGCTCCGATCGAAGTGGAAGTCAACCATTTCGGGAGCGGCTTCAGCACCGGCGACGTGCAGATACGGGCGATGCTTTCCGCCAATGTCGCGATCCGGCATCCGCAAAGTTTCAGCGTCGTCAGTAGCATCACGTGAGGTCGCACCAATGAGCCGCCATCTACGGTATTTCCTGGGCGTCACCGACGATTTGTCCGACGCAGAGTTCGAGACGACGGTGAACGAGATCCGGACCGTGCGCCGGACGCGGCGCGAAGCGGTCGCCTACGAGCGCGCCATGATCGCTGCCACCGACGGCGTCAGTCTGCGATACGCGCCGGACGCATCTCCAGAGGGCCTCAAATACAAGCTGATTGCCTCCTACTCCGCCGCCGGCATGACGCCCAGAGAGATCGAGCAGCGGTTGCGCGAGCTGAATGGACAGTAGTGAATCTTTTTCTTCGGGGACTCTATGAGTCAGCGGGTAAGCCGGGGGTGCCGTGTCAGCAATAACTCCGGCAGCCGTCGTCCCGTATCCCTACTCAGGGAGCCATCTACGGGACCGAAACGACCGCGCGGCCGCCGCGTTATCGCGGCCGATTTATGAGCCATATCAATCGCCGCGACCCGTCGACGCACCGCTGGGCGCCGCTGAGAACGCCGCCCGACGGCCAAGCCCATCACCGCGAGCGCCTCGAGGCTCTGGCTCGCGTGCGGAACGATGACGTCGTCGTCACCGAAGAGGCCAACCCTTCGGCGGACCATCCTGGTTCCTGGGCGTTGGCCGCTGTATGCGCATTCTGGATTTTAGTCGCCGTCAGCGTCGCGTGCTGCTGCGCATAGCTCTGGAGTAAGCAAATGCCCGATCGAATTCCATTTGCAAGCCCACCCGGAGAGCCGCCGCGCTCGACAACTACGGTCGTCGAGAGGGGCGAACCCGGCGATCCGTGGATCTCAGTGGCAAGCGGCACGTCGATCGCCGACACGCTGCGCCCGCTGACGCAATCACCGCGATCCTTTTCGCTGCCGCGCGCCGGTTGGATGAACCGCTACTGACCTCACGACCCGCGTGCTGCCGGGACATCGCGGCGACGAGAGATCGCCCGTGATGCTCGGGCGCTGCGTCGGATGTAATAATCCTTTCGATCATGGTAATACGGAGGACGCAATCTATTACCCGCGGCCTGGCGGTCCCGCGGTGAAGGTGCCGCTCTGCGGGCCGTGCAATACATTACTGCGCGCCGGCGATCGGCACATGCTCGAACTCATCGAACTGCGAGTGATGCTTCGAAGCACGTGAGCCATGATCCGCCTTCACGCGCTCGGCAAGTTCTGGCGCATCGCATCGCAGGCGGGCTGGCGTCTTTCAATGCCTCGGCTTTGAACTTCCCACCGCTGGGAACTTCTTTCCCCTTGCCCCGCCCCGCCGCTTTGCCGGTCTCCAGCCCCTTGCTTATCTCGCCAATTCGCACATCTGCCCGCAGCTTGATTTCCGAAAGCCATCGTTCCATGTCAACATCGTTGCGCTGGCGGGCATAGGCCCGAAGCGCTGTCGCGGGGTCGCCGGCGCCTTCCTGATTTTGGCGTAACTACAAAAAGATTTGCTTCCGCATTTTATTGTATCTACACTGATGCCGGTGGAAATCAGATACGACCCGAAAAAGAACGCCAAGAACATCGCCAAGCGCGGGCTTTCTTTCGATCGGGTCGCTGAGTTTGATTTCCTGAGTGCCACCATTGAGGTTGACGATCGCGTTGACTATGGCGAAACGCGTTTGGTGGCAGTCGGCTTCCTGAATGAGCGGCTGCACGTATTGTGCTTCGTCGAGACGGGTGCCGATGAGATACGTGTGATTAGCTTCCGCAAGGCGAGCAAGAGTGAAGAGAGGAAATATGCGCAAGACAAAGCCATTGACTAATGCGGCGGGTGACGTGCGGGAACTGACGTCTGCGGATTTCAAGCGGATGCGCCCGGCGTCCGAAGTGCTGTCTCCGGCATTCCTTGAGAAGTGGCGCAAGGGTAACCACACGATCGTCCATGAATCGGATGCGAAGTACGAGGCGAGTAAGCGCAAAGTTGGGGAACGCGGCAAACAAGTGGCGCCGACGAAGAAGCTTGTATCGCTGCGCCTATCCGCAAGCGTGCTCGAACATTTTAAGGCGACCGGCCCAGGTTGGCAGACGCGCATCGATGAGACGCTCAAGCGCGCGGTGGGGCGATCTGGGCGGTAGGAGGCATACGCACTGCATATGAGCTTCCGCTTCCGCCGCTCGCTACGCATCGCGCCTGGTTTCCGAATCAACCTCGGGAAAAAAGGCGCTTCGCTATCGATCGGCGGTCGCGGCGCTCACATCACTGTCGGCCACGGCCAGGTGCGCGAGACCGTCGGCCTACCCGGAACCGGCCTCAGCTACACCGCGACGCAGAGCACGCACCCGCATAAAACCGCCGTAAACGCGCCAGGAGCTGAGCACGCCGCAAGCCATGCGGACGCACCTCCCGCAGCTCGACCGCCTAGCCTTCCGTGGGCCGTTGCGCGACTTCTCGTGTTCGCGGGGATGCTCGCGATCGCGGCGCGTGTGGTGTGGTTGCTGGTCCGCTGAGGCAGACCACGCCGCGGAAAGTCAGCGGCGTCGTAACGCGCTTTCTCCGTTCGCTCGAATATTTCGGCAAACCGGCGATGGGGAAGCCGGTGTTTCTCCGGTTCACCCCCGCCTCGACAGACTATGTCGCAGGTCAGTGTCATTCGAATTGCGAGGCCGAACACAAACGAACCGGAGCCGAAATCGTTTTTGGTTGGATGATCTGGGAGAGTCCCGGTGTCGAATTCATTGAAGCCGAGTTTCATTCCGTCGTGCGCCGCGGCCGCCACCTGAAGGACATCACGCCACGTCGGGACGCGGAAAAGCTGATTCTGTTTGCGCCCGATACTGCGCGGGTCGCCGTGCGGATCGACGAGCGTACTTGACACACCTGGAGCAATCACATTCAGCGCGGGCCAAATCTCGAGCCCACCAACGGGATCTATGTGGAAGACGCCAGGGGTCCCAATATCTGGCCGGATCCCGCGTCGCTAGGTAAATAGCCTCTCATAGATCTGCCGAGTAGGCTGCCTCGGCGCAATCTCGCTGATCCTTCCCGTTTGTACGAAGAGCTGCAGGGCGGCGCACGCCAAACCGTCGCGACATCTAACGGCATGCGGGCAACCCTCGCATGGCGACGGACCACCAAGCGCTTCCGCCAATCCGGCGACTTTGCGCTTGTGTTCGGCCGCGGCGATCCTGGCGTCGATGTCGAGTGTAGTTGCCATGGGGGCTCGCGTTGGCGGGATCGCGAGTCTAACGCCGTTCCGTGTAGTTTCCGTGTGAGCCCTTACGGGCGTTTTGAAACCGATCTAAGTCATTGTTTTAATTGGTGGGACGGCTGGGACTCGAACCCAGGACCAAAGCCTTAAAAGGGCCTTGCTCTACCAGCTGAGCTACCGTCCCGATCAGCCGCGCATCATAGCCGAACTTGGCGATCCGGTCATGGTCAGCGCAATTTCAAGCATAACGGGTTGGATCCGGCACTCCGGCGTCGCCGAAACCCGACCGGCGCAGCCGGCAGGAGTCGCACCTGCCGCAGGCGCGGCCCTCGGGATCAGCCTGATAGCAGGACACCGTCATCGCATAGTCGACGCCCAAGCGCAGCCCGGTGCGGATGATATCGGCCTTGGATAGCATTATCAGGGGCGCCTGGATGGTGAGCCTGCCGCCCTCGACGCCGACTTTGGTCGCGAGCCTCGCGAGTTGCTCGAAAGCCGCGATGAATTCCGGCCGGCAGTCCGGGTATCCCGAATAATCCACCGCGTTCACGCCGACGAAGATATCGCCGGCACCGACCACTTCCGCCCACCCCAGCGCCAGCGACAGCAGCAGCGTGTTCCGCGCGGGGACATAGGTGACGGGGATGTGGGTTCCCGAAGTGACGGGGACCTCGGCAACGGTTTCGGGCACGGCCATGGCCCAGTCGGTCAGCGCGGAGCCGCCGATGCCGGCCAGGTCCACCCCCATCACGCGATGTTCATGAGCGCCCAGTGCGGCGGCGACGCGCCGGGCCGCGTCCAGCTCGGCGGCATGGCGCTGGCCGTAGTGCACGCTCAGGGCAAAGGTCTTGAACCCCTGCGAGTGCGCGATCGCCAGCGTGGTGGCCGAGTCGAGTCCGCCCGACAGCAATACGATGGCGGCTTTCATTTTCCCGGAACGTCGCCCCATAGAATCTTGTGCAGCTGCAGCTGGAATCGAACCTGCAATCGATCGGCCAGTATCCATTCGGCCAACGCGGTCGGCGAGACCTGCGTGTAGCTGGGCGAGAACAGCACCTGGCACCGCTGCTGCAATCCATGCTCCTCGAGGTATGCCTTGCTCCAGTCGAAATCTTCGCGGGAGCAGATCACGAATTTCACCTGGTCGCGCGGAGTGAGCAAGTCGAAATTGGCGGTGAGATTGCGGCCAGCTTCGCGGGAACCGGGCGTCTTCACATCGACGACCCGCGAGACCCGCGAATCTACGTCCGCAATGTTCATGGCACCGCTGGTTTCCAGGGACACGTTGAAACCCTCATCGCACAGGCGCGCGAGCAGCTTCAGGCAATTCGGCTGCGCCAGCGGCTCGCCGCCGGTCACGCAGACGTGTTTCGCGCCGAAACTGCGCACTTGCTCGACGAGGGTCTCGAGGTCGTACCAATCGCCGCTGTGAAACGCGTATTCCGTATCGCAGTACTGGCAGCGCAGCGGACAGCCGGTCAACCGGACGAACACGGTCGGAAATCCCACCGCATCGGCCTCGCCCTGCAACGAGTGGAAGATCTCGTTGATGCGCAGGCGCTCGAGCTTGGGCGGCGCGTCGACTTTGACGCCGAGGTCGCTCAATGTTTCTCGGCCGCCATCTTGTCGAGACGCTGCAGTGCGAGTTTGGCCGCGGGCGCATCCGCATACTGCGTCGTCACCTGTCCGAGCACATCGCGCGCCGCCGAGAACTGTTTCAACTCGTAGTTGCAATAGCCCATCTTGAGCAACGCATCGGGAACTTTGCGCGACTGCGGGAAGTTCACCACCACCCGCTGAAACGCGGCCAGCGCCTCCGGAAAGGATTTGTTGACATAATACGCCTCGCCGAGCCAGTACTGCGCATTGTCCGCGAGCGGACTCGCGGGATAGGTGGTCAGGAAGCTCTGGAACGCCGCGATGGCGCGGTCGTACTGGCTGTCCTTCAGCAAATCGAAAGCCGCCTGGTAGCTCACCTTGTCGGCCACGTCGCCGCCAGGCGCCCCGGATGCCGCGCCGGCAACGAGCGTGTTCGACGACGTGCCGGCGCCGCCGCTCGCCCCACCCGAGCCTCCCGCCCCGCCCCGCCCCTCGAGCGCCTTCATGCGCTGATCGAGATCGGCGTACAGATCGTGCTGCTGCTTACGCGACAGCTCGAGGTTGTGATTCAGCTGATCCACATCGTTGTGCATGGCGCGCACATCGTTGCGCAGCGCGTCGAGTTGATTGGCGAGGTCGAGCAAGCTCTGATTCGCCGCCACCCGTTCGATCCGCGCCAGCCGCGTGTCCAGATCGTTCAGCTTGATTTGAACGGGATCCTCCTCGGGGGGCGTCGATGCGCAGCCGGCCAGCCCCACTGCGGCGAGGCAGGCTGCGCCCAAGAGCGAAGCGCGAACGTTCACGGCAAGTAGACCAATTCCACGCGGCGGTTTTGTGCCCAGGCCGCCTCGTCATCGCCCTCGGCCGCGGGCCGCTCCGCGCCGAAGCTCACCGTCGAGATCTGGGTCTCGGCGGCCCCTTGCAGCAGGAGCGCGCGCCGCACCGCCTGGGCGCGCCGTTCGCCCAAACCGATGTTGTACTCGCGCGTCCCGCGCTCATCGGTATTGCCCTCGAGCTTCAATTTGAGAGTCGGATGACTGGTCAGATTCTGCGCGGCCGAGGTCACGATGCTCGCAAATTCGGGCTTGATCTCCGACTTGTCGAAATCGAAGTAGATGATCTTGCGCGAATTGGGTCCCGAGCCGTCCGCGCCCACGCCCCCTCTCGAACTCGCATCGGCATCGCCGCCCAGAGGCGAGCCGTTGGTCGACGCGCCATTGGCCGACCCGCTGGTCGACGAGCCGCCCACCTGGCTGCCCGCCGTCGGCGGTTCCACGATGGTGGGTTTCTTGGGACAACCCGCGAGCAGTGCGGCCCCAGCCAACAGCAAGGCGATCGTTGCAATTCTTTTCATAGTGTTCTCCGTCCGATTTACATGTGATCCAAGCGTAACGATGAAATGGATGATTGTGTCAATTTGTTCGAGGGTGCGGCCCTAGAACGGCGACCAAGCGGGTTCTTGCACCTCTCCCTCGCTCGACACCAGCCGCTCCTGAACCCGGCCGTCGGCGCTCACCAAGGCGAGCACGCCGCGCCCACGGTCGCGGCTCGCATAGATGATGACGGCGCCATTGGGCGCATAACTCGGGGAGACGTCGAACCGGCCCTTGGTGAGCACCTGCACATCGCCGCGCCCTTTGAGGTCCATGGTCGCGATCCGATAGCCGCCGTCCTCTTGCGTCACGAAGGCGAGCTGCGACTCGTCCGGCGACAGCCGCGGGCGCGCGTTGTACGTGCCCTGGAACGTGAGCCGCCGCGGTTTGTCGCCGGGGTGAATGCCGACCCGGTAGATCTGGGGGCCCCCGGCGCGGTCGGAGGTGAAGTACAGACTCTGGCCGTCTTTGGACCACTGCGGCTCGGTGTCGATGCTCGGATCGTCGGTGATCCGGGTCAGCGCCTGAGTGGTCAGATCGAGCGTATAAATATCCAGGTTCCCCTCGCGGGTCGACAAGGTGAGCGCGAGTTTCTTGCCGTCCGGCGACCAGGCCGGCGCCTGATTGACGCCCGCCCGCGCCGAGACGCGATGGCGGTCGCCGGTCTTCAACAGTTGCACATAGATCGACGGCAGCCGATCCTCGAACGACACATACGCGAGGCTCTGGCCGTCCGGCGACCAGGCGGGCGACATCAGCGGCTCATTCGATTGCATCACGATGCGCGGGTTCTCGCCGTCGGCATCGGCCACGATCAGCCGGTAGCTGCGATTCGGCAACCGGCCGAGAACCGAGACATAGGCCACGCGCGTGGCGAAGGCGCCGCGCACGCCCAGAATCTTCTCGAACACCATGTCGGCGACCTGATGACTCGCCAGGCGCAACCCGGGCTTGTTGGCGCTGATCTGGTATCCGAGCAGACGCTGATGATTGAGCACGTTGTACAGCTCGAACACCACGTTGTAGCGATCCGGACCCTGCGGCTGCACCTGACCCACGAGAATGTAGTCGTTGTTGAGCCGGCGCCAGTCGTCGAAACCGATGTTCGCACCGGTATGCGGCTGCTCGATCATGTCCTTGCGGTCCATGCTCCTGAAACGTCCGCTGCGCGCCAGATCGTCGCTCACCACTTTCGCGACATCGAACGAGGCGGCGGCCTCCTCCGCCGAGCCGAAGGGCACGACGGCGATGGGAATGGCTTCCGCCTGTCCGTTGGTGATTTCCACCACCAGTTCGGCCTGTGCCCGGGGGCAGAACACAGCCACTGCGATCAGCAATGACAGCCAGCAAAGCGATTTATTCATTGGGCTTGAACCTAAATACGAAATTTCTTTCGAACAGCGCCGGGTCCGGCGGATCCGGCAAGGGCGATGCACGATACACCGCATTCTCGATCGATTGGCGGACCGCGGCATCGCCGTTGCACTGGGTCACGTGGGCGGAGGTGACGGCGCCGCCGGCCACCTGCGTCACCTCGACTTGACAGTCGACGCCGGCGCGCGCGGAGTCCGGCTTGATCCACGCATTTTGAATGGCATTGCGCAATGCCGCGATATAGCGATTGCGCAGCGGTCCGGATTCGACGGCGCTGGTGTGCTCCTCGTCGGCCAGCTGCCGGCGCAGCTCAGTCTCTCGATCTTGCTTGGCCCGCTCGTCGGCGGCCCGTTTGGCATCCGCCGCCTGCTTCGCCTCGGCGGCCTGTTTGGCGTCCGCCGCCTGTTTCGCTTCCAGCGCCTTTTTGGCCTCGGCCGCGCGGCGCGCGTCGGCAGCCGCCTCGGCGCGCCCCTGCTGCGCCTGCGCGGCCTTCTGGGCCTCGGTGGCTTTCTGTGCGGCGACCAGGCGTTGTTGTTCGGCTGCGGCCGCCCGGGCGGCATCGGCTGCGGCCGCCTGTTTGGCCTGCGTCGCCGCTTTCGCGGCGGCAGCCTTGGCCTCGGCGTCGGCATCGGCCTGCGCAGCGGCTTGGGCCTTGGCCTCATCGGCGGCGCGCGAGTCAGCCGCCTCGGCTTCAGCCGCCGCTGCCGCGGCCTTGGCGTCCGCCGCTGCTTTTGCCTCCGCCTGGGCACGCGCCAGCTCCTGGGCGGCACGATCCGCCTGCGCCTGCTGCGCGGCGTGCAGCACCCGCGAGTCGACCACCACTGCATCCATCGGCAGGGGCTGCAAACTCGGGCTGGGTCGATGGGACATCATGGCCGTGAGCAACAGGCCGGCCGCCAGTAGTCCGTGAAGCAACACGGAGGCCGCCACGGGCCAGGAGTGTTCGCGCAAAAAGGCCCGCATTTACCGAGCGCCGCTGGCGCCTGCCCCGGCATCGCCGCGCGGTGCCGGCTTCACGGGGTCGGTGAGAAAGCCCACCTTGGCGGCGCCGGCGTGCTGCAGCAACACCATGGCGTGCACCACGGTGCCGTACGGCACCGTGGTGTCGGCCTTGACCAGAATGGGTGTCTGCGGGTCCCGGCGCAGCAGCGCGGCGGTGCGCGCGCTCACCGTCGCTTCGGAGGACGGCTTGTCTTGGTTCTGCCCAAAATTGATGTAGAGGCGGCCGCGCGCATCGATGGTGACGATGAGCGGCTCGTGCTTGGCGAGGAACTCAGGATCGATGGGTTGCGCGCCGGCGTCCGGCAAGTCGACCTTGACGCCTTCCTTGAGCAGCGGCGCCGTGATCATGAAAATCACCAGCAGCACCAACATCACGTCGATGTACGGCACCACGTTGATCTCGCCCATCAGCCGCTTGCGTCGGCGAAGCGCGGTGGCCATGATCTATTGCGCTTGCGTGGCCCGGACCGGGCCGTGGCGCTGCAGAATGGTGGAGAACTCTTCGACGAAGGTATCGAAGCGCAGCTCCAGCCGGCTGACCTGATCGGCGAAGCGGTTGTAGGCCACCACCGCCGGGATCGCGGCGAACAAGCCGATGGCCGTCGCGATCAGGGCCTCGGCGATGCCCGGCGCCACCGCCGCCAAAGTCGCCTGCTGCACGTTGCCCAAGTTATGGAAGGCACTCATGATGCCCCACACCGTGCCGAACAGGCCGACGTAGGGACTGGTCGAACCCACCGTGGCCAGCATCGCAAGATGCCGCTCGAGCCGATCGAGTTCGCGCAGCTGTGCCACGCGCATCGCGCGGCGCGCGCCCTCGAGCAATTGCTCGGGCGGAGTCCCCTGCTGACGCAGGCGGCTGAACTCGCCGAAGCCCGACTCGAAAATGCTCTGTTCGCCGGTGCCGGCGCGCCCCTTGGTCTCGATGCTGCGGTAAAGCGCCGACAGATCGCCGCCCGACCAGAATGCCGTCTCGAACTGCTGCGCCTGCCGCCGCGAGTGCGAGATGACCCGGCTCTTCTTGAAGATGACGGCCCACGCTGCCACGGAGGCACCCAGAAGTATCAGCATGACCCCCTGCACGATGGGGCTCGCATCGAGCACCAAGGTCCAGATCGACAGGTCATTGCCCATTACGCCACTCCATGAACAGATCCTTAGGAATGGCACGCGGTTTGAGCGTGCCGGAATCGAGACACGCGACCCGCGTGCTCGCGTCGATCAACTGCACCTCACCGCGCAGAATCGTCTGCTTGAACGAAATTGTCGCACCACTGAAGCGCTCGAGTTCGGCAGTGACGAGAATTTCATCATTGAGAATCGCGGGCCGCAGGAAATCCACCGCAACGCTGACGACCGCGAATTGCAACTGGCGTTCCAAGCGCAGGCGATATTGGTCGATGCCCATGGCCCGCAGCCAATCGGTGCGACAGCGCTCCATGAACTTCAAGTAATTCGCGTAGTAAACGACGCCTCCTGCATCGGTATCTTCCCAATAGATTCTCTGCATCAATTCAAATTTATTACTCATTACTAATCAATATGTTATATAATATATATAGAATTCACTAGAGAATGTGTCTCGAGGTAGCCGTGAGGCAGGGAGGTTACGCAAATTCCAAGCCTTCCGCTGGCTCCTGCGCGCGCCTCACGATCCGCTGAGTTCAGCAATGGCGGACAGCAACGCTTGAGTATCGACCGGTTTGCTCAAGAAGCGGCAGCGGGGAATGGAGGTCTTGACGTTCCGCATGACCGCCTGCATATCGCCGCTCAGCAGGATCGCCGGAACCTCCCGGTTCTTTTGCGTCCGCAATTGCGTCAGTACGTCGAGTCCCGTGAGTTTGCCGTCGAGATGATAATCGGTAATGAACAAATCGCCGGGCTCAAGGTCGGCCAGCAGGCCCTCGGCCTCCGCCACGGAGGCCGCGCTACGGATCTCATAGCCTTCGAGGGTCAAGAACAATTCGGTCGCGCTGCGCACCGAGTCGTTGTCCTCGAGCAGCACGACACGGCAGCGGCTGGTGGAGTGGACACTCGGGGCGCTGTCATCCTGGCGCGCGGGTGCTTGAGCATCGGACAAGATCGCGTGCCGCGGGATGCGCACACGCACTCGCGTACCCTCGCCCAGGGTGGACGCCACGGCAACGGAATAGCCGAGCAGTCGAGACACTTCGCGTACGATGGCAAGCCCGAGCCCCACCCCCAGGCGCGGGGTGCCCGTTGGATCGACTTGGTAGTACTCGTCGAATACGCGTTCCAGCTTGTCCTCCGGGATGCCCACACCGGAATCCTCGATGTTGAGCACCAGCGCATCGGCGTCAATCACCTGGGAAATTCGCACGTACCCGCGTTCGGTATACTTGAGTGCGTTGCCGATGAGATTTTGCAATAGCTGGGTCAGCAGTGTGCGGTCCGTGGAGATGACGCTGCGAGTCTCGGTAAATTCGAGAGGTAGATTCTTGGCCGCTGCCAACGGCGCGAATTCACGGGCGAGGTCGCCGAATATTTCGGCCATGCCCACCGGCGAGAGCTGCGGATCGATGGCACCCGACTCGAGGCGACTGATGTCGAGCAGCGAATTGAGCAGCCGGGTTGCACTGTCGATGGCCAACTGCTGGCGGCGCAGTAGATCGCTCGAATCCGGGGTCTGGTCCATCAACTTCATCATCGAGGCGTTGAGCAGCCGGATCGTTTGCAGAGGCTGGCGCAGATCGTGGCTTGCCGTCGCCAGAAACCGGCTCTTGGCGCGATTGGCCTGGTCCGCCTCCTCCCGCGCGGCAACGAGCGCCTCGTTGGTGGCGCGCCGCTCCGTCATATCGCGAATGGCGGCAGCCGTAAAATCCTTATCGCCGATTTTAAACGGGGCAAGACGAATGCCCGCGGCGAATTCCGAACCGTCGGCGCGGCGGGCAAACAGGTCGGCGAGCCGTGCGCCCATTTCACGGTTCGACGGAGCACGCCAAAAGGCGGCCAAATGCGCGCCGTGGCGGATGCGAAATCGATCTGGAACCAGCAACTCCATGGATTGACCGACGAGCTGTTCGGCTGTGTATCGGAACAATGTACTCGCGGTCTGATTGGCAAATCGAATGATCCCCCGCGCGTCCACTACGATGAGCGCGTCGGGGGAGAAATGCAGCAAGTGTTGTGAAATCGCGCCGAGTTCGCCCATGGTAGATCGATGCGCAAAGCCTTAAAATTGAGGGATTCGCTTTACAATCCGCAGCCTACCATGATTGCAGCGGCAGGACCGGCCGAGAGGCCGTGCCGGCGAATCCGGGCGCACGGATATCGATACGGGATGAGCGCAGCCCCCTACGGGTATCCGCGACTATATCCCGTCGCCCGATCGGGCATACTTGCTCCAAACAGCCTGAATCGAGCGGAATTCAGTGGGCGTGGTTTTCGCTTGCACATTAACAGCCGGAAAAGTAGTCATTGAACGAAGATAAGGCAAAGTCGGCCGCCTCTGAGACGATGCTCAATCAATTGATGGAGATCGCGCGGGTTTCTGCGCTCGCGGAAATGGCGAGCGGCATCGCGCACGAACTCAATCAACCGCTGGGTGCGATTGCCACATTCTCCCAGGCCGGTGAGCGAATGCTGAACCGGGCGGAACCTTTGGTGAGCCGTGCTTTGGATGTTTTTCACCAGATCAACCATGAAGCGTTGGGCGCCGGCGAAGGGATACGACGTATACGGCGCCTATTCGATCAAGAAGAGGCGACCCGTGTGCGGAGCCAGGTGCCGACCCTCGTCGCCGAGCTGCAGCCGCTCTTGGAAATGCTCGCGTCCCGGGTCGAAGGCCAGCTGCAGGTCGACGTCCCTGCCGCGCTGCCGGATGTGTTCATCGACCGGTTGAGAATTCAGCATGTGCTGTTTGCCCTCGTCCAAAACGCGTTCGAAGCCAGCGCCCAGAATCCCGATACGAGGCTGGTCAGGATCGCCATGGACGGCGATCGCTACGCCGTGCAGACCAGCATTACCGACTCAGGTCCTGGCGTACCCGCCGACATCCAGGATCAGTTATTTCGTCCGTTCTTCACGACCAAGCCCCGGGGTACCGGTCTCGGCTTGGCGTCGAGCCGCGCTATCATCGAGGCGCATGAAGGAACGATAGGATTTGAAGACGTGCCGTCGGGTGGAGGCCGCTTTTGGTTTCGCCTGCCGGCTGCCGCAGTTTGAACGGAGCACCCATGGCAGAGCCGAGCGACAATAACCACGCCCCGCCGACGATTTACGTGGTCGACGATGACGACGGCATGCGGCGCGCGTTGAACTTGCTGTTGAGCACGATCGGCTACAAGACCGCCGTATTCGCCGATCCAGCCGAATTCCTGCGGCAATTCAACCCCAACACACCCGGCTGCCTGGTGCTCGATATTCGCATGCCCGGAATGAGCGGTCTGGAATTGCAGCAGCGGCTGAATCGTACCGGCTCCATGCTTCCCGTCATCTTCATCACCGGTCACGGCGATGTACCCATGGCGGTGCAGGCGATGAAGGAAGGCGCCTTCGAGTTCATTCAGAAGCCGTTTCGGGATCAGGATTTGCTCGATCGCATCAATCACGCCTTGCAGCAGGACGCCGAGAACCGCAGCACGGTGGCACGCCGCGCCGAAGTCTTGCGCCGGCTCGAGACGTTGACGCCCCGCGAGCGGCAGGTGATGGATCTGGTCGTCGAGGGCGCCGCCAACAAAGTGATTGCCATCGATCTGGGCTTGAGCGAGCGCACCGTCGAAATTCATCGCGCCAAGGTCATGGAGAAAATGGGCGCGCGTTCGGTCGCGCATCTCGTCAAGCTGCACATGAATCTGACGAACGCGACCTGACTCCCGATCGCCTTGGATTTCCCCCGGCATTCGTTGCAACGCGTACGGCCGCCGGCGGCGCCAAACTACCGCGATACTCCACGTGAAACCACGGATATAAAAGCAGCCCGCGAATGCCGACAATGATCGCGGGGTCATTTCTTGGAGCAGCGCATGCAGTCGCCGATCACGTTGATGTTTCGCCATATCGAGCGTACGGGCGGGCTGGAGGCTAGCGCGCGGGAAATAGCCCAGCGCTTGCTGCGCTTCAATGAGCGCATCACCCAGTGTCATGTGCTGGTCGAAGGACGGGCCGTCGGCGAGTCCCAGGCGCCTCCGTACTCGGTGAAGATCCACTTGAGCGTGCCGAGCGCGCAGATCCATGCCGGCAGCCTGCTCGATGGAAGCGGTCAGCAAAGCGATGTATACACCGCGCTACGCGAGGCCTTCAACGACGCGAAGCGCCAGCTGCAGGAATTGCAAGTGGATCAGATTCGACCCTGCTTGTCCGGCGAGGTGCGCGCCCGTGCGGCCGCGGCACCGACAACGACCCCGACTCGTGCTGCCAACAGTGGACGAGGACATTCGAGCCTCGGGCGTTCCCGGGCCCGCAAATCCGGCCGCTGATCGCAATCACCCGAATGGGTGATTCACTGAGTGCCGGCGAGACGGCCATGCGCCGAGTACCGAGCGCATGGTGGATTGTGCGTACTGTAGTTTGCCGGCCGATGTTCTACCTTGGCACCGCCCCCAGGTAGAAGGACTGCTGCCCATGCCGCCCAATGCGTTTCCCGCCGATGACCCACGCCGAAACAAACTGTTGGGCACTCTGCCGCACGAGGAATGGAGGCGAGTTCAACGGAATCTCGAGCCGACAGAAATGCCGCTCGGCAGGATCGTGAGCGAGTCGGGCGCGCAGCTTCGTCACGTATACTTTCCGACCACGTCGACCGTCTCGCTCGCCTACGTCACGGCCGACGGTGAATCGACCGAGATCGCGGCAGTCGGCAATGAAGGTCTCGTGGGCATCGCCCTGTTCATGGGAGGCAGAACGATGCTGGGCCGAGCCGTCGTGCAGACCGCCGGGTGGGCCTATCGTCTCAAGCGCGAGATGCTCACGGAAGAATTTGCCAGGGGCGGCGCGATGCAACGCGTGCTGCTTCTCTATACCCAAGTGTGCCTCACGCAGATAGCGCTGATGGCGATTTGCAATCAGCATCATTCCATCGAGCAGCAATTGACCCGCTGGCTGCTGTTGACGCTCGATCGCCTCGCATCCGAGGAACTCATCATAACGCACGAGCTGATCGCGAATATTTTGGGCGTACGGCGCGAAGGAATAACCGAAGCCACCGGCAAATTGCAGCAGTTGCGGCTCATCGCGTCCAGCCGCGGCCGTATCACGGTCATCGATCGGGCCGGTCTCGAGGCACGTTGCTGTGAATGCTATGGCGTGGTGCGTCGGGAGTACGAACGCCTGCTGGGCTCGGGTGCCTATGTACCGGACGAATGCGACATGCTTCCCTTTCGGGATAAAACCGCTCCGCGCTCCTTGGACGGGTCGAAGTGCACTGTCAAGTAGGCGCCCCCTTATGAGATTACCCGAAACCAGGTAATCCATCTACTGCCAAACACGGGTTTCCGGAAGCGCACCGACCGAGTAGGATCTCGGGGTCGAGGTTTCACATAAACTTGGCGCCGGTCGCTGCGCGGGCGTCCTCCGGCGGGTTACACGCTTGTTTGACGGCGAGCCGGTCCCGATCTGCATGGACCGTCTGCCATCCGACTACGATCTTGCGAATTAGGACGAGCGAGCCCTGCCGCCGCAGCGGTGCGTGAGTGACGCACGGATGAAATGACTGAAGCACACAATGCAGCTGACCGAGCACAGTGTGGATCAACCAAGACATGTCGCTTGTGGTAGGGAAGATATATGGACTCGCATGTCGACCTAAACGCGCACACCAACCTGATCGATCGGTCCCTGCTGCAAGATTCCTGGACCGACATTCTCGAGCACTTGCCCGACGCGGTGTTCATCGTGGACGGTGCCGGGAATGGGGGTCGGATCAAGTATCTCAACGTCCAGGCAATGCGGCTGTTCGGATACGGGCGCGGGGAACTGATCGATCAGTCCATCGAAATCCTCGTCCCACAGCATCTGCGAAAGGATCACGTCCAACATCGCCACGCGTATACGGATGCGGCTCAGCCGCGTCAAATGGGCGCCGGCCTGGCGCTGTTCGGGCGGCGGCGGGACGGCAGCGAATTTCCCATCGACGTGATGCTCAACCACGTCGGCGGCCGCACGCCGGCGGTGACCGTCGCGGTAGTGCGCGACATGAGCGAGCACAAACGGCTCGAGAACGACCTCAGACTGGCGCGCGATTCGGCGGTGCGGGCCAACGAAGTGAAGTCGCGATTCCTCGCCGCCGCCAGCCACGATCTTCGGCAGCCTCTGCAGACGATCTGGAGCCTGCAGTCGTTGCTGGCGCGGGCGCTCAAGAATTCCGAATTTGCACCGCATCTGGGCCTGCTGGAAGAATCGGTACAGAGCATGGATCAAATCCTATCCACGCTGATGGACGTGAACCGGCTGGAGATGGGCGCGATCCAACCCGTCATTCGGGATTTCCCCCTGCGGGAAATCCTGCCGCGCCTGCGCTCCGAACTGGGTTATGCGGCCGCCAGCAAAGCGCTCGTGCTGGATATCGACGATTCCGACGAGATCGTGCGCAGCGACCCGATGCTCCTCCCCGTGATCCTGCGCAACCTCATCGGCAACGCCATCAAGTACACGCTGCAAGGCAAAGTCCAGGTGCGCGTCCGCCCCCACGGAGCGCAGCTCCATATCGATGTCATCGACAGCGGCCCTGGGATCCCGGCCGAACACCTCGAACGAATTTTCGACGCGTTCTACCAGGTGAACAACCCAAATCGCGATCAGCGCCGAGGCATCGGCCTGGGACTCTCCATCGTCCAAACGATCTGCCGGCTCCTCGATCATGCGGTGATCATCAACTCCCGGGTCGGCGAGGGTTCCACGTTCAGCGTGCAGTTGCCGCGCGGCGAGAGGACGGCTCTGCCAACGACGCTGACATCGATCGAGGCGGTGATCGCTGCGCGGCCGACCGGCGGCATCCAGTTGCTGCACATAGAAGACGATCCGGGGGTCGCACGCTCCATGGCGATGCTGTTGCGCCTCGAGGGGTATGACGTCGTCGGTGCCGCCTCGCGCGACGAAGCGCTGCAACACATCGAGGTTCATGGGCTGCGCCCACATCTGATCTTGTGCGACTATCAGCTTCCCCTGGGGATCACGGGGGACGAGATCATCGCCGAAATCGCAGTACTGCTGGACCGCAAGACCCCCACGATCATGCTGACGGGCGATATCTCGAAGAATCACGTCGCGCGGGCTCTCAAGATTGCAGATCGGATCCTGCCAAAGCCGGTAGACATCAACCTCTTGCTGCGCGAGATCGAGATCCTATTGAGCAGGTGACACAGGACTCACGGTCGAACCATGCCGTGACGCAGCGCAAAACGCGTCAAATCGGCGACACTATGCAGCCGAAGTTTGCGCATGATATTGCGACGGTGGGATTCCACCGTCGCCGAGGTGATCCCCATTTTCACGGCGATTTTTGCCGTACGATGCCCTTCCGCGACCAACTGGAGGACTTGCCTTTCGCGCTCGCCCAGCGCCTCCGGCGATGGCGGCCCGACGCTCGGTGAGGCGCCCCACTGGCTCATGACCGCGCTGGTTATTTCCGGGGACAGATAGCTGTTGCCGTCGGCGACGGCGCGCAGGGCATGGATGAGTTCGCGGCCCGACGAGGACTTGACCACATAGGCGTTCGCGCCCGCTTTGACCATGGCGCGCACGAACTGGCGGTCGGCATAGCCGCTCAATGCGATGATTTTGAGGTCGGGAAAGAGCCGGCGGAGTTCCGCGGTGACTTGTTCGCCGCCCATCTTCGGCATCGCGATGTCGACGAGGACTATCTCGGGCCGCAGTTCCCGGACACGGGCCACGCATTCTTTGCCGTCCGCCGCCTCCCCCACCAGCTCGAATTCGGAAGTTCCGGTCAGGAGACCACGGATCGCCTCTCGGATGAGAGGATGGTCGTCGGCCAGAACGATGCGCACGGGCTTCACGTTGCGCTCAATGGCACTTCGATCGTCGCGGTAGTGCCTTGGCCGCGCGAACCTTCCATGGCCAGCGCGCCGCCAATGTAGGCCACCCGCTCGCGGATCGTGGCGAGCCCGAGGTTGGTAGACTTGAGTTGGGCGCCGTCCAACACGAGGCCGACTCCCTGATCGATGACCTGAATCGTCAACGTCCGGTCGGTGCGCCGGGCGCTGACGCGGGCGGTCTTCACCTTGGCATGCCGCGCCACGTTGATGAGGAGTTCACGCACCGCCCGAAAAACGATCGACGCGGCGACGTGATCCAGCGGCTTGGGCGCGCCATCGTCCTCGACGGAGACTTCCAGCCGGTAGGTTTTGCGCATCTCTTCGCCCAACCACTCGATCGCCGGGAGGAGCCCCAACTGATCCAGCACGGGCGGATTGATCTGCGCCGTGAGGCTGCGCATCTCCCGGACGACATGTCCGAGCAATGCGGCAATCTCTTGCAGCGCCGGTTTGGACTTGGATTTGCCGGCGGTATTGCGCAATGCGTCGACTTTGATGACCACTGCGTTCAGTTCCTGTCCGAGCCCATCGTGCAAATCGCGCGCGATCTTCTGTCGTTCATGGACCTCGGCCAGGGCCAGCTCGCGCGAGATCCGGCTCAATTCCTCGCTGCGCTGGCGCACCCGTCGTTCCAGCAATTCGTTCGCCGCCGCCTTCGCCTCGATCTCATCCTGCGCCCGGCGCTTGGCATCCGTGATGTCCGCAAAGGTGATGACCACGCCGTCGATCCGCTCATCCGCAGTACGGTAAGGAAAGATCCGGCGAAGATGAACGCCGTTGTGCTCGATTTCCGTCGAACGCGGAATGAGGTTCTGCAAAACAGCTCGGGCATCCTCGAGCATGGTCGGATCCGCCGCAATCGGGCTCAGATCGCCGATGGGTCGGCCGACATCGCTCGGCAGCAGATTGAACAGCTTGTGCGTTGCGGGCCTGAACCACTTGATGCGGAACGACCGGTCGAGGCACACGGTGGCCATCTCGCCGGACGTGAGCACGTTGCGCAAATCGTTATTGGAGGCCTCCAGCTGGTTGATCTTATCCTGCAGCTGGGTATTGACGGTATTGAGTTCCTCGTTGACGGACTGCAGTTCCTCTTTGGAACTCTCCAGTTCCTCGTTCATCGACTGCAGCTCTTCGTTGACCGACACAATCTCTTCGTGCGAGGCGCGCAACTCTTCATTCGAGGTCTCGAGTTGTTCGATCGCGCTTTCCAGATCTTCCCGCGTCATCCGCAGTTCGTCTTTCAGTCTGCTGCTTGCCGCACTCGCCTTTGCCGGCACGAGGCGGCTGCGGACGGGCCGGCGCGGCTCCTCTTGGAACGCGACGAGATACAGCTGGGATTTCGCGTTGCCGGGTTTCGCCAGGATCGGAACGACATCGAGGCGGATGACGGCAGCCCGCGACTTGCTGCGAACCCTGATGTTGCCCATCGACACCGCCGTCTTGCCTTCCTGGATCTGCCGAATGGCGGCCGGCAATTTCGAGCGGACGGCCTTGGGCAGCAACGGCAGCAGATTCGCCGTGGGTTTGCCGTGCCGCTGCAGCAGAAAACGTTCGGTCGGCCCGCTGAAATAGAGCGCCTCCATATGCGCGTTGATGACGACTGCGGCCGGCGCGAAATGGTCCACCAGGGCGTTGCGGGCCGCATTGGCCAAATAAGTGCTTCGTGCCGGCACGGCTGGGATCGACTGGGCGCTCAGCCACGGCGTGCCATGGGTCGCCGCATCGGGGTACCAGGCGAGCTGTTCATGCGGCGTGGTGCCGATTCGCCGGTAGATGCGCCATTTTCGGGCGACCGGCCGATACAACTTGTCGTTCGCCCCGATCGTCTCGGCGCCGCCAAGAAACAGATAGCCGTCGGAGCGCAGCGCAAAATGAAACACCAACAGGATGCGCTGTTGCATCTCCGGATCGAGATAGATGAGGAGGTTGCGGCAGGTCACCAGGTCCAAGCGGGAGAACGGCGGGTGGACCAACAGGTTATGCACCCCGAAAACGACGCTTTCGCGAAGTTCCGGCGACACTTGGTAGTGATGGTCATCTTTGAGCTCATGGAAGTAGCGACTCAAGTACTCGGGCGGCACTTGGTGCGCGATGCCGGCCGGATAGATGCCGTTGCGGGCATGAGCCAACGCGCTGTCGTTGGTATCGGTGCCGAACACCTGCACCGGGCAGCGCTTTCGCGCGCGCCGCAGCTGCGCGAGAATGAGCATGGTCAATGTGTAGGCCTCTTCACCGGTGGAGGCTCCCGCCACCCATGCCCGGATCGGCTCTCCATTTTTCTTGGAGGCGATGAGCGGACGCAGCACCTGCGTCCCCAACGCAGCCCACGCCTTTCGATCCCGGAAGAATTCCGTCACGCCGATCAAGAGATCTTTGTATAACGCACCGAGTTCCTTGGTATCGCGGCGCAGGCGTTTGACGTACTCGCCGGTCTTCTCGATACCGAGCAGGCCCATGCGCCGTTCGATGCGGCGCATCAGCATGGGCTGCTTGTAGCCCGCGAAATTCTGGCCGTGACTTTGCTGCAGCAATTCCAGAATCGCGCGCAGGGGATTACCCGCCGCCTTCGCCGACACGGCCGCGGCCCGCTTGCGGACATACGGATGGCGCGCGTAGGTCGACAAAACCTTAGGCATTTTGGCGACCGGCAGCGCGTGAGCCACCATACCGGTCGCCATCGCACTGCGCGGCATGGCATCGTATTCGCAAGATTCCGGAGCCTGGACCAGCACGATACCACCATTCACGACGATTTCCTTCAGCCCCACCGTGCCATCGCTGCCGGTGCCGGAAAGAATGATGCCGATCGCCCGTTCATGCTGATCCTCCCCGAGCGAGCGGAACAAATGATCGATCGGCAGACGCCAACCCTCCGGCTCCAAAGGCTTCGAGAGGCGAATACAGCCACCCTGGATGCGGATGTCACGGTCGGCGGGGTTGGTGTAGACGCAGTTGGGCCGCAGCCGCAGTCCGTTTTCCGCAACACGCACCGGCATCGCCGTGTGGTGCGAAAACAGCTCGGCGGACAGGCTTCGCGGGGAATTGCCGAGGTGCTGGACGATGACGAAGGCCATGCCGCTGTCGGTCGGCATGACGCGCAGGAATTCGACAATCGCGTCGAAGCCGCCCGCCGATGCGCCGATCGCCACTATGCAAAGTGGATTCAGCCGGCTTGCGGCGCGCGTACCGGGTTTTCCAGCCGAACGCAGGGCGAATTTGTTTTTGGGCCGCTTGGGCTTTACAGCCATTTTTTCGTTCAGCCATCGATCGTGACGTCCTTAGGCTGCTACTGTATCGCAGCTTTTGGGGTTGACGGCACTTTCTTGGAGTAAATAGCATCGTCCGATGCGCAAATGCGGCAGTCGGACAGGATTTTTCGACGGGCCGCTACCTTCACTCATGGCTGCCCGGCGGCAGCACAAGTCGGCCGCCGGGCAAATCCTTGGAAACAGGTGCGGCCCGCCTGGACTGTGGTCACTGTACGGTGATCTGTTTCGCTTTTTGCTTCGGCGTCTCCGTCTTCGGAATGTGCACAGTCAGAATGCCGTCCTTGCTCTCGCACCGGATCGTATCCGCATTCGTATTGTCGGGAAGCGAGAAACTGCGCTCGAAGCTCCCGTAAAAACTCTCGACGCGGTGGAACTTTTCGTTCTTGTCGTCCTTGTGCTGCTTACGCTCGCCCTTGATCGTGAGCATTCCGTCATCGAGCGTCACTTGGACGTCTTCCTTATTCACGGCCGGCAGCTCCGCCCGGATGACGAACTCCTTATCGGTTTCGCTGATGTCGGCGGAAGGCGCCCAATCGAGTTTCTTGCCGCTGCCTTCGAGTTGCAGCCGGCGCAAGCTTGGCACCAGGCGGGTGAACAACGTATCGAATTCGCCGAACGGCTCCCAACGTACCATGCGCATATATTTCTCCTTTCATTGAAAATGGGTGGTTGAATCAACGCACCGGTAATGGTGAGCCCGGCCGCCGGATCGCACCATCCGCGAATGTACGTATCGGCCGGCGTAGTCGTCTGCCGAGAGATATTCTTCGTCGCACGCACCCGACGCAGACCGAATGGGAATACGCGCTTTCCCGCATATCGCGGCATCCCCGCCTCGCGGTATTCTTCATCCATCAACCATCGCGAGCGGTATGTCGTTTTTTTATGACCACGGAACCGGCATAGTTTTATCGAAATAGGTTGTTTTTGGGTGGGGAGCGGAAGTCGATGCATGTTCAAATCCCGCCCGGGCGATTCGTCCCGCTGTTGCTCACTGTGGCCGTCCTGGCAAGCGGCGGTGCATACGCTGTTCCGCAGCGCTTGGAGTGCCTGTTGACCGACGCCGACGCGCAGATCGGCGTGGAGCGGCGTTCGATCGCCATAATCTTTGACGAGGATGCTGCCACCATGCAATGGCAGGAGGCCGGCCGCATCCGAATCCTGACGAATGTGTCGATCAGTATGACGTCAATGAGCGGCGGCGAAGCGGATGTGACGCTTGGCGTGTCGCGATCGTCTTGGAGAGTCGTATTGCAAACATACCGGAAAGGTTCTGTTCGGACGGAATTCGGCGTGTGCGCAATCCGCGCTCCGCAGCCGCCGTTCACAGGGTCGTCAATCCGGTGACTACCTCCCCCAGCAGCGATTTCCATGATCGATGCCGCTGACCAAAAACCAGCCGCAACCCTCCGCGCGACCGCATGGTCGCGGATCGCGACCTTGTCGGCCCGTTGGTGGCCGGCAGCGGCAATAGTCATCCTATTGTTGGGCGCAGGAGCCGTCTATTGGCTCAAGAAATCGCAGGCGGCGGTCAGTTACGTCACCGTCCGGGTTGCGCGCGGCATCGTGGCGCGCGCCGTCACCGCGACCGGTACGGTGAACCCGGTGTTGACCGTCACCGTCGGCAGTTATGTGTCGGGCGTCATTCGAGACCAGTACTGCGACTTCAATACCCAGGTTCGGGTCGGTCAACTCTGCGCCAAGATCGATCCACGTCCTTATCAGGCCATCGTCAATCAAGATCGAGCCAATCTCGAGGATGCCAGAGCGCAATTACTCAAGGATCAGGCCAATCTCACCTACGAGAAGATTGCCTATCAGCGCGACGCGGGGCTGGTGAAGCGAGGTATCGTCTCGCAGGACACGGTCGATAGTGCCAAGAATGCTTATGATCAGGCCGCCGCTCAAATCGCGGTTGACGAGGCGGTCATTCATCAGGATCAAGCAGCGCTCGAATCGGGATTGGTAAACCTCGGGTATACCAACATCATCTCTCCAGTGGACGGAACCGTCGTCTCTCGGTCCATCACGATCGGCCAGACGGTGGCGGCGAGCTTCCAAACGCCGACGCTCTTCTTGATCGCCACCGACTTGACCCAGATGGAAGTCGACACCAATGTCAGCGAAAGCGATGTCGGGGGCCTGCGCGTGGGCAACGGGGCGACGTTCGTCGTCGAAGCCTATCCGAATCGCGTCCTCACGGGCAAGGTGCTGCAGTTCCGTCAGGCCCCCCAGACCGTACAAAATGTCGTCACCTACGACGTCGTGATCGGTGTTGCCAATAACGATCACTTGCTGGAACCCGGCATGACCGCGACGGTGCGCATCGTCATCGATCAACGTGTCGACGTCCCGCGCGTGCCGGACCAGGCACTTCGATTTGCACCCGCTCGTCTCGGTACTGCGTCGGCCGCATCGGGCACGAGCCGAGCGTCCTCGGCGACCGCCGGTCACGGGAACGTATGGCTGCTGCGCGACGGTCATCCGTCGCCGGTTTCCATCAAGACCGGACTCGACGACGACAGTTACACCGAGGTGATCGAGGGCGACATCCACCCCGGCGATCAGGTGATTGTGAGTGAGCAGCGCACGCCTGGGGCCGCGGGTGCCTCCCAGCCGCGCTTGACCGGTTTCTAGCGAAACTCAACACCGCCATGCCGCAGCCAGTGATCGAAGTCCAGAACGTTACCAGGATTTATCGCCTGGGTGACGTCAACGTCCACGCGCTCGATGGCGTGAACCTCATCATTGAGGGCGGCGAGTTCGTGGCCATCATGGGGTCGTCGGGGTCGGGGAAGTCGACGCTGATGAATATTCTCGGTTGCCTGGACCGGCCCACGAGCGGACGGTATGTCTTCGAAGGGCTCGATATCGCGGAGGTCCCCGAGCCGGCTCTTGCACGGATTCGCAGCGAGCGGATTGGCTTCGTATTTCAGAGCTTCAATCTGCTTGCTCGTACGAGCGCCGTCGAGAACGTCGCCCTGCCGCTATTCTACGGCGTGTCAGGACCTGCGCGGCGCGCGGAGCGCTTCGCCCGAGCGCGCGAAGCACTGCGCTTCGTGGGCCTGGCGAACCGGGAGCGAAACACGCCCAATCAGCTTTCGGGCGGCCAGCAACAGCGCGTCGCCGTCGCGCGGGCGTTGATCAGCGGGCCGAGCGTACTGCTGGCGGACGAGCCCACCGGCAATCTCGATAGCCGGACGTCGCATGAGATTATGGATATGCTCCGCTCGCTCAATCGTGACCAGGGCGTCACCATCGTCGTGGTCACCCATGAGGCGGACATCGCTGCCTATACGGATCGGGTTGTGACCATGCGGGACGGCCGCATCGTCGCCGATGAACGGCAGCGCGCCGCAGCGCCGCGGGAACCGCAGCGTGTGGCGACCCTGACGTTCGCGGCTCAGCACGCCACGGCAGCGACGGCTGCGGCAGAAGGCGGACCTTTCTTGAGTTTCATGTCGATGATCCTCGTGGCGGCAGCGCAGGCGCTCGGGCGCAACAAGATGCGCTCGGTGCTGACCATGCTCGGAGTGTTCATAGGCGTTGCGGCGCTGATCGCGATGGTAGCCGTGGGCCAAGGCGCCAATGAGGCCGTCAAAAAGCAGATCGAGAGCCTCGGCACGAACCTCTTGGTTGTTGTGCCGGGAGCGACGACGACAACGGGAGTGCGCGGCGGCAGCGGCAGTGCCTCTACGCTAACCGTCAGCGATGCGCTGGCACTGCACCGCGAAGATCCCGCCGTCGGGGTCGTCAGCTATCTCATCCGCCAACTCGGCCAAGCCGTCTACGGCAATCAGAACTGGACGACGAATATCCAAGGCATTACGCCCAGCTACCTCGACACGGCCGGCTGGCACATCGTGGCAGGACGCCCGATCACGGCGGCGGACGATCAAGACGCTGCCATGGTCGCGCTCATCGGCCGGACGGTCTACCAGCAGCTTTTCGGAGCCAACGAGAACCCGATGGGCGCGATGATTCTGGTAGCGGGAAAACCTCTGCGGGTCATCGGGCTCCTCGCCGCCAAAGGTCAGAGCAGCTATGGCCAGGACCAAGACGACATTGTCATGATCCCCTTCGCCGCCGCAGAACGCAAAGTGCTCGGCGTGGCCGTGCCCAGTCAAGCGCAGACCTCGAGTGACCCGTACTTTCCGCCGCCGCTGAACCCTTACGGGATCACGCCGCGCCTGACCGGCTATGTGAACCAAATCTACGTGGAGGCCGTCAGCCCTGAGCGTGTACAGGCCGCAATCGAGCAAGTGACGGCCACCCTTCTGCGCCGCCACCGAATTCGAAGCGGCGGCATCGCCGACTTCGCCATCCGCAATTTGAGTCAGATTGCCGAAG
This sequence comes from Gammaproteobacteria bacterium, assembly GCA_003134045.1. Taxonomy (GTDB): domain Bacteria; phylum Pseudomonadota; class Gammaproteobacteria; order Steroidobacterales; family Steroidobacteraceae; genus Bog-1198. The sequence continues at coordinate 27,337 of PLAH01000063.1, forward strand.
CCGCGGAGGGCAGTAGCCGAATCATGGCGTTGTTGCTCGCAACGGTAGCCTCGATTTCCCTCCTCGTCGGCGGCATCGGCATCATGAACATTCTGTTGGTCTCGGTCACCGAGCGCACCCGTGAAATCGGTTTGCGCATGGCCATCGGCGCCCGGCGCCTCCATGTGTTGCTACAGTTCCTGGTCGAAGCGGTGTTCCTGAGCGTCACCGGCGGGGTGGCCGGAATCATCTTCGGCGTCATTGCTTCGAAGTTGATCACCGTCGTTGCCCATTGGCCCACAGTGATATCGCCGGTCGCGGTAGCCGGCGGCTTCCTCTTTTCGGTCGCGGTCGGTATCTTCTTCGGCTATTACCCTGCCCGAAAGGCCTCTCATCTCGATCCCATCGAAGCGCTTCATTACGAGTAGCCGATGGCCACCTATCGCTCGGCAGTGATGAAGGGCTGGATCCTCGGCAGCGTGTTCGGGACGCTGTTCGGCTGCGCCGTCGGGCCGGATTTCTCGCCGCCGGAGCCCTCGCCGGCGGCGGGGTACGGGCGATCGCCGACACTCCTTCCCTCGGCGGGTGCTGCCGATGTCCAACAACACTTATCACCGGGGAATCAGGTCATCGGTCAGTGGTGGGAGCTGTATCACTCGCCGCAGCTCAATGAGACACTCGCCCTTGCAATCGCAGGCAGTCCGACGCTCGACACGGCGCGGGCGACGCTTGCGCAAGCGCAGCAGGCCATCGTTGTGGTGGCCGGCGCGCTCTACCCACAGGCCAACCTCGGCGCGAGCGGAACGCGAGAACGAGTGAACAGCGGCGTCTTTGCCGGTCCAGGCCATGCGGCGGGCAACCTGTTCAGCATCGGACCGACGGTGAGCTTCAGCCCTGATATTTTTGGTGGTGTCCGACGCCAGATCGAGCAGCAGACCGCACTCGCGGAAGTCCAGCGCTATGAACTGGCCGCCGCCTACCTCTCGCTCACGGGTAACGCAGTCGTTCAGGCGATCAACATTGCTTCCGCCCGCGAACAGATCAAGGCAGTCGACGACATCATTGCAGTGGATCAACAGAACTTGCAGCTGACCCAGATCGCGCAAGAAGCCGGTAAAGCGGCCATGACCGATGTGCTGAGCGCACAAAGCCAACTCGCCGCCGATCGCGCGCTGCTGCCGCCGCTCACGCAGCAGTTGAGCGCCGCCGGCGACGCACTGACCGTACTCGTCGGCAAAACGCCGGCCGAGTGGACACCACCTGCCTTCGACTTCGATGCGCTGAGCTTGCCGACAGCACTGCCGGTCAGTCTTCCCTCGATCCTGGTTCACGAGCGTCCGGACATCCTGGCGGGAGAAGCACAACTGCATGCCGCGAGCGCCGCCATCGGCGTGGCAACGGCGCAACTCTATCCAAACGTCACGTTGACGGCGTCTTGGACCCAGGCAGCAGCGTCCACTCGCGCACTGTTCGAGAACTCAAACAGTCTCTGGGGCCTGGGTGGGGGAATTACGGCGCCTATCTTTCATGGCGGTACTCTTGCCGCACAACGCCGCGAGGCGGTCGACGCCTTCGCCGCGCAGCTGGGAATCTATCGGCAGACCGTGCTGCAAGCCTTCGGTCAAGTCGCGGATACATTACAGGCGCTTGAACATGATGCGAAGGCACTCGATGCGCAGCGCGAAGCGCTCGATACGGCGCAAGCATCCCTCGAGCTATCGCAAGAGAGCTACAAAGAAGGCCAAGCGAGTGTCATCCAAGTACTCCAGGCGCAACGTCTTTTCGGGCAGGCCCGGCTCGGCTATGCTCAGGCCAAGAGCCAGCGCCATCTCGACACGGCCCAGTTGTTCGAGGCCATGGGCGGCGCCTGGCAGGATTGGAAGGACCCGTCGATGAGATAATCGCGTGGTGTTTACCCGCAGGCGTATTCGCCAATTGCGTATTTTCGCGCCTCACGTAGGTCTGGATACTGTACGAATCCTCGGTGATCTCTTGACCGGGCGCGGCTCTGGAGATTCAGCTTGGAACATCCTGCGCAAGTGCTGATCGGCGGCATGTGGCGGCGGCGGCTCCCAAGCTGGCGGGACATCGCCAAGTCGCGGCGCTTCACGTCGGATATCCGATAGGAATCGTGTAAAATGACCCCGAAAGACAGTCAAGCGAGTCGATGAGTGAATGGTGCTGTTGCCGAATGATACCATCGCCGTATTCGCGCCCGCTGCCTCGGCGGCGTTCGGCGCCAGTCTTTCCGTGGCTCTCGATATGCCGCTAAGCCTGCATGAGGAGCGGGAATTCACCGGCAGGGAGTGCAAGATGCGCCCGCTCGAAAGCGTACGTGGACGTTCGGTCCATGTCGTTCAATCCTTATTCGGTGATACGCTCGGCTCGGCGAACGATCGGTTGTGTCAGCTGCTATTTTTCGTCGGCGCACTCAAGGACGCCGGCGCGAAATGCGCGACGGTGTGCGTGACTTATCTCGCGTACGCGCGCCAAGACCGGCGTGTCGAAGCCCGCGACCCCGTGACGACGCGCTATCTTGCTCAGTTATTCGAGGCCGTCGGGGTCGATCGCATGCTTGCCCTCGATGTGCATAATCTGGCCGCCTTCGATAACGCATTCCGCTGCGAAACGGTGCATCTCGAAGCAGCAGCCCTGTTCGTTCGGCATTTTTCTGCCAAGTCTGCCGGTCAGGAATACACCGTTGCTTCGCCGGATATCGGTGGTGTCAAGCGTGCGCGGCATTTTCAGGAACTCTTGCAGACAGCCATCGGCCGTACGGTGAACTTCGCGCTCATGGACAAGCAGCGCGGCCGTGACTCCGTCAGCGGCACCTTATTTGCCGGAGATGTCGCGGGGCGATGCGTCATCATTCTCGACGATTTGATCAGCTCCGGAACGACGCTACTGCGCGCGGTTGCCGCTTGCCGTCGAGCGGGTGCCGCTCGCGTCGACGTTGCAGCGACCCACGCGTCTTTTGCCGACGAGGCGCATCGGTTGTTTGATGCAAATGGGCCGGACTCCGTGGTCGTCACGAACTCAGTCCCGCTCGGCGAGAGTTTCTCGGCGCGCTTGAATGGATCGCTCATTGTGCTCGACGTGGCACCGTTATTTGCCGACGCGATTCGCCGGCTGGAACGGGGCGGCTCGCTGTCGGAACTCGGCGGACTGGCCTAGCGAACGAAGCGCGGCGCGGGCCTTGGCACACGCTATTATCGCGGTGGAAGCGGCTTTGTCCCCTGTGCAGCCACATCGGGCGCAATGCCGCGGAGCATGTAAAGGAATGGTCGCCTGGTCACGGCGCGACTGTCTTTCGAGTCAAATAAAAGAAATCCCGATCGTCGGGAAAACTCAAGAATCGCGGCGCGAGTTCGTCGCCGCCCTTGCGATCGACTTCCGCCATGCCGTCGATCAAATGCTGCACCAGGATCCGTCCATTCTCGTGGATGTAAATCGCAAAGTAAGTGTGCTCGAGCGCATTCATATCCAGATGCATGGCATACCGGCAGCCATAGGCTTGGAAGACGCGCGCCATGGCGCTCGGAGTTGCCGTCGAAAAATATCCATAGACCAGAAATCGCCTGGTGCCGCTCTCCAGCAGGCACGCGCCTGCACGCAGCGTGCGCAAGCGTTCGTCGCTGGAGCCGGACCAGTTGCCCGGACCCCAGGCGCTGACCAACGAGCCGGGCCGCGACACTCCCGTCGTTTCGTCATACTCGATCAGGGGCACGCCATTCTGACGTGCATGCTTGATATGCGGCAACCCGGGTTCGTCGCCGGCCGTCCAGGTCTTCATCCGCACCGCGCCATCGTCGTCGACGATGAGCGTCGCCAGTTGCGGCTGCAACTTGCTCAAGATGGCTCCTTGTTCGATGAAGCCGTAGTGTGTGCCGCGGTTCTGTTGCGCCAACGCTCCGTAGCGAAACGCGCCGTGTTCGCGCTTGAATCCACCGGCAAAAGTCACCGCCGTCAATGGCACCATCGGCGGGCTCACCATCCCGTTCCCAACCAGCGGCGCTATGCTGCCGATCCCGTCAGGCCCCGGGAGCTTGGGATTGCGAACCGATTCCAGCACGCGTTCCGACCATCCGACCCGCGGATGGTCGGTGCCGATCGCGAATCCAAGATCGAATTGCGCGAGATCCAGTGCCACCAGGTAATCCACCGCGGCCGCTTCGACCGCATCCAATGGGTTCACCGTCCGCCTGTCCTCGCGCGAGCTTGCCGCGTCGATGGCCTCCGGTTGAACGCCGCTCAAGAACATCCCGGGGGCGCCCCGAACGGCGTACCACCGCCCCATCGAGAGACCCCCGGCCCTTTGGCCCACGTCGATCCCCAGATGTTCGGGGACGATGGACCGTTGGACGAACGAGTCGGCGATCCGCGCCGGCGGCGGTCCGTCGGACGGAGCCGACGCCTCGGGCGTAATCGATGCCCGAGCCGCGCCGCTCGTTTCAATGAACGCGTCGCTGAAGAACTGTTCCTTCACGAAGCCTACGATTTGCTCCCCACCCCAGACATGGTCCCGCAGGAAATTGGTGACCCGCTCGAGATGCGTATAGCTGCCTGCGACCACATTTCGCAAGTACAGACGATCCTCGCACAACGGTGCATACGGCAGGTCCGAGCGCTGCGCTTGCCGCAATGGCGTCATCTGCCCGTCCGACCACAAGTCGCAATCGACATCGCGGCCGCCGACGGAAATCCGAATGCCATTGGGGTAGGCAGCGCGAACCGCCAGCATCTGCGCCTTGGGCTGCGGATTCTCCAAATGATAGGCGATCGATTTTCCGCTCGAGGCCCACCTCAGCGTGAGCAAAAACCACGCATTGACCTGCGGATTCACGTTGATCAGGGTCGCTACCACCCGATCGCCCGGCACTGGGAATTCGACGCTCATCGTGCGTCTGAACGGCTGCAATTCGACGATCGTTTTCGGAACGTCCGCCTGATATTCCGCCCATTGAGACGCCAGCGTCTCCGACGAATCGACATTGGCGAACGCACGGTCCGTGGCACCGGCCAGCACCGCACCGCAGAGAAATAGGGCGAATCCTCGCACCACCAGAGTCGTTCGGGACGCGTAACGAGGCATGCGTTCGATACCTCCCCGCTGCCGGGGGCGGGTACCTTCCCGCAAAAGTCCGCTCATATCGACAGTGCGGCGAGCAATCCCATCCCCACGATGGTCCAACGACTGCCTCGATCGGAAAGGGCAAAAATTACCGGGTCGCCCGCGATGCGGCCCCGCGTGGCTGCCATCCACAAGTAACTCACCCAGTACAACAACAGGAGGCAGACTCCCCAAAAGTAGTCATGATGCGCGTACAGGTGCTGGCTGATGGGGGTATTCGTGTACAACGCCAACACCATCACGGCCAGGTATCCGCTCGCGATTCCCTGCGCCACGAGAACGACCTTGTCGGTGCCCAGGTAGCCGCGCGCGTGAGCCGATCCGCCACCCGGCTCGGACTCCAGGACGATCAATTCTGCATATCGTTTGATGAGAGCGAGACTGAAGAACAGGAACACACAGAGCGTCAAAAGCCACGCCGAAATTCTGATATCGGACGCCGCCGCGCCCGCCGCCACTCTGAGCGCGTAACCGCCGGCCAGTACCAGTACATCCACCAAGGCGATATCCTTGAGTCTCATCGAATATCCGATCATGAGCGCCGTATAGAGCGCCAATACGCCGGCAAAGGCGATCGACAGGTACGAGCCGACGGCAAACGCGCCCAGGGTCAAGATCGGCATCATCAGGAGCGCGTATCCCAGCGGGATCCGTCCGGCCGCCAGCATCCTTGTTTTTTTTTGCGGATGACGCCGGTCCGCCGGCAGATCCAGCAGATCGTTCAGCAGATAAAGACCCGATGCACACATGTTGAACGCGATGAATGCCAATAACGCCCGTCCCACGAGCGCGAATTCGAAGACCCGGTGTACCGCGACCAACGGCACGAATACGAGGGTGTTCTTGACCCAGTGAAGGGGACGCAACGCATCCAGGTAATCCTGCCATCGCGCCCGGATGTCGGTGAAGACCTTCTCGACCGGCGTTCTCTCGCCGACGATTTGCAGAAGATGCGGCGACGGCGACGCGAGTAGCGCACGCCGCGCGGAACACCACACCTCGTAATCGCGCCCGTCATGTCCGATGTAATCGAACCCTCGAGGTCCGAAATCGGCAACCAGGCGGTCGCGTTTGCGTTCGCCGCTCAAATCGACGATGCCGTCGCTCGCCTTGACATCATCGAACAGACCGACTTCCCGATCGACCTCTCGAGCCAGTTTTTCATCCGCGCCGGTGGCGAGGATCAAGGTGCGTCCGAGGCGCTTCTGTTCGCGCAGAAACTCCAGGAGACCGACACGAAAGGGAAGCCAGTGGACATCCGGCATCACCGCCGCAGCGAGCCGATGCTTGAAAAGCGCGCGGCCCCTCATCCACCAAACCGGCAATTTGAACAGCGTCGACGGTTTCGTCCGGGCCAGCACGAACAACGATTCGATCAAGGAATTCGTGCGCAGCAAGGTGCCATCGAGATCGACGACGAGAGGCACGGGATCCGGTGCGGCTGCCTTCGTGGAATCGCCGCTTGCGACGGCGTGCGTGTCCGTCAGAAGAACCATTTCGCCAACCGAAGCGCCCCTTTCTTCCATGGAAGACGGTGCGTCAACCCGGTTTTGCCCTGGTATTCCTCGCGATGCTCTACATACCAATCATAGTTGCGAATGAGTGCCATTCGATTGGAATACCGGGGAATGAACCCCAGGCGGCTTTCCATGTGTTCAATCGACACATAACTCTCCACGTCGGCCGTCTCGTAGATCCATTGGTGCAGCGGCGAGAGATGCACTGCTTCGAGCAGCTTGAGCAGTGCAATCACCGGTTTGGCCGGCAAACCGACCACGTGCTTCCCATGACCGGCTCGATCGAGCACGGCTTGAAAATTGTCGCGCATGGTGCCGAACTCCTTCGCCGCCACGTTGAAGGTGTCGTTCACGACCTGCGGGTCTCGGGTCGCGCACAGTACGATGACATCGCACAAGTCCGCGACGTCGAGCAGCTGATATCGATTGTTGCCGGTGCCGAGTACGGGAAAATTCTTTCCGCTATAGGCCCAGTCGTACAGCAGTTCGAAAACGCCGAGCCGTTCGGGCCCCACAAAGCTCTTGGGCCGAAGGATCGGTATGCAATGACCCGTTGCCCGGAATTCGCGGCACAGTCGCTCCGCCCTGATTTTCGCCACACCATAAGGCCCAACGCCCTGCAATGGATCGTGCTCGTAGACCGGGTGGTGATCCGGGATGCCGTAGACGGAGGTGGACGATATGAATATGAAGCGTCCGACCGCATGTTGGGCCGCAATTTCGAGCAGCGTCCGTGTGCCCCCCACATCGGTCGAATCGATCTCCTCCTCGCTCGCCAGCGGCAATGCCGCCGCGCAATGGACCACGATATCGATTCCTGCCATTGCACGTTCCACCGCTGCCGGATCGCGGATATCGGACTGCATCACATCCACCGCGTTCCGCTCCGGATACGCGAATGGCGCAATATCCATCGATCTTACCCGGTATCCAAGCGCCAATAAGTGGCGGCACAGGTTGATGCCGAGGAATCCGGCGCCGCCGGTGACCAGAATCGAGGGCTGCATGTCAGTACGCGCGCTCATCGCCGGGAAGACGCGGCGTGTCGAGGGCACTCGCCGGTGCCGCGGTCGTACATTGCAGGCTGGCTCTGCCGGTGCGCATAACAGTGTCCGTCAAAATGTAGAGAGCATTGCACGAGGCGTGGAAGTTAAATGCTACCAGCGTGTGACGCTATGCGGGGAAATATCGTCCTAGTAAGTACTTGCCATGGGCAAACCCTCGTGGGACCCTGTGATTGGGCACCGGCGAGCGTGCTACATTTCCGGCTCCGCCGCCGACGAACCGGTTTTTTTCTGTTCCGGCTTCTCCGTCATGGTGGCTTCCGTGAGCAATAGAATACTGGCCACCGACACGGCATTTTGAAGCGCGATTCGCACGACCTTGGTCGGATCGACGATGCCCGCTTCCATCAGGTCGACATATTGCTTGCGTGAGGCATCGAAACCGACATTGCCGGCGGACTCCAACATCTTGCTGACGACGACACCGCCGTCGACCGCGGAATTGTCGGCAATCTGGCGGGCCGGGGCCTCGAGCGCCCGCCTGAGAATCTGAACGCCGGTCCGCTCGTCGCCTTCGCATTGCGTCTCGATCGCCGCGATGGCGCCGCTCGCCCGCAGCAGAGCCAATCCGCCTCCCGGCACGATCCCTTCGGCCACCGCCGCCTTCGTGGCGTTGATGGCATCGTCCAGCGCATCTTTCTTGGCCTTCATTTCCGACTCGGAAGGCGCACCCACGCGGATCACGGCGACGCCGCCGGCCAGTTTGGCCAGGCGTTCCCGCAGCTTTTCCCGATCGTAATCACTGGTGACTTTGTCGATCTCGCGGCGAATTTGCTGCATGCGATCGTCGATGGCTTTGCGGGCGCCCGCTCCGCCGATAATCGTCGTATTGTCATGGTCGACAACGACGCGTTTTGCGCGCCCCAGCTGCTCCAGGTGGACATCTTCCAATTTAATGCCCAGCTCCTCCGCTATGACCTGACCGCCCGTCAGCGTCGCAATGTCCTGGAGCATGGCCTTGCGGCGGTCGCCGAATCCCGGCGCCTTGACGGCAACGCTCTTGAACACTCCTCTGACCTGATTGACGATGAGCGTCGCCAAAACCTCTCCTTCGACGTCCTCCGCAATCAACAGTATCGGCCGGCCGGCTTTGGCCGCCTGCTCGAGCAACGGCAGTAGATCTTTCAGGACATTCAACTTGCGGTCGCTCAGCAGCACATAGGCATCCTCGAGCACGACCTCCATCTTGTCGTTATCCGTGACGAAATAAGGGGATATATAGCCGCGATCGAATTGCATGCCCTCCACGACCTCCAGCGCGGTCTCGGTTGTCTTGGATTCCTCGGCCGTAATGACGCCTTCGCCGCCCACCTTCTCCATTGCCTGCGCGACGAGTTCACCGATGCTTTCGTCGTTGTGTGCCGAGATGGTCGCGACCTGGGCTTTCTCCTTGCGCGTCATGACCGGTTTTGACAATTTCTTCAGTTCCTCGACGACGGCAGTGAGCGCCCTATCGAGGCCGCGCTTGATATCGATCGCGCTGGCGCCCGCCGTGACATTGCGAACGCCCTCCAACAAAATGGCGTGCGCCAGAATGGTTGACGTGCTGGTACCGTCGCCCACCGCGTCCCCCGTTTTCTCCGCGGCCTGCCGCAGCATTTGGGCGCCGAGATTCTCCTCGGCATCCTCGAGACTCAGTTCCTTGGCGATGACGACGCCGTCGTTGCACACGATCGGAGCGCCCCATTGCTTCTGGATCAACACCGACTTGGACTTAGGACCGAGCGTGATGCGAACGGCGTTCGCCAGCTGCGTGGCGCCGCGCAAAATCTTCTCGCGTGCGGCGGAGCCGAACAGCAATTGCTTGTATGCCATGACGATGTTCCGATGTCCGACCGATGCCGGTAGTGTGCGCAGGCGTCGGCCATTTCGCTACGGGAAATCAACCTAGCGCGCTGCAGGTTGCCCGTAGTGCGGCCCAAGATCAGGCCATCCGCCCGATGGTCTTGCGGAAGCGGTTCAGCGAAATGGCGAACAACACCGTGCCGATCGCCGCCAGCGCCAGAAACTGCGGCCACACGACGGCGATCCCGGCGCCGCGATAGAGGATGGCCTGGGCCAAGGCCACGAAGTGCGTGGTGGGCGCGGCCAGCATGAGGTCCTGTACTACCTGGGGCATGCTCTCGCGCGGCGTCACGCTGCCGGAGAGGAGTTGCAGCGGCAACAGGACCAGCACCGCCAGCATGCCGAACTGCGGCATGGAGCGCGCCAGCGTGGCCATGAAGATGCCCATCGAGGTGGTGGCGAACAGGTCCAGCGCGGCGCCGGTGAGGAATAGCGGCACCGAGCCCTCGACGGGCACGCCCAGCACGCCCTGAACCACGATCAGCAGCGCGGCCGTCGCGCATAGCAACACCACCAGTCCCATGGACCAGATCTTCGCCAGCATGATTTCCGCCGGCGTCACCGGCATCACCAGCAGGTGCTCGATCGTACCGTGCTCGCGCTCGCGGATGAGCGCGGCGCCGGTCAGGATGATCGACAGGAGGGTGACGAGGTTGATGATCTCCATCAACGCGCCGAACCAGGTTTGCTCCAGGTTGGGGTTGAAGCGCACGCGCAATGCCAGGTTCACGGGCAGTACGCCGCCACGGTAGCGCTGCACGAATTCATCCACCTCAGCGAGCACGATCTGCTGGACGTAGCCGTTGCCGGTGAAGGCCTGGGTCATGCGCGTGGCGTCGACATTGAGCTGGATCGCCGGCGACTTGCCGGCCAAAACGTCGCGCTGAAAGTCAGGCGGAATGTCCAGCGCAAAGGTGTAGTCGCCGGCGTCCATCCCCGCATCCGCCGCCCGCAGCGAGATCATCGCCGGCGTCGTGAATTGCGGCGGATAGAAGGCGGACGCAATGCGCGCAGACAGCGGCGAGGCGTCCTCGTCGACGATGGCGATCGGTGCGTGATGCAGGGTCTCGGGCATCGCCGTGGCCGCGACGTAGATCTCCCCCGTGAAACAGTAGGCAATCAAGATCAGCATGATCGGATCGCGCGCCAGGCTCCACAGCTCCTTGATGCCCAGACGGTAAATATTGGCGATGCGCGGCATCTTCACGCCTCCTGTTTCTTCAGCAGCGCGATCGAGAGGCCCAGAACCACCGGCACCAACAGCAGCAGCGGCCAGAACGAGGACTGCAGAGCCGGGAAGCTCAGCGCCTTGCTGAATACGCCGCGGCTGACGGTCAGGAAATAGGTGGCGGGATAGATGCGGCCAATGATCGCGCCCGCCCCTTCCAACGACGACACCGGATCGATCATGCCGGTGAACTGCACGCACGGGATCAGGGTGCCGATCAGGGTCACGGCGATCGCCGCGATCTGGCTGCGGGTGAACGTGGAGATGAACAGGCCGAAGCCGGTCGAGAACACCACGAAGATCAGCGCCGCCGTTGCCAGCGTCAGGAAACTGCCCTTGACCGGCACGCCGAAAGCGATGACGGCGAGGACGCTCAACAGCCCGAAGTTGAACATCCCCAGAACGATATAGGGCAACTGCTTGCCGAACAGGAACTCGCTGCGGGTGACCGGAGTGACGTAGAGGTTGATGATCGAGCCCAGGGACGGCCCACGCTGAAGCGCCGCGGGGCCGCCGCGGCAGCCGGTGCAGGGAACGCGGCCGGAGGGGCCGGAGGGGCCGGCGATCGCGGCGGCGCGTCGGTCGGTGCCTCGGTGGCACCTGCACCGGCGTCCTCCAAGTAGCCGATGAATGCCTGTTCGAGCGTGGCGGCGCCGCGCCGGCGCACCAGTTCGGCCGGAGCGTCGCTCACCAGCACCCGGCCTGCGTGCATCAGCGAAATCCGGTCGCAGCGTTCGGCCTCGTTCATGAAGTGTGTGGAGATGAAGATCGTTACCCGGTCGTTGCGCGCCAGATCGATCAGCAACTGCCAGAAGGAATCGCGTGCGATGGGATCCACGCCCGAGGTCGGTTCGTCCAGAATCAGCAACTCTGGCTTGTGGATCATGGCCACCGCCAGCGACAGGCGCTGGCGCACGCCCAACGGCAGCGCATCGGGGAGCGTATCCAGATTGACGCCCAGCCCGAAGCGAGCCACCATCTCCTCGACCCGCGCCGGCGCGTCGGCCTCCGGCACCTGGTACAGGCGCGCGTGCAGCACCAGGTTCTGCTGTACCGTCAGTTCCGTGTACAGCGAAAACGCCTGCGACATATAGCCCACGCGCCGTCGGGTCTCGATGTCCTTCGGGTCCACGTCGCGGCCGAACAGCCGGGCCTGACCCTCGCTGGCCGGCAGCAGGCCGGTCAGCATCTTCATCGTCGTCGACTTGCCGCAGCCATTGGAGCCCAAGAAGCCGAAGATCTCGCCCCGGCGGATCAGAAAGCTGACATGATCCACGGCGAGGAAATCACCGAAGCGCATGGTGAGACCCTGGGCCTCGATCGCGATCTCGGCATGATCGGAGGCCAACGGCGGAATCGACACGGCCCGATGGCCGCGCCGCTTCTCCTCTGGCAGCAGTGCGATAAAAGCATTCTCGAGCGACGTGCTGCCGGTGCGCGTGAGCAGTTCCTGCGGGGTGCCGGCGGCCAGCACCCGGCCGCCGTCCATCGCCATCAGCCAGTCGAAGCGCTGCGCCTCTTCCATGTAGGCCGTGGCCACGATCACGCTCATGTCCGCTGACCCGCTGCGGATGTGTCCGATCAGATCCCAGAACTGCGCGCGCGCCAGCGGATCGACGCCGGTGGTCGGTTCATCCAGGATCAACAGCGTCGGGTCGTGAATCAGCGCGCAGCACAGGCCGAGCTTCTGCTTCATGCCGCCGGAGAGCTGGCCTACGGTGCGCGACAGGAACGCATACAGGCCGGTGCTGTGAGTCAGTTCGTCGATGCGCCGCCGGCGTTCGGCGGCCGAATGGCCGAACAGGCGGCCGAAGAACTGCAGGTTCTCCTCGATCGAGAGCGTGGGATAGAGGTTCTTGCCCAGACCCTGGGGCATGTAGGCGATGTGGGGGCACACTCTATTGCGGTGACCGGCACTCGCCATATCGCCGCCCAGCACCTGCACACTGCCCTGCTGCACCTGCCGGGCGCCGGATAGGAGTGCCAAAAGACTGGACTTGCCCACACCATCCGGTCCGATCAGGCCGGCCATGCAGCCGCCGGGTATATTCTGCGTGATATCGTCGAGCGCCCGCGTTTTGCCGTATCGCAGACTGACGCCGGTCAGACGGGCCACGGGGCCGGGAATGACCGGCGCGGGGACGGACATCGCCATGGCTATCCGGCGATGATGATCGGGACGATCATTCCGGCACCTTGACGCTCAAGTTCGCCGGCCACGGTACGCGCGGATCGAGCTTGAGCCAGGCCACGCCGGGCAGACCGGTTTTGACCAGGGTCAGATGTTTCTCGAGCAATTCCCGGCTGATGCGTGCCTTGACGCGGAACATGAGCTTCTGCCGCTCGCTCTCGGTCTCCACGGTCTTGGGCGTGAACTGCGCCGTACTGGAGACGTAGGACACCGTCGCCGGAATCACGTACTGGGGCGCGGCATCGAGTGTGATGTGTACCTCGCTGCCCAGCGGCACTTTGCCGACCACCGTCTCGGGTAGAAAAAAAGTCATGTAAACGTCGCCGAGATCGACGAGATTCAGCACCCTGCCGCCGCTGCCCAACACTTCGCCGGGTTCGGCGATGCGGTATTGCACGCGGCCGTCGCGCGGCGACTTGAGTTGGCTATCCGTGATGTCCGCCTCGACGCGGGCGACGGTGGCCTCGGCGGCCGCGACGCTGGAGCCGGCCCCGACGACCTGAGCCTGCGCGGCCTCGATCGCGGCCTGCCCGGCGCTCACCTGGGCGTGCGCCGCGATCAACGCGGCCTGCGCGCTGCGCACCCGGGCGCGGTCATCATCGAGTTCCTGAATCGAGGCGGCGCCCTCCCGCGACAGGGTGTCGGATCGAGCGAGCCGCCGCCCTGCAGCATCCAGTTCACTCTCGCGCTGCCCGACGACCGCTTGCAAGGCGGCCTTGTCGCTTTGGCGCACGGCGACTTGCGCCTTGGCACTCGCCACCGCGTTGACGGCCTCCCGGTACCGGGCGCGCGCTTCATCGCGCTGCGCGTCGAGCACATCGAGCTGCATTTGCGCCAAGGGTTGCCCGGCGTGCACGAAATCCCCTTCATTGACCATGATGTCCTGCACCCGTCCGGGAAGCTTGGTCGCGACATCGATCTCGGTGGCCTCGATACGGCCGTTACCGCTGACGAAGCCTATGCCGGGGCCCTTGGGACGCAGCAACATCCACGCCACCCCACCGGCGAGTACCAAGGCAACGACAATGATCGCCGGAATCAATCTTTTCTTCAGTTTCGTGGTCACCGTCGCCGCCGGCGCGACGGCCGGGGCGGGCGGCGCCGCGGTCGAAGCGGTTTCATGGGTTGATGGGGTATCCGTTGGATTCATGGAGCGGTCTTCTCGTGGGAAATCTAAGGAGCACGGCTTGCCGATACGGATATCAATTCCGTCGTACCGCCGCCGAGCGCCGCGTACAGGCTCACCCGGCTCGACAATAGCGCGCTGCGCGTTTGCACCAATTGCTGCTCGACCGACAACAGATCGCGCTGGGCGTCGAGCACTTCCAAGAAAGCGGCGGCGCCGTTGTCGTAGCGCAGCGTGGCCAGGCGCGCGCGTTCGGTCTGCGCGGCGAGCGTGTTCTGCTGGATGCGGACCTGTTCGGTGAGCCATCGGCGTGCGGACAAGGCATCGGAGACGTCGCGGAACGCATTCTGAATCGACTTCTCATAACTGGCGACGGCCAGGTCGCTGCGCACGTTGGCCAGATCGAGATTGGCGCGGTTGCGTCCGGCGTCGAAGATCGGCAGCGAAATACTGGGCAGGAAGGTCCAGGAGCGGCTGCCGGCCCCGAACAGCCCGTCAAGCTCTGCACTGGCGCTGCCGAAGGCGCCGGTCAGCGTCACGCGCGGAAAGAACGCCGCCCGTGCAGCACCGATGTTGGTGAGCGCGGCCTTCAGTTGGTGCTCCGCGGCGGCGATGTCAGGGCGGCTGGTCAAGAGGTCCGACGGCAGGCCGACCCGCAGTTCACTGAGCACGGATTGATCATCGACACCGCCCTGCCCCGGTGCCCAATCGACCGGGGTACCCACCAGCAGCGTCAGCGCATGCGCCTGCGCGGCGCGCTGCTGCTCGAGTTGCGCGGACAAGCTCTGCGCCTGCCACAGCAGCGTTTCAACCTGGGTCAGATCCAACTTCGAGGTCGAACCGACCTCGAAGCGGCGCTTGAAGATGCGGAACGATTCCTCGCGGCTCGCCACGGTCTTGCGCGCCAGCACCAGGCGCTCATCCAGTTCGCGCAGTCTCAAGTAGCCCTGCGCCACCTGCGTCACCAGACTGATCGCCGCGGCGCGGCGCGCCGCATCGGTGGCGAGAAAATTCTCCAGCGACGACTGCTCGAGGCTGCGCATACGTTTATCCGCCCGGCGCATGGCTTTATCCGTCCAGCGCATGGCCTTAAGAATTCGGGCAAGGGACAGGACGAGCAGCGGGTATCCCCTATTCGAGCGGCCGGTCCTCGAATAATGGAGTCTCGACAGTTCCTGTACCGTTGGCACAGTGGGCTGGTTATTGACGGAATTCAACAATGGGCACTCTCGTCGCGACCGACTTAGGTCGAAACACGATTACCGCGGAATTCACGCCCGCCAGCCTGGCGGAGTCGGCATTCCCTCATTCCGTCACTCGCTTGGAAGTCCGGGAGACCCCGGTGTCTTGGGTGATTCTGACCGGCTCATTTGCCTATAAGATCAAAAAGGCCGTCAAACTGGACTTCCTCGATGCATCGACTCTGGCGCGGCGGCGCTATTTGTGCGCAGAGGAGTTGCGGCTCAACCGCCGACTGGCGGCCGATCTGTACTTGGATGTCGTGGCAATCACACGGGAAACGGATGGCGTGCGCGTCGGAGGCGGCAGCGGTGAGGTCATCGAATATGCCGTTCGGATGAAGCAATTCGAGCCCTCGCAAGAGCTGGTGGCACTGCTCGAGCGCGGCGAGGTGAGCCACCACGAGTTCGTCGATCTGGCGCGACGATTGGCGCATTTTCACGACACGGCGCCCAAGGCGCCGATCGACGAGGAATTCTCCCATACGGCGGATTTGCAGCGCGCGGTGCTCGGCAATTTGGCCATTCTCCTCTCGCACCTCGACGCCGATACCACGCTGCCCGAGATGGCATTTCTCATTGACTGGACGCACGACTACCTGCATGACTCGCTGGCCCAATTGCGCGTGCGCGAGCAGGGCGGCGCGATCCGCGAATGTCACGGCGATTTGCATGCGCACAATATCGCCCGCTGGTGCGCTCGATTGGTACCGTTCGATTGCCTGGAATTCGATCCGAAACTTCGCTGGATCGACGTGATGAACGACGTGGCCTTCCTCGTGATGGACCTGACGGCGCGCGGGCGCAAGGATCTGGCATTTGTGTTTCTGAACGCGTACCTGGAATGCACCGGCGACTACGCGGGCGTTCGGCATCTGTCGTTCTATTCGGTGTATCGCGCGCTGGTTCGAGCGATGGTCGACAGTCTCGGGGCGAGCGAGGATTCCGCACACCGGCATGAATTCCAAAATCGATTGCGGATGCGGGTGAAGGCCGCCGCCACCTACGTCGATCGATCTGCGCCCACGCTGTTCATCATGCACGGCCTGTCGGGTTCGGGTAAGTCCTGGCTGAGTGAACGCCTCGTACCGCAATTGGGCGCGGTCCGCATACGATCCGACGTGGAGCGCAAACGCGCGGAGGGCCTCCCAACGTCAAGAGTTCACGATATCGGTCCAGAAGAGGGCCTTTACACGCCCAAGATCAACCGCCGCACCTATGCGCACCTGCTGGAATGCACGCAGAGCTGCCTGAAGGGAGGTGTGGATACCCTCGTGGATGCTGCGTTCCTCAGTGGTGAGAATCGCCGTTCGTTTCGCGATTTGGCCCTGCGCGAGGGATGCCGTTTTATCATTCTGGCGTGTGAGGCAGATCCCGTCGTCCTCACCCGGCGCATCGAGAAAAGACGCCGGTTGGGTGTCGATCCGTCGGATGCAAGCGTGGAAGTCCTCGATCGGCAGCTGCAGACCAGAGAGCCGTTGAAGGCCGACGAGCAATCGGATGTCATCGTGGTCGATACGACGGAGGTACACTCCGTTCAGAACGCTTTCGCAGCCATCCAGGACCGTTTGGAATCGACGATTACCGAGCCGCCGACTTAGGTCTTAGGCGCCTGCCCCGGTCTTTGCGGTGTCCCTCGAACCACTGCGGCAGGAACACAATTCCCGCAGCCGATCGCGGCAGACGGCTCGCGTTTCGACGATGTGATGGGCGCCGGCGCCTGGCTCATCAGCCGGCGACGATCCGAGGGCGCGACTCACCGAGGCGTGACGCGTGTCGATGTCGATGACCCCTTGCTTTCGGGCTTTCGAGACGCGCTCGAGGCGTGGTTCGATACGGCGGCCGTACCCGCCGTGCTGGTCCGGCCTGACCGCGTGATTTTTGACACCGGGGTCGCCGAAGAGCTCCTAGCGAGCTGGCAGCGCCTCACCTTGAGACTGCATGAACGGGAGTGCGCGCTGTGATTGATCTGTACACCGCTTCCACGCCGAACGGTCGTATCCCTACGATCGCCGATCAGGACGGCTCCATGGCCCATTCACGGCGTTCGAATCGGGGGCAATCTTGATGTATCTGGCCGACAAGGCGGGACAGCTGATTCCCGCGGGTGCGGAAGGCCGCTCGACAGCGCTGCAATGGGTCATGTTTCAAGTGGGTGGGCTCGGCCCGATGATGGGCCGGGCGGCTGTCTTCCTGCGCTACACTGCGGAACGAATTCCATTCGCCGTCGAGCGGTATCAACGCGAGACACGTCGTCTCCTCGAACTTGCCGTACCTAAGCGGGTTGACCTCGGCAAAATCGATGCGCGTGACATTCGCGCGGCGGCGCGAGAATCTCGCGTAGTGCCGAGTCATCAAAGTCGTCCTATGATTGCTCCAGCGAACCCGCTTCTCGGCTGTTCTGCATCCTGGCCCGCAACGGCGAGGGCAATCCGTTGAGGCTTGCGACCTTGCAGCAGGGTCGGGATGGCGCCTTGATCGTCGTGTCCGATGAGGGCGACCGATATTTGCCGGCGAGCATTCCGACACTTCAACAGGCGATTGAGGACTGGAGCCGTCACGAGCCTTCGCTGCGTCATGTGGCGGATCGTTTGGCCGCAGGCGAAGGGCACCCCCTGCGCGGGCAACGCTTGGCCGCGCCTCTGCCGCGCGCGTGGCAATGGCTCGACGGGTCCGCTTTTCGAAGCCACGGTGAATTAATGGAACGCTTATTCGGCGTCGATCCTGCGCCGTTGGACCGACCGCTCATGTATCAAGGGATGTCTCATCAATTTTTAGGTCCAAACGACGACGTCCCGCTGCCCAGGGAGGAAGACGGCATCGATTTTGAAGGCGAGTTTGGTGTCATCGTGGACGAGGTGCCGATGGGGGTGAGCGCGGCACAGGCCCTGGGACACATCAAGCTCATTGTGCAAATCAATGATTGGTCGCTGCGTAGGATCGCGGCAAGCGAAATGAAGACCGGCTTCGGTTGGGTTCAGGCGAAGCCTGCTTGTTCCATGGCGCCTTTCGCCGTGACGCCGGATGAGCTTGGAGACTCCTGGCGAGACGGGCGGGTCCATTTGGTGCTCGCAGTGGACCTCAACGGCGCGCAGTTTGGCCGCGCCCACGGAGGAGTCATGGCTTATGGCTTTCACGAACTCGTCGCACATGCCGCCAATACTCGCCATCTCTGCGCGGGCACGATTGTTGGCTCGGGAACGGTCTCAAATCCCGATTTCGACGCCGTCGGAGCGTCCTGCATCGCGGAGCGCAGAGCTATCGAAACGCTGAATCAAGGGGCACCAAGTACCGGATTCCTTCATTTCGGCGACTTGGTTCGCATGGAGTCGCAGTTGTCCGAAGGCAAGCCTTTATTCGGACCGATTGAACAAAAAGTAGTCCGCGCGTAGGTCGTGGCGAGCGCTGCCGCATAGTTATATGCATCACAGATAATCGATAAATATTGACTAAATAGTAAATCCTCGATTATATTTCCACGACAAGAAACAACTTTGCGCCGCGGCGGTGCTTTCGGGGGAACTACATGACTATTAACGACCTGATTTTCCGCGCGATTTCGCGCCGCCTCCTTGGGTGCAGCGGAGTGGTGATCCTCTGCATGTTTCTCTGTGCTTTGCGAACACCCAGTTATGCGCAGTCGACTCCGGCGTCGCCCTCCCCGGATGCGAACTCGAGTTTGGGTGAAATTGTAGTCACCGCCGAATTTCGCCAGCAAAACTTGCAGAACGTGCCGGTGGCGATCACCAGCGTCAATGCGGAAATGATGGAGGCACGCAGTTTGACGACGATCGCAGACATCGCGACCGAGGCCCCAAACGTGGATATCCGGCCTGCCGGCGCCACGTTCGGCCCTGCGTCTCAGATCACGATCCGAGGGATAGGACAAGGTGACACCAGTTTTGCGCTGGAACCGGGTGTCGGCACCTATATCGACGACGTCTATTTCTCGACAGTGTTCGGCTCGACGTTCGAGCTACTCGATCTCGACCGGGTGGAGATATTGAGGGGACCGCAAGGTACGCTCGAAGGTCAGAACTCCATTGGCGGTGCGATAAAGCTATTTTCCAAGAAGCCCGACGGACAAAATGACGGGTTCGTAGAAGCGACTGTCGGCAGCTACAATCGCAAGGACATTCGTGGCGCCATCGATTTTACGCTGATACCCGATCAACTCTTTGTCAGAGCGACTGGTATAGCTCGCGAGCGGGACGGCTACGTGAAGGACATCGACTACGGTTGTACGCATCCGAACTCCGGAGTCCCCACATCTACCACCAGTACAAACTGCCAGCTCGGCACCCAAGGCGGCGAGCAAGTGTCCGCGATAAGAATAGGTCTCAGGTGGCTCCCGACCGATAGGCTGGAAGTCAATGTCATTGCCGACGACAGCACGACCAGGGACCAGCCCACTCCCGAAGAACTTACATACGCCGCAACAAATGGACGATATTTTTTGAACGGCACGCCATTCGGGGCGCAGTTCATTCCAACCAATCGCTATACCACCTATGCGACGTTCAGCGATCCGGGCGGGATCTACAACGGTGTAACCTACCCCGCGACCGGATACAGCATTCCGCAGGTGAGCAACGTGGACGACTGGGGCGTATCGAGCAATGTTGATTACAAGATTGCCGACCATTTGTCAGTGAAGTCAATTTCGGCTTATCGGCGCTACGATGGTGAGTATGCCTCCGACGCCGACGCCTCACCCTTCGACTTTCAAAATGTCCTGGTCATCCAAGATCACGTGCAGGCGAGTCAGGAGCTTCGCCTGAGCGGCGACGCGTTGAATGATGCACTGAACTACACCGCGGGCGGGTTTTATTTCACCGCGCATGATTTACAGGGCGGACGTGTCCAGTATCCCGGTCAATTCGACTTCGTGCAGAACGACCCGGTCGATTCGATTACGAAGGCCGCGTACACCCACGTCGATTGGAACGCTGTCGGTGATCTACATCTGATTGGCGGGATTCGGTACTCAAAAATCGAGAAGTCATACACCTTCAGCCGAATCGACCCGTCGACCGGAGAGCCGCCGCCGTCAGTCGCCGCGATCAATGGCGCCTCGAGCACTTTCCGCGGGTCGCACATCGACTACAACGTGAATCTGCAATATCAATGGACGCCGGAGATCATGACGTATGCACAATGGTCGACCGGATTTCGCAGCGGCGGCATCAACGAACGTCCTTTTTATGCGAACCAAGTCGTGCCGTTCCGCCCGGAAACGTTGGATAATTATGAATTGGGCCTCAAGAGCGAATTCTTCGACAGGAAGCTTCGAGCTGACCTCGCGGTATTCTACGACAAGTATCATAGCGTCCTGTTGACGGTGGAGACGCCCTACTTCAACTCCGGTGAGCCGGTGAACAATGATCCGACTTCGCCCGGTTATAATCCGGCCGGCGGAACGTTTCCGGCTGCAGTTACGGAAAATGCCGGGGATGCTACCATTAAAGGCGCCGAAGCCGAATTCATCGCTGATCCTATTGATGGCCTCGAGATCGACGCGTCCGCCAGCTACATCGATTTTACCTATACGAGTCTGACGGCTGAAGCCGTCCTGTCTGGGGTCACGCTCAACGACAAACCGCCGCTGACCCCGAAATGGAAGACTAGCCTCGCGGTTCAATATACGGATGAACTCGGTTCGTGGGGTTCGCTCACGCCGCGGTTCGACTACCAATATATTACCCAAGTGTTCGCTGAGGCGTCCCAGGACCCGTATGACTCGATCAATGGGTACGGGTTGCTGAATGGGCGTATCACCTGGAAGGCCCCCGACGCCAAAACGGACGTGTCGTTGTTCGTCACCAACATCACCGACAAATTCTATTGGGCGAATAAATTCGACACCGTCGCGCTGGCTGGCGTCGGCCTAGGCACACCCGGTCGTCCTCGGGAGTGGGGCCTCACATTGAAGCGTCGTTTTTAGCCATCTAGAGCGGCGGGTTCGCATCCTTCCGCAATTGTTCCCGAAGCGCGAGCGCCAGGCTGTTTTGACGCCGGTAGCTCGACAGCTTGCGCAGGATCAGCGACGCCGTGACGGTACGCTATTTGATGGAGGCCCAGACGCCGGTTTCCCCACTATTCAAACACGGGGTCAGCAAGCGGCAGATTGCCGCCCGGCTGAACATCAGCTCGTCGACTGCTACCGGCTCGGCGAGCTAGCTCGCTTCGCAAGAGCGCAGCCGCATAAAGAATTGGAGATCACGGCGTGGCAGAAACTGGCGATTTTCCCGTTCTAGAAACTTACCGACTCGTACTACGGGAAATCGTGTCAGAGGATGCCCTGTCGCTATTGGCAGTCTATGCCGATCCAAAACACATGCAGTGGTACGGCATTGACCCTTTTCCGGATCTCGCAGCTGCCGAAGCCCGCATCAAAACGTTCGCGACTATGCGCGCACAAGCAAATCCCGGCACGCCGTGGGGCATCACTATAAAGGAAAGCGGTCTCTTCGTCGGCACGTGCGGTTTGTTCGCATGGAACAGGAACTGGAGACAATGCAGCGTAGGATACGAGCTGGTCAAAGACGCGCAAGGTCACGGCTATATGCAAGACCCCCGCAAGAAGCACTGACGGCGGCATTGTCTTGGGGATTTCAAGTCATGGAACTGAACCGGATCGAGGCCCAAGTTCACCCCAATAATCAGCGATCGATCACGTTACTAAGACGCCTGGGCTTCGTGGAAGAGGGTCGCTTACGCCAGGCGTCTTACTGGGCAAATCAGCACCACGATATGCTGCAGTACTCGCTACTCCGGGTCGAGTGGAAGGGAAACAACGCAACACCATGATCTCCGCTCCAGAGATATGCGCCGGGCGGGGATTAGCTAAAAATCCCTTTGTTGAAGTGACCCCTAGTAGCGGTGTCACTCGACACCAATCTCACTCCGATCGCAATGCATCGATGGGATTCAGTGCGGCGGCTTTGCGAGCCGGATAAACTCCGAAGAACACGCCGATTCCGAGACTCACGGCCAAGGCCAACACGATCGAATTGACGGAAACGACCGCCTTGAAGCTGCTGGAGAACAAACCAATGGCAGCCGACGCACCGACGCCTATGAGCACGCCGATAAGGCCGCCCAGGATGCTCAGCGTGATGGCTTCAACCAGGAACTGCAGCTTGACGGCGAAGGGCTGCGCACCCACGGCCATGCGAATGCCGATTTCGCGGGTGCGTTCGGTTACGCTCACCAGCATGATATTCATGATGCCGATGCCTCCGACCAGAAGGGAAATGCCGGCGATGGCGCCCAACAGATAAGTCACGATCTTCGTGATCGAGCTGGCGGTATCGGCGATCTCCTTCTGATTGAAGATGTTGAAATCGTCGTCCTGTCCGGCACTCAGGCCGTGCCGCTGCCGCAATAGACTGGTGATTTGTTCCTGCGCGGCATTCATCAAGCTAGAGGTTACTATCTGCACATTGACGGAGCGCAGATACTTGTCTCCCGTGATACGCTTCATCGCGGTCGTGTACGGAATGATGATGCGATCGTCTTGATTGCCTCCCACGCTGGTGCCTTTGCTGGTGAGCAATCCGATGATTACGAATGGTATGTTCTTCACGCGTACGGTTTGACCAACCGGGTCAAGCGGCCCGAACAGTTCGCTCGCTGCCTTGGTGCCGATCAAGGCCACCTTCGCCGCGGTTCTTACTTCGCGTTCGGTGAACATCCAACCCGACCGCAGATCCCAGTTGCGAATACGCAAGTAGTCTTCGGATTCACCTACGATGCTGGTCGACCAATTGCGCCCGCTGGCAATGGCCTGAGCGGTGGTCGAGATTTCCGGGCTGAGCGCTGCGACGCCCGCAACTTCGCGCCTGATTGCTTCGGCATCGGCCAGCGTGATGGTGCTTGCCGTGCCGAGACCGCCGCGCACCGCGCCGGAGCGGCTGCTGGCGGCAAAGACGGTGAGCAGGTTTTCGCCGAGCGATGCCACCTGGGCTTGAATGCTGCGCTGTGCGCCGTTGCCGACTGCGACCATCGAGACGACCGATGCGACGCCGATGACGATGCCCAGTATCGTCAAAGTCGAACGCAACTTGTTCCGCCGCAACGCGCGTAGCGCGATCAGGATGGTTTGCGGAACCTGGAGCAGGAGGTTTTTGAAATCATCTAACACGGCAAGAATCCGGTCGCGGGCATCAGGCGAGTTTCGCTTGCTGCTCGGCGGCGTCGAGCGTCGCCAGTTCTCGAGCGGCGATGTGGCGGGCGTCGTTGCGCGTGTCGCTGATGATCCTGCCGTCGCGCATGACGACTACGCGCTTGCAGAATGCGGCGATGTCCAGCTCATGTGTCACCATCACGATGGTGAGGCCGTTGTCGTTCAGAGCTTGAAACAAGCCCATGATCTCGATGCTGGTACGCGTATCCAGGTTGCCGGTGGGCTCGTCGGCGAGCAGGATTTCCGGTTTGTTTACCAATGCGCGCGCGATGGCGACACGCTGTTGTTGGCCGCCGGAGAGTTCGCTTGGGAAATGATTCACCCGCGCGGCCAGACCGACCTCTTGCAATGCAGTGCCCGCGCGCCGATGACGCTCGCGCGGCATCACGAGCGGCAGGGTGTACAACAACGGCAGCTCGACATTCTCCAGCGCGCTGGTGCGCGACAATAAATAAAAACTCTGAAACACGAAGCCCAACTTTCGGCTGCGTAACGCCGCACGCTGACGCGCATTGAGCCCGGCGACGTCCGTCCCATCCAACCAATATTCGCCACTGGTCGGCTGATCGAGAAAGCCGAGCATGTTCATCAGCGTGGATTTGCCCGAACCGCTGGCTCCCATGATCGCCACGAACTCGCCGCGCACGATTTCCAGCGAAATGCCGCGCACCGCCTTGACCTCGACTTCGCCGCTGACGAACGAGCGCGTGAGATCGTGCAATTTCAGGAGCGCCCCAGCGCTCGGCGCCGCGCCGGTGCTCGCTATTGGTGTGTTCATGGTCCTTGTCCGCCGGCGGGCGGCCCCATAAAGCCGCCGCTCTTCGAGCCGCCGGCTCGCGTCGCCGTTACCAACGCGGTACCTTCGTTGGCGCCGTCCAGGATTTCCGTATTGACGCCGTCGGTGATGCCGGCTTTCACGATGAGCGGCTTCAAGCGCTTACCGTCATCCGAGAGCCTATATGCCAGCCGCTGTCCAGTGCTCAACTTGGTCGGTGGCGTTCCTTCATAGGCGGCGGTGTCCGGTGGCGCATAGCGCAAGGCAGCATTTGAGACCATCAATGCGTTGCGACGCTCGGCGACCAAAATGGATACGTCCGCCGTCATGCCCGGGAAAAGTTTCTGTTCGGGATTGTCCACATCGATGATGACTTCATAGGTCACCACGTTCGAAGTCGTGGTCGGCGCTTTGCGGACTTGAACGACTTTACCGTTGAAAACTTCATCCGCAAAGGCGTCGACGTTGAACTTCACCGTCTGCCCGACTTTGGCTTGACCGATATCCGCTTCCGACACCGGCGCACTGATATGCATCTTGGTGATGTCTTGCGCGATGGTGAACAACACCGGCGTGCTCATGGCTGCCACCAAGGTTTGGCCCACATCGACTTTGCGCGAAATGACGATACCGTCGACAGGCGAGGTGATGGTGCAGTAGCCGAGATTTGCCTTGGCGCTATCGAGTGCGGCTTGCTTGATGACGACGGTGGCTTCTGCCTGCGCCAGCTCCGCGGTGGCTTGATCCAGATCCAGCTGCGATGCGGCTTGTTGCGGCACCAGGATTTTCTTGCGTTCGAGGTTTTGCCTTTTCAGTACGACGCCCGCCCTGGCGCTGGCCAGATCGCCTTCGGTTTGGCGCAGCGTTGCCTGATAAATCGAGGGATCGATTTCTGCGATGAGCTGGCCTTTCTTTACGTGATCGTTGAAGTCGACTTTGAGAGCGGCTACTTGGCCAGACACCTGGCTGCCGACATCGACGCTGACCACCGCGCCGAGCGTACCGCTGGCCGTGACGTACTGCATCAAATCGCCGCGCTCGACTTTCGCGGTGTCGTAGCTGTTATCGCCGCCCCGCGGCGCGCAACCGGCCGCCATCGCCAGAAAAACGATGAGCGACGCGATGGATAGGGGCGACCGTGAGCGTTTCATATGTGATCGCTGCATGAAGGGGTGAAGGTTCATTGCCAGCCGCCGCCCAGGGCCTTGTAGAGCGAGATCTGGCTCGATAATTTATTGAAGCGCGCCTGTAACAGGCCCTGTTGCGCGCTGTAAAGATCCTGCTGTGCCGAAAGGACGTTGAGGTAACTGTCTTCGCCTTGCCGATAACGCAAGGTCGCCAGCGCCAGCCGCCGTTGTTGCGCGGCGATGGCGGTGGCTTCAACGTCGATCTGGTCGAGATAGCTGCCATTCGCCGCCAACGCGTCCGCCGTCTCCTTGAACGCGGTTTGAATGGCCTTTTCGTAATTGGCCACTTCGATTCGCTCGCTGAGTTGCGCATAGGTCAGCTGCGCGCGGATTTTACCGGCATTGAAGATCGGGAGCGAGATCTGCGGCTCGAATGTCCAGGCGCCGGAGCCGGCGCCGAACAAATCCCCGAGCTGGGTGCTGGCGACGCCGACCGAGCCCGTCAGGGTGATGCTCGGGAAAAACGCGGCGCGCGCAGCGCCGATGTTCGCATTGGCCGCTTTCAACGTATGTTCCGCCTGCAGAATGTCGGGCCGGCGCTCGAGCAAATCGGACGGCAATCCGGCGGTGATATCGCTCAGAAGATTGCCGCCATCGAATGATTTCGGCTCGGGCAATTCGGCGGGCAGCGGCTGGCCGACGAGCAGCACCAACGCGTTCTGCGCTTGCGCGAGCTGACGCTCGTAACTCAATACATTGAACTTGGCGGTCTGCACCTCGCCTTCCGCAGTACGCACATCGAGTTCATTGGCTTCGCCCGCATCGAACGACGCGCGGTTCAAGCGATAGGATTCTTTTACGGCTTCCAAGGTTTGATGTGCCAGCTGCAATTGCTCCGCGGCTTCGCGCCAGGTGAAGTACTGTGTCGCGACTTCCGCCACCAGCGAAATCTGCGTGCTGCGCCTGGCTTCTTCGCTAGCGAGATACGTTTCCAGCGCCTGTTGATTCAAGCTGCGTAAGCGGCCGAAAAAATCCAACTCGTATGCACTGAGGCCGACGTTCGCGCTCCATTGCGCGGTAGTGATGCCGCTTATGTGCTGTTTGGTCAAGCCACCGTCAGCATCGACGCCGGGATAAGACGCCGAGCGCGTGATGCGATATTGAGCGCGGCTTTGTTCGACGTTCAGCGCCGCAACACGCAGGTCGCGATTGTTGGCCAGCGCCAGGGCGATCAATGTGTTGAGACGATCTTCTTTGACGAAATCGCTCCACGTGATGTCATTTGCCGGATTGCCTGGACTGTTTGCGGGAGCCTCTGGAAACTGTGCGGCGACGGGCGCAGCCGGCCGCTCGTACTTGGGAATCATAGTGCACCCGCCTGATGCGCAGAGCAAAGCAATCGCACCGATTCCCCATTGCGTAGGTTTGAAGAATTTCATAGTGAAGCGTCGCATAGGAGCGAGGATCGAGCAACGTTACGTTCGAGCGGCCGGGCAACAGCAAACTTAACGATAGGCCCAAATGCAACGCAAAGGGTTCACGCAGTCGGCCGCGATGGGCATCTGGGACACATTTCCGCCGCAACCGCATCGTGCCGAACCTTCTGGCCTCCACGCTCCGAACCATGTCCGCGAGAATCCCTCATTCCGAGGCCACGCGTGCGCGGATCAGATTCATTCAACCACTCCTGGAAGTCGTGTGCATTGCGCTGGAGATCCTTGGCAATCTCGGCGCGGTCGAGCATTATAATCCCAAGCACGGGCCTGAGCGACCATTATCGAGAGTAAAGGAGTGTAAGGCCGGCAATGCGCTCACCACGGCACTCAAAGCCAGTAGGGGTTTGCTTGTTTTCCGTGCCGGAACAGACGGTGGGAAATTCCGAGCGCTGTAGTGGGCTACAGCGGAACGTGTCAATGACGATTCCGCCGGAACTGATCGGCCGCATCGCGCGCGCGACCATAACAAGTAAATGTTTGTAAATCTTGCGATATGTAGGCAATCGGCTTGTCCATCGCTTCGATTGGCAGGATTAAAATTGGTGAACTGCCGACGAACCGACGTTTTTCTCAACGGAGACCCTATCCAGTGTCAATTTCCACCCGCGGCGCGATTGCGCCCTTGCTCGCGATCGTTTCTCTATACGGATGTAGCAAAAGCAACTACGGCGACGCCGAGTTAGGCGTTCTGAACCTTTCTATTACACACAGTGCGTCAGGAAAGCCTGATGCTTCCAGCGGGTGAAATTCCCGCCCCGGCAAGAGGTGGAGCCGCCTCACCGGGAATCGAGTCTTGGGCTCAGGAGGTAACAAGATGAGCTAAGCGTAGACAGAGCGACGAGCAGACCGTAACGCAAGTGAAGCGATTGAACCTCGTTAAAGATTTATCCGCAGGCCGACAGTGTTGTGAGTACTGGAAGGCAATAGTAGGTCCACCGTCAATGGCGAGGTGACCGGAGACTGCGGCGGGGTCAAAGAGCACGGTACGCTCGGAGATGGAAGTGTCAAGGAACCTGAGAGATCCACCGGGGTCTCGACCTGCGCAAAGGGCAGGTCGAGTATGCCGGACGATACCGAGCATTCCTGAGAAAGGTAGATGCTGCGGTGGAAGTCGGATTCGCTGATAGTACTCCGAGCGCGGGAAAGCCGCGTACATGGGGAAGCGGCGAAGCAGATGAAGGCTGGCTTTGGGGAAACATTACCTGCACCCACGGAGGCAGGACAATTGATGTCAACACAACTGAGTCAGATAGCGAAGAGAGCAAACTTGGATCGGAAAGTGGCTCAACGCCGGGGCAATGCAGGATGGGATCGTCATCTATTCAGAGGAGGGTACTCCCCAGGGTGGTCCGATTTCACCCTTGCTCAGTAACCTCTACTTGCATTTCGTTCTCGACCTGTGGTTTGAGAAGAAGATCAAGCCGCAGTATCGAGGTGAGGCAAATCTGGTGCGTTTCGCTGACGACTTTGTAGTGAGTTTCCAGTTTTCCGAAGACGCGGATCGCTTCCAGCAGCAAGTGCGGGAACGGTTTGCCGAGTTCGGATTGGAACTGGCCGAGGAAAAGACTCGGTGCATGCTCTTCGGGCGTTTTGCGGCCAGCACACGGCTACGAGACGGACTGGGAAGACCAGAGACGTTCGAGTTTCTGGGCTTCAAACATGTCGCGGGGGTGGACCGATCGGGGCGCTTCGCCCTGATCCGTATCCCCAGTACCAAGAGTTGTCGGAAGTTCCTAGCACGCGCGCGGGAGTGGACCTTGGAGCACCGACACTGTCGGCGATGGGAGCAGCAGGCGCATCTGACGAAGATGCTTCGAGGCTTCTATCAGTATTTCGCGCTTCACCATTGTGGGTGGACCTCACCCGTTTCGGTGGATGAACGTACTGATGATGGCTGCCCCGCGTTCGCCGCAATTGCCAGCCGTCAGCCTCCCGCGCCTTGATCAGCGTACGGCTATCCATAATGTGTATGATACACACGATATCGCGAAGTTGAAACATAGCACGGGTCGTGTGCTTGCTCTGAAACTCATATGCCCAGAAATAAGCATCCTTTCGGTACTAGGCGATAACGATGTCGACGGTGTCGACATACCGAGTGAAGCGGCGGTCCGCGGCCGGAGTAATCCATTAAACGTCCAAACGCACTCTCATCTCGGTTATATGCTTTGAAAAGCCGGCCTTTTCATAAGCTGCAATGGCGATCGCGTTGCCCTCATAAACTTCCAGCCGCAGCTCCATGACGCCGTTCTCGCGACACCACTGTTTGAGCAATTCGACGATCGCTCCATTGATCGAGCGTCCTCGATAGTTGGGATCGACGTACATCAGCCCGAGGTAAGCTTGCCTGGCATGCGCCAAATAAGGTTTGGCGTTATCGATGCGGGCGAATCCGCAGCCCACGAGATCGCTCCCCTGTTCGGCGACGATGAATCGTACGTGCTCGGCAACGAGCATGCTCTCGAGATCGTAGTATTGAATTTCCCCCGCCTCGAGCGTGCAGTCGAAAGGTCGTTCGGCGCTCACGACGCCTTGTTGAAACCGCCGAAGCGCGTCGAGATCTCTGGGTGTGGCAACTCGGAATGAAATTTCTGGCATGGGGGCCGAGCTTCAGGTCTTGCCGCGGATCGGTACCAATGAAGTTCGACGACCTGCCGTCAAGCAATGCGCGGGAGGGCGGTGCCGGACGCCGGCGGGTCGCGCGGCAACGGCGCCGCGAGATAGCAGCCGAACTCCTTGACGAAATCCACCGAGACGCGCGCGTGCACGCGGCCCTGCCGGTCGAGGAATTCGGCCTCATCGTCGAGGGGGACCACGGCGCCGTGCCAGACATTGGGATGCAGATACAGGCCCCGGCTGCCGTCGCACCAGAAGCTCACGAATTTATCGGGTGTCACGTCGTCGCCCGGCAATGCCAGCGGCACGATGAATGCGCCGCCGTTGAGCGGATAAAACAGCTGGCCTCCATCCGGGTGATAGTTGGCGCGCCAAATCAATACCTGTTCGCGCGGCCGGTGCGAGGGCTGGGCCGCGGCTTCCTCCGGCCATTGGCTCCAGCCGAACAGATAGCTGTCGCCCACCGCATTGTTCGTGGCATAGAGCGTACCTGCCCGCCAGCAAAACTCGAATAACCCTTCGGTCACGCCACCCTGGTCGCCGGTGTTCGGATCGATCGCCCGCCAGCCCTTCGCGGGCCACTGCACGATTTCGACGGGAAAGGTCTTCGGATCGTCGACCAGGCAGCCGTACCCCACGAGGCTCGTGTCCGAGGCGACGACCAGCGGCGTTTCATGCCGTTGACGCACCCCTGTGGTCGGCACGTGCGCGAATTGCAGTTGTTCGATATCCATCATGCTTCGTGTTCCTGGCTGCGAATGGAAGGAGTATGCGCCGGCGGGTCGGCACCGTCACCCAGGAGAAGCGCGATGATTCCCGTCGCCAGTACGCCGCTCGCCATCGCCACGAGACCCCACGTAAAGCTCCCGGTCGCGGTCTTGAGCCAACCGATCGCGAACGGGCCGGCGAATCCGCCGAGGTTGCCGATGGCATTGATGAGCGCGATGGCTCCCGCCGCGGCGGCGCCTCGCAGGATCTGCGCCGGCAGGGTCCAAAAGATCGGCAGGATGGCGAGCGTTCCGGCCGCGCCGAAGGTCACGGCGATGACGGAGAGGACGGGCGAGTGGGGCAAGAAGCCGCTTGCCGTCAGGCCCAGAAAGCCGACCAGCGATGCGATGGCGATGTGCCGGACGCGCTCGCCCGTCTGGTCGGAGCGGCGGGCCCACGACACCATGGCGATCGCGGACAGGCCGTACGGGATCGCCACCGCCAAGCCGATCCACTGAGGCTCGAATCCCACGTTTGCGAAGATCTGCGGGATCCACAAGATGACTCCGTACAAGCCGATTTCGACGCCGAAGTAGCAAACACTGAGCGTCAGCACTCGGCGATCCGTGAGCGCGTGCAACAGCGTGGTGCTGCGAGTTTGGGTGAGCAATGCCTCGCGCTCGAGGGTTTGCGCGAGCCACTGTCGTTCCTCGGCCGACAGCCATGCCGCATCGGCGGGACGGTCGGGTAGATACCTCAAGGTCGCGATACCCAGCAGCAGTGACGGAAGAGTTTCAATCAAGAAGAGCCACTGCCATCCCGACAGACCGTGAGCGCCATCGAGGCGCAAAATGGCGGTCGACACGGGCCCCGCCACCGCGGTCGACAGGGGGATCGCGATCATGAATCGACCGATCAGCTTCGCCCGCGCGGCGGCGGGCACCCATTGGGTGAGGTAGTACACGATGCCGGGAAAGAAGCCGGCCTCGGCCACGCCGAGCAGGAATCTCGAGACGTAAAACGTCGGGGCGTTCGAGATGAGGGCCATGGCGCCGGCGATCAGGCCCCAAGTGATCATGATGCGCGCGAGCCAGCGCCGCGCGCCGACCCTGTGAAGCAGCAGAGTGCTCGGGACTTCGAACAGGCAGTAGCCAACGAAGAATATTCCCGCCGCCAACCCAAATACGTAGGCGGAAAAGCCCAGGTCGCGAGTCATCTGGGCGGCGGCGAAGCCCACGCTGACCCGATCGAGGAATGCCGCGAAATACAGGAGCGCCAGGAACGGGATCAGGTGCCGATCGAGTTTTCTGAGCGTCGCGGTCTCGATGTTTGCGTCCAAATTCGTCGCTGTCCGGGGGTTCTGCGGGGATGGCAGGTTCCGCTCCACTTGTAGGCGCCGCCGGTTGCGAATTCGTGACATGGATCGCCGCAGGGGGGCATGACCGCGCGTGAGGATCCGCGGGGCGACTTGGATCGGCGGCGAACTCGGATGGCGAGCGTCGCAACGCCGACGCAGCGCTTTTACATATCCCCTGACCTTCCGTCTGGCGCTTCACAGGCCTGAAACTCCCGACCGGAACATGTCAAAAGGCGCGTGGGCGCCGGATACCCGGATTTAGAATTCGGTCCCGAGGTCTTTTGAGGTAGCCGCATGTGGATCCGCGTTCTGTCCCGGTGTGTCGTCATCGTCGCGGCCGCGAGCCTCGGTGCGAGCTGCGCGACCTCGAAAATCGTCGGCCAAAATATACAACGCGTCGCCAACGGCCAGCCCGTCGACAAGAGCGGCCTGAATCAGGCGGTGGCATCCGATGCCAAGGTCATCGAAGCCAGCCTGCAGCAGTTGCAGCGCAAATTCGCCGAGGCGCTGGCTCAGCTCAAAACCAACGTGCAGAAGCGATGGGGCCAGAACGATACCAAGGTGGCCGATCGCACCGTGTACGTGAAATATACGCATGGCTATAAAAGCCGGGTGATCACGGATTTCGACCACGGTTCGCTGACGGTGGAAACGCTGGACGACAAGGATCCGCAGGCAAGCCTGCGCGCGGCCATCGTTGCCGCGCTCCTGACCTCGAACGATCCCGCGTCGGTGGATCTGTTCACCGACAAGGACGTCGCGCTGACTGCCGGCAACGAGCCGTATCTCTACGGTCTCGTGCACGACAACCACGGCAAATCGATCCGCACGCGGGAGCAGGCCGAGAAATTCGCGAGCTATTTGCTGGCGCAAAAGGTCCAGAGCCGCCCCGTGAGCTCGGAGCAAGGCGCGAAGACGGCGCTGTTCGTGAAGCTTGCCATGGTGAAGAACTTCGAGGCCAAGGGGGCGGACCGCTATCGCGCCAGTGTCGACAAGTACGCCGCGCAATACCACGTGAGCCCGAGTCTGGTGTTCGCCATCATGCGCACGGAGAGCAACTTCAACCCGTTCGCGGTGAGCGGGGCACCCGCCTATGGCTTGATGCAATTGGTTCCGACCAGCGGCGGCCGCGCCGCGTTGAAGCGAGTGCAGGGGGTGGACCAGACGCCGACTCCCGAGTACTTGTTCGATCCCGAGCACAACATCGAATTGGGGGCGGCGTACTTGGGTGTCCTCGGCAGCAGCGAATTCCGCGCCGTGGAGAATCCGGATTCGCGCGACTATTGCGTGATCGCGGCCTATAACACCGGTCCGCGCAACGTGACGCGCACCTTCGCCAATGACAGAACCGAGGCGTTGAACGGGATCAATCGACTCGAGCCGCCGGCGTTGTATGAACGGCTGCGAACCGGTTTAGCATCCGAAGAGACCCGCCAATACGTGGTCAAGGTGACCGGCTTTCGCAAGCAGTTCGTCAATGTTGCGGCCCCAGCCGGCACTGCAAAGGACGCACCGGCGGGCCAGGGTGCGATGCAGTAGGCCGCGTCGGGTCTCGGTGCGCGGCGTTATACTTGGGGCTTGGGCCGCTCAAGCGTCCTTAAGCTGCGGCGCGATCCGAAGGCATGATTTGAACACCACCGATCCTGAACTTGCGCGTCTCGCCGCCCGGGTCGGGCGGCGCCTCCTGAAGGCTGGGCGTCGCATCGCCACGGCCGAGTCGTGCACGGGCGGATGGATTGCCAAGTCGCTGACGGATATTGCCGGCAGTTCGCAGTGGCTGCTGGAAGGCTTCGTCACCTACAGCAATGAGGCGAAGGAACGCACGCTCGGCGTGGCGCGTTCGGTGCTGAAGAGTCAGGGTGCCGTCAGCGAGGGGGCGGCGCGTGCCATGGCGGCGGGGGGCGT
>PLAH01000040.1 GCA_003134045.1 Gammaproteobacteria bacterium
CTCGCTCGGTGCGCCCGAGCCGGCCCACTCGCTCGACGCACTCGACGCGCCGGGCGCACCCGACTCGCTCGACGACGGACCGCACTGCTGCCGGTAGAGCGCATCGATGCGCTCGAACAGGCGCGCATTCTGCGTGATCGCATCGCGAAACGCCGCGATTCTCGGCCCCATGTCTCGCTCGACTGCCTGAAACTCCCCGGTGTTCATGGTCGACGACCAGATGTCGTAGATCGCGTTCACGCGGTTGAAGGCTTCACCCGCTCGCTCGAGCGCGACCAGCGTATTGTCGAAAGTCGGCGCCGCCGGATTCCCGGCGATCTCCTCGACCTCGCGCAATTGCTCCGCCATCGCAGCCTCGAGCGCCGGTTTGAAATCGGCCACGCGCACGCGGTCGAATGGCGGCGCGCCCCCGAACCGGCCCGCCCATGGAGCGAGCAACGCGCTCACCTCGAATGTCTCATGCCAGATGTCCTTTACTCGAGCGCGCGTCTCGACATAGGGTGCCGCGTCGACCACCCGCTCGCCGCCCTCCAGCGACAGATGATGCAGTACCGTGCGATAACCGATGTTGACTTGAGTCAACCATCGAGCCACGTCCGCATCGACCACGCCGGCCGCCGCCAATCCTTCGAGCTGGCGAATATTGTCCGAATACATCAGCAACTGCGGCTGGTCGCCCGCCGACGCCAACACCCAATATTGCACCAGAAATTCGATGTCGGCCAAGCCACCCGCGTCCTGCTTGATGTCGAATTGACCCGCGTCGGCGTGCGACAGCTCGCGGCGCATGCGCAACCGCATCTCCGCCACGTCGGCGCGCAGCGTATCGCGATGCACGGCGGTACGCAGGGTGTGCCTGCGCACTTCTTCGAAACGGCGGCACAGGCGCGCATCGCCCGCGACCGCGCGCGCGCAGCAGCGCCTGATGCTCCCAGGTCCACGCATCCTCCTGCTGATAGCGTTCGAATGCGTCGATGCCCGTCATGAGGAAGCCGCCCTTGCCGTTCGGCCGCAGGCGCATGTCGACCTCGTACAGGCGCCCCGCGGCAGAGTGCATCGTCAGCAGGTGTACTATGCGCTGACCGAGGCGCAGGAAAAATACACCGTTATCGATGGGACGATCGCCCCGCGTTTGTTGGTTCTCGCCGCTCGAATCGTGCAGGAATACCAGATCGAGATCCGATCCGTAACCAAGCTCCAGGCCGCCCAGCTTGCCGTAACCGGCGACCGCCACCCGGACGGCGCGCGGGATCCGCTCGCCGCCGCTGCAGTAGGGAACGCCGTACATCTGCGTCATTTGATCCCACGCGAGATCCATGCATCGTTCGACGATGAGTTCGGCAATGTCGGTCAATCGGTCGCTCACTTTCATGAGCGGCAGGCGTCCGGTCAAATCCGCGAAGGCGACGCAGAACACCGCGACCTTTTGAAACTGTCGCAGTGCTTCCACCTGCCGCTCGGGATCGTCCGCCGGCAACCGCTCCGTACGGGCCGCAAGTTCGCTCACGAAGCCGGCGCGCGACGGCGGCTCGTCGAACGCGTTCGGATCGATCAGCTCATCGAGCAGCAGCGGGAAATCCGCGATCTGACCCGCCAGGAAACCGCTGATCGCGCACACGTCGATCAGGCGATCCAGCGCGGGCGGTTGCTCCTTGAGCAGGGCAAGGTACGACGACCGCGCGCCGATCGCCTCCACGACGCGCAGAACCCGCTGCACCACGACAGCCGGCGCCGGGCGCGTGGCCGCGGCTTTGATGAGCCGGCCAAGGATCACGTGCACGCGCCGGCGCGCACCCTCATCCAACCGACGGTAGGGCGCGGAGTGGCGATAGGTGTCGAGGAGCTGCGCGAGCGGTGCGATATCGTCCTTTGGAAATCCGGCGGCCGCCAGTTCCTCGCCCACATCGACGCCGTCCGCGGCGAGCCACCCCAGAGCGCCCTCGCTCTCCTTGTGCTGTGCGTCGGCGCCGCCGAATACCAACGCCGCGAATTGCCGCGCGACATGGCGACGTGCCGCATCGATACGCGCCAGCGCGGCCGCCCAGTCGGATACTCCCATGTTCAATGCGACGCGCGCGCGATCGAGCGGATCGTCCGGCAGCGCGTGGGTCTGTTCGTCGCGAATCATCTGCACCGCGTTCTCGGCCTTGCGCAATACCAGGTAGGCCGCGTGCAATTCCTGCACGGCGGTCTTTGCAAGCAACTTCGAGCCCGTGAGCAACGGCAACACCTCCAGCAGCGCGGCGTTCTGCAGGCGCCGATCGCTGCCGCCGCGGACCAGCTGCATCGATTGGACGATGAACTCGAGTTCCCGAATGCCGCCGGCGCCGAGCTTCAGATGCTGGGTGAGATCGCGGCGGGCGACTTCGCGTGCGATCAGCGCCTTCATCTCGCGCAGCGAATCGAACACGCCGAAATCGAGATAGCGCCGATAGACGAACGGCCGCACGAAATCCTGGGTGGCCGCGGCATAGGCCGACTCGCCGACGACCGCGCGCGCCTTGATCCACGCATAGCGCTCCCAGTCGCGGCCATGCTCCTGCAGATAATCCTCCAGCGCCGCGAGGCTCACGACCAAAGCGCCGCTGTCGCCGAACGGACGCAGCCGCATGTCCACCCGGAAGACGAAGCCATCGGCGGTCCGCGCGTCCAGCAGCCGGATCACGTCGCGGCCGAGGCGATTGAAGTATTCCGCATTGTCGATGCGCCGCGCGCCGTCGGTCTCCCCGGCTTGCGCGTAGAGAAAGACCAGATCCACGTCGGACGAGAAATTGAGTTCACGGCCGCCGAGTTTGCCCATCGCGACGACGATGAACGGCACGGGCACCGAATCCGCGTTGCGCGCCGTGCCGAACGGCGCTTCGAGGTGCCGTCGCGCCGCCGCGGCCGCGGCACGAAGACACGCATCGGCGAGATCCGACAGCGCGCGCAAGGTGTCCGTCACGCTCACCCGACCCGCGATGTCGCGCCACGCGATACGCAGCATCTCGCGCCGTCGCCACTCGCGCAGCACCTGCTCGGCCTCGGGCGGCGTCGGCGCCGACGCGGCGCGCTGCTCGTAATCGGCGTTGGCGCGCAGCGCCGACTCGTCGTTCTGCCCAAGCCACGCAAGCGCGTCCGCATCCTGCAGCAAGGCCGATTCGACGAATTCGCTCGCGGCGGCGACGCGCGGCAACTCCTCGCGCAACCGGCTCGGCAGCGCGGCATAGTGATCGACCAGTGCCGGCAGCGCGCAGGCGCGCTCCCACCACTGCATCAATGGCGGACGCAACTCCTCGGGCACGCCGCCCAAGGGTAGAACGGGAAGCGACACGTCGGGAGCGCTCACGAGGCGATCAGGCCCCGCACCGGCCGGGTGCGCTGCTCCTCGAAGGCGACGTACTGCTTCGCCGACCAGCTCATCTTCTTTACATCCCCGCACAGCGTGTTGCCGACAGTTTAGATGAATGTGGTGTCGCTGTTACACTTGGCAATCGCGAACCGGTGGCTCGAAGGCCCGAGTAGGCGCCGGCGTACATGGCCTTGAGTCTCGGCGCTCCGCTCAGCACCCTGTCACGTCAGGCCGTTGCCAAGCTCTCCTTTTGAGCGCAAAAAAAGAGAGCGGACCGAAGCCCGCTCTCTTTTGACTGTCACAGCCGGTGCCGACCCTAAGCCGGCACCGGCCCCTGCCTCGAGCAGGTTGTTACATGTCCATACCGCCCATGCCACCCATGCCGCCGCCCGGGGCGCCATGTGCATGCTCATCTTCCTTCGGCGATTCTGCGATCATGACTTCCGTCGTGAGCAGGAGGCCCGCAACCGAGGCGGCGTTCTGCAGAGCCAGACGCGTGACCTTGGTCGGATCCAGGATGCCCAGTTCGATCATGTCGCCGTACTCGCTGGTCGCGGCGTTGTAACCGAACGTGCCCTTGCCTTCGCGCACCCGATTCAGAACAACCGCAGCGTCCTCACCGGCATTGGTGACGATCTGACGCAGAGGCTCTTCGATCGAACGGGCCAGAATCTTGATGCCCGTCGTCTGGTCTTCGTTCGCACCGACCAGCTTCTCGATGGCCTTCAACGCACGCACCAGCGCTACGCCGCCGCCCGGAACCACGCCTTCTTCGACGGCCGCACGGGTTGCGTGCAGTGCGTCTTCGACGCGCGCCTTCTTTTCCTTCATTTCGATTTCGGTCGCGGCACCGACTTTGATCACGGCAACACCGCCGGAGAGCTTGGCAACGCGCTCCTGCAGTTTTTCCTTGTCATAGTCGCTGGTCGCTTCCTCGATCTGCTGACGGATGCTGTCGACGCGGCCCTTGATGTCCGCTGCCTTGCCGGCGCCGTCGATGATGGTGGTGTTCTCTTTCTCCACCAGGATCTTCTTCGCTTCGCCCAGGTCGTTCAGCGTCGCCTTCTCGAGCGACAGGCCGACTTCGTCGGAAATGACCGTGCCGCCGGTCAGAACCGCGATGTCCTGCAGCATGGCCTTGCGACGATCGCCGAAGCCCGGCGCCTTGACGGCGGCGACCTTGACGATGCCGCGGATCGTGTTGACGACGAGGGTGGCGAGCGCTTCGCCTTCGACGTCTTCAGCAACGATCAATAGCTGACGGCCGCCCTTCGCAATGGCTTCCAGCAGCGGCAGCAATTCGCGAATGTTGGAGATCTTCTTGTCGACCAGAAGGATCAGCGGCTTCTCGAGCTCGGCGCTCTGGCTCTGCTGATTGTTGATGAAGTACGGCGACAGGTAGCCGCGATCGAACTGCATGCCTTCGACCACTTCCAGCTCGTTCTGCAGGCCCGAGCCCTCTTCGACGGTGATCACGCCTTCCTTGCCGACCTTCGCCATGGCATCGGCAATGGTCTTGCCAATGCTCTCGTCGGAGTTCGCGGAGATCGTGCCGACCTGCGCGATCGCCTTCGGATCCTTGCAGGGCTTGGAGAGCTTCTTCAGCTCTTCGGTGGCGGACGCGACCGCGAGGTCGATGCCGCGCTTCAGGTCCATCGGATTGGCGCCGGCGGCGACCGATTTCAACCCTTCGCGGATGATGGCTTGCGCCAGCACGGTGGCGGTGGTGGTGCCATCGCCGGCCTCGTCAGACGTGTTGGAAGCGACTTCCTTCACCATCTGCGCGCCCATGTTCTCGAACTTGTCCTTCAGTTCGATTTCCTTCGCGACCGACACGCCGTCCTTGGTGACGGTGGGGGCGCCGAAGCTCTTGTCGAGTACTGCGTTGCGGCCTTTGGGACCCAGCGTTACCTTGACGGCATTCGCGAGGATGTTGACGCCCTTGAACATGCGTTGCCGAGCGTCGTCGCTAAAGCGTACGTCTTTTGCTGCCATTTGCTGATACCTCTAATTGAATTTGTAGCGGGAATGTTGAATGGATTGGGCGCGGAGGCTTACTTGCCTTCGACCACGGCCATGACGTCTTCTTCACGCATGACAACCAGCTCATCGCCATCCATCTTCACTTCGGTTCCGCTGTACTTACCGAAAAGGATCTTGTCGCCGACCTTGAGGTCGAGCGGGCGAATTTCGCCGTTCTCTAAAATCTTACCCTTGCCGACGGCAACGACTTTGCCAAAGATCGGCTTCTCGGTCGCAGTATCCGGGATCACGATTCCGCCTGGGGACTTACGCTCTTCTTCTTCTCGTTTCACGATCACACGGTCATGAAGGGGACGAATCTTCATAAGACAAGACTCCTGATGCTTGAGTAGGGTTGACAAAGGAGCGGAGGCGTTGTTAGCACTCTCTGCTCGAGGCTGCTAATCATAGCGGCAGATTCGGCCGATTCAAGGGGTGGCGGAATCTAATATTTGCCGCATCGCAGCATATTGTGGAGTGCGCGACGTACTATAATGACCGCCGATGAACGCCTCCCGCCTCCTGATACTCGCTGCCCTCACCTTGGCCCTGCCTGGCTTCGCGTCCGCGAAACCCTGGTGGATACGCGGCGTGGACTCCAACGAAGCCGATTTCCTGCCCCCCGATGTGGCATTTCGCGTGTCATCGCGGGTCGACGGCGATGTGGTCCGCGTGCGCTGGGCCATCGCCGACGGCTACTACTTGTACCGACAAAAGATGGAGATCAAGGCGGAAAGCCCGGATCTCGTCGTGGCGGCGCCCTCGTTTCCACGGGGCACACTGAAAACCGATCCCTATTTGGGGACCCAGGAAATCTTCACTCAGCAGGTCGAAGGCACGGCAGCCTATAGCCGCTTCGACGCCGGTGCCCATCCCATCCAGATCAAAGTGACCTATCAGGGCTGCGCCGAGGCGGGTTTGTGCTATCCCGCCATCGTCAAAGTGCTCTTCCCGAGCGCGAAGACGCAGGCGGTTCGCACCCCCGAGCACCCGTGGGAAGGCTATGCCATCGTTGGCGGCGCGCTGGCTTTTCTGCTTGCCGGCCTGTCGTTGCGAAAAGAGCGCCGCCTAGACACCCCAGCATGACCTCCGCGTCGCACCCCTCCTTGGCAATGCGAATTGCCGGCGCCATCGTGGTGGTGGTGTTCGGAATCTGGGCGGGGATGCGCGTGTATTCCAGCCGCGCGCTCCTGCATCCGGGTGGCGCTGGCTCGCCCTCGGCGGTGCGGGTTCCGGTGGGCGAAGCGAGCCCACCCACGATGAGCGATTTCAACGCCGGCTTCGATCCCGCGGTACCCACTCCGGCCAAAATCCCGGAACGGCTGCCCGACTTTTCCTTGGGCGATTCGGCCGGCAGGCCGACTCCCATTGCGAAATGGGCCGGCAAGTCGTTGATTTTGAATTTTTGGGCCACCTGGTGCGCGCCATGCCGCCGGGAGATACCCTTGCTGAAGGCGCTCAATAGTGAGTGGAACGGCCGCGACGTGGCAGTCGTGGGCGTCGCGGTCGACTATCGGGACAAAGTGCTCGCCTACGCCGACGAGCTCAAAATCGCCTATCCCCTGCTGATCGGGGAACAGGATGCGTTGGACGTGGCGGCCCGCCTGGGCGTGGACACACCGGTCTTCCCGTTCACCGTATTCACCGATCGGCGCGGCGAGGTGGTGACGCTCTACCTGGGCGAGTTGCATAGGGCGCAGGCCGACCTCATCCTCGGCGTGGTACAAAACCTCAACGACGATCGCGTCGATCTGGCGGCCGCGCGGCGTACCATCGCGACGGGGTTGGGTGCGCTCGCGGGCCACGGTACGGGTTAGCGCAGCCGCGGTTTGCCGCCCGATTGTCGGCCATCCGGCGACGATCGCCGCCGAAGCTTGCCATATCTCCCCCATTTCTGGTTATTATCGCGGACCTTTTCAACGCGACAACGCTGGATCAGTGGGGAAATGGCGCGAATCCTGCTGCTAAATGGTCCGAACTTGAACCTTCTAGGTGCACGCGAGCCGCAAATTTATGGCTCGGCCAGCCTGCCCGACATCGAGAACAAGCTCGTGGCTCTCGCCCGTGCCCGCGGCCACGAGTTGATCGCGGCGCAGAGCAACGCGGAGCATGAACTCATTGCCAGGATACAGGGGACGAAGCGCGACGGCGTTGGGTTCGTCATCATCAACCCAGGCGCTTATACCCATACCAGCATTGCCCTCCGCGACGCATTCCTGGCCGTCGCGGTGCCGTTCATCGAGATTCACATCACCAATATTTTTGCGCGCGAAGAGTTCAGACATCGCTCGTATCTGTCCGGCATCGCCGCCGGCTGCATCATTGGCTTGGGCGTCCACGGCTACGAGCTTGCGCTCGAATCCGCGTGCGCGCACCTGGCCGCCACTTAACAAAGATTTCCTCGAGGGGTTCACGGTGGATATTCGCAAAGTTAAGAAATTGATCGAATTGCTGGAAGAGTCGGGGATCTCCGAACTCGAGATCTCCGAGGGGGAGGAATCCGTGCGCATCAGCCGCCATCCGCGCCTGGCCATGCAAGCCCCGATGGTCGCGGCCGCGCCCATGGCCGCCGCGGCCGCGGCGCCGGCGACTCCGGCCACCGCCGCCGGCGAACACAAGCCGAAGAAGGATGAATCGACGGTCACCTCGCCCATGGTGGGCACGTATTACTCGGCCCCGGCACCCGGCGCCAAATCCTTCGTCGAGATCGGCATGGACATCAAGGTCGGCCAGATCCTCTGCATCATCGAAGCGATGAAGATGATGAATCAAATCGAATCCGACAAAACAGGACGCGTCACCGCAATACTGGCCAAGAACGGCGAACCCGTCGAGTTCGGCCAACCCCTGTTCATCATCGAATAGCCCCGATGATCGAAAAAGTCGTCATTGCAAATCGCGGCGAGATCGCGCTTCGCATATTGCGCGCCTGCCGCGAATTGGGCATCAAAACGGTGGCCATTCATTCCACGGCCGACTTCAATACCAAACACGTGCTGCTGGCGGACGAAACCGTCTGTATCGGTCCGCCGCAATCGGCGCTGTCGTATCTGAACATGCCCGCCATCATCAGCGCCGCGGAAGTGACCGACTCGGTCGCCATTCATCCGGGCTACGGCTTCTTGTCCGAGAACGCGGATTTCGCGGAACGCGTCGAGAAGAGCGGTTTCATTTTCGTGGGTCCCCGCGCCGAGACCATCCGCTTGATGGGCGACAAAGTGT
Source organism: Gammaproteobacteria bacterium (assembly GCA_003134045.1). Lineage (GTDB taxonomy): Bacteria > Pseudomonadota > Gammaproteobacteria > Steroidobacterales > Steroidobacteraceae > Bog-1198. Next base: position 8,576 of record PLAH01000040.1, read on the forward strand.
CGGCCATCAAAGTGATGAAGGCGGCGGGAGTTCCCTGCGTCCCGGGGTCGGACGGCCCGCTTGGGTCGGATGTCGACGAGAATTTCCGCATCGCCAAGGAAATAGGCTATCCGGTCATCATCAAAGCGTCGGGCGGCGGCGGCGGCCGCGGCATGCGCGTCGTACACACCGACGCATCGCTGCTCAACGCCATCAGCGTGACCCAGTCCGAGGCGCTTGCCGCCTTCGGCAACCCCCAGGTCTACATGGAAAAATTCCTGGAAAAGCCGCGGCACATCGAGTTTCAGGTGCTGGCGGACAACTACGGCAATGTGGTGCATCTGGGTGAGCGCGACTGTTCGATGCAAAGGCGCCACCAGAAAGTGATCGAGGAAGCGCCGGCGCCCGGCCTCACCGCCAAGCAGCGTAAAACCATGGGCGAGCGCTGTGCCCGCGCCTGCCGCGAAGTGGGCTATCGCAATGCGGGCACGCTCGAATTCCTGTATCAGGACAACGAGTTCTACTTCATCGAGATGAACACGCGCGTGCAGGTCGAACATCCGGTCACCGAACTGGTCACCGGAATCGACATCGTCAAGGCGCAGCTGCTCATCGCGGCGGGCGAACCGCTGCCGTACGAACAGAAGGACATCGAGATTCGCGGCCACGCCGTGGAATGCCGCATCAATGCAGAAGATCCGAAGACCTTCGCGCCCTCGCCCGGGCCGGTCAGGTTGTGGCACGCCCCGGGCGGTCCCGGCATCCGCGTCGACAGTCACGTGTACACGGGCTACAACGTCCCGCCGTTCTACGATTCCATGATAGGCAAGGTCATCGCCTACGGCGACACGCGCGACACGGCCATTGCCCGGATGCGCAACGCGCTCGCGGAAATGGTGGTCGAGGGCATCAAGACCAACATCCCTCTGCACCAGGAAATATTCAATCACTCCGCGTTCCGTCAGGGCGGCACCGATATTCACTACCTGGAGCGGCGCCTGGGATTGAAATGAAATCGTCGGGTCTTGCTCCCCACGCTCGCTCCGCGAGCGATAGCGGTCGGGGGTGGCCGCACCCCCGTTGATAGGGTGCGTCAGCACTAGCGAGTCAGCACTATGTATGAGATTGAATTTCCCCTGGGAGATCTCGACTCGGAAGCGGTCGAGGCCGCCCTCACCGAGATCGGTGCGAGTTCGATCACCTTCGTCGATCGCGGGGATGAGCCCGTGCTCGAACCCAAGCCCGGTGAAATCAGGCTGTGGAGCGACACGCTGGTGCGCGCGCTGTTCCAACAGGCCGCCGATCCCACAACGAATGTCGATGCGACGGCCGGTGTCGACGCCAAGGCCGCGGTCTATACGGTACCCGATGCCGCGGTCACGGCCAACGCCGACTCCATGCTGAATATCGAGGCCACGGCTCATGTCGAACATCTCGCTTCGCGCTTGGGGCCGCACATCGCGCAGACCGCCCGCGTGCGCCCGGTCGCGAACCAGGACTGGGAGCGAGTGTGGCTCATCGATTGGAAGTCGATGCGCTTCGGGCGGCGACTGTGGGTGTGCCCCACGGCGGCTGCGGCGCCCGAGGATCCCGAGGCCGTGGTCGTCCGGCTGGATCCGGGACTCGCGTTCGGCACCGGCACGCATCCGACCACCGCCCTGTGTCTGCAGATCCTGGATGCGCTGCCGCTGTCGGGCCGCACGCTGATCGACTATGGGTGCGGTTCCGGAATCTTAGGTTTAGCCGCGCTGAAACTCGGCGCGGCGCACGTGATCGCGGTGGATCTCGATCCGCAGGCGCTGCTCGCGACCCGCGAAAATGCGATCCGCAACGACGTCTCGTCCGCCATCGAAGTTCAAGGCGTGCCGGCCACCCTGCGGCCCGTGAGTTGCGTCGTCGCCAACATTCTTGCCGGCCCGCTGATCGAATTGGCCCCTCTGCTGACTGCCGCCTGCGAACCCGGCGGCGATCTGCTCCTGTCAGGGCTCCTCAAGACTCAGGCCTACGCGGTTAAAGCCGCGTACACGTCCAGTTTTGATATGGTGCGAGTCGTCGGACGGGACGATTGGTGTTGCATCCATGCTCGCCGGATGGTCGAACCGGTCGGCGTCGGGATGGCTGCGCCCCCGATGGCCGGCCGCGGGAGCGTCCAGGGGAGTTCAACTTAGCGTGTTCACGCAGTGTTCAAAGTGCGAGACCGTGTTTCGCTTGTCCGCCGAGGCGCTGCGCGCCGCCGGCGGACAAGTGCGCTGCGGCCGGTGCGGCGAGGTGTTCAATGCCTTGTCGCGTCTCGCTGAGGATGCGACCGGCTTCAGCAAAGGCGAGTCGTCGCTCGATCTGGAGACGCGCGCCGAGGAGATCCTGGAATCCGACGCAATCGATTTGGCGGATGCGCCACAGGACCTGAACCCGGACGAGGAACCACCGGCCGCCAACGACATGGATGCGCCCCCCGGCGTCGAAATTGCCGAGCTTCGTTTCGTGAGGGACGTTCCGCCCGGCGTGGAGATCGCGCAGTTGCAGTTCGTGGATGCGCCCGACGACGATCTGGCATCGGAGACCTCCCTGGAATTCACGCTGCCGCCCGGAGAGTTGGATCGAATATTCATCGAGACCCGGCCGAACCGTCGGCAACAGCTGGCGGCCGACGGCGTGGCCGCACTGCGGATTCGGAGCGACGCTGCGGCGCCGGCTGCCACGGACCTCGAAGAATTTCTGGCCATACCCGCGCCCGCATCCGGCCGCGCGGCCTCACCCGCAACGCCGTCACGGATTTCGGGCTTGGAAGTCTCGGAGAATGTGCGGCAGGAAATGTTGGCGAGCTACGCGCATGCCGAGTTGCCGCAGATCAACGCGTCGCGGCGCAGGCTGCCGTTCGCCGTGTGGCTTGCCGCTGCCATCGTGCTCGCGCTGCTGCTGGCAGCTCAGGTCGTGCGCGGCAATGGCGACTGGCTCGCGGCCCATATACCGTTCCTCGGCGGCGCGGGCCAGGGAGCCGCCAATCTCGCCTCCTATCAATTGCGTCAGTGGGGGGTCACCGGCGATCCGGGAGCCAAAGGCACGCTGCGGGTGCGCGCCAGCATCATGAATACGGCCGCACAACCACAGCCGTATCCCTTGCTGCGGGTGACACTGGTCAATCGCTTCGGCACTCGCGTCGGCGCGCGCGAATTCGTTGCGACCGAATACCTGGGCAAGACGACTGCTCGCATGCTCGCTCCCGGCGAGCGAGTGGACGCGACCTTGGATATTCTCGATCCCGGCAAGGACGCGGAAGGATTCGAGATCGACGTGTGCGTGCGCGGCGCCGACAAGAAAATAATTTGCGCCGGCGATGCTGCGGCGCAGCCCAAGTGATGCCCAAGTGATGCCCAAAATCGGTCCGTATACGTTGCCGTCCAACGTCCTGCTCGCGCCGATGGCGGGGGTGACCGACCGGGCGTTTCGCGCCTTGTGCCGGCGCTTCGGCGCAGGCCTTGCCGCGTCGGAAATGCTCACCGCCGAAGTGCGGCTGTGGAACACACCCAAATCGCGGCGGCGCATGGACCACAGCGGAGAACCCAGTCCACGTGTCGTGCAAATCGCGGGGTACGATCCGCAGATGATGGCCGAGGCGGCGCGCCGCAACGTCGATGCAGGCGCCCAGATCATCGACATCAACATGGGATGCCCGGCAAAAAAAGTCTGCAACCGGCTGGCGGGCTCCGCGTTGATGCAGGACGAGGCTCTCGTTGCACGTATTTTGCATGCGGTCGTGCGCGCCGTTGCGGTGCCGGTGATGTTGAAGACGCGCACCGGATGGGATCGAAACAATAAAAATGGCATGCAAATCGCCAAAACAGCGGAGGACTGCGGAATTCAAGCGCTGGCGATCCATGGCCGCACGCGCGCCGACATGTATCAGGGAAACGCCGAACACGAAAGCGTCGCCGCAATCAAATCGACGGTCAAAATCCCGGTGTTCGCGAATGGCGACATCGACTCGCCGGAAAAAGCGCGCGACATTTTGGCGCAGACCGGGTGCGACGGCGTCATGATCGGCAGAGCCGCGCAAGGCCGGCCATGGATCTTCGACGAAGTCAATTTTTTCCTCGCAACCGGTGAATTGCGCGGAGTGCTAGCGCTGGAAAAAGTCCGTGATATTATGCGCGCCCACCTCGAAGACCTGTACGCCCTCTACGGCGATGAGACTGGAGTTCGAGTGGCACGCAAGCACTTGAGTTGGTATTTTCGGCAGCATCCCGGACAGGAGGTATTGCGGAATCGTCTCGTGACGATCGAGACGCCACGCGAACAACTGTCCACGCTGTTGGAGCATTTCGATACAGGAGTGCATTGCACAGCGTAGGCGTACATAGTTTAAAAAAAAGTAGAACGATCGGCAGTGAATTGGATGGGCTATGGTCGCAAAGAAGAAATCGAAATCACGCAAAGATGTCTCGCCGCCGTTCAACGGCCGGGACTTGAAAGTCAATGGCAAGGGCGTGCCCCTGCGTTCGCAGGCGGAGGAAGCCTTGCAATGCTATTTCGAGACGTTGAACGGTCACAAGCCCGCGCAGTTGTACGATCTCGTCATGCGCGAGGTTGAAGAGCCCTTGTTCAAAGTCGTGATGGGTCACGTGCAGGGAAATCAGAGCCGTGCGGCCACCATCCTCGGCATCAATCGCGGGACGCTACGCAAGAAACTCCGCGAGTTCGGCATTACCGGGTAAGGTCCGTTGCAAACTCCCGTACGCCGCGCACTGCTCAGTGTTTCCGACAAGACCGGAATCGTCGAGTTCGCGCGCGAACTGAAGGAGCGCGGCATCGAATTGCTGTCCACGGGCGGCACCGCCAAGCTCTTGATACGCCATGGCATTGCGCTGAAAGAGGTGGCCGAGCACACCGGCTTCCCGGAAATCATGGGCGGCCGGGTCAAGACGCTGCACCCGAAGATCCACGGCGGTCTGTTGGGGCGCCGCGGCATGGATGAGGACATCATGCGCGAGCACGGCATCGAGCCCATCGATTTGCTCGCCGTGAATCTCTACCCATTCGCAGCCACGGTGGCCCGCGCCGATTGCAGCTATGAGGACGCGGTCGAGAACATCGACATCGGCGGGCCCGCCATGGTGCGCGCTGCCGCCAAGAACCACGCGTCGGTCACGGTGGTGGTGGACCCCGGCGATTACCGCAACGTGTTGGACGATCTGGCGGCGAATCAAGGCTCGACCCACGTCGTGATGCGGCAGAAGCTCGCCGCCAAGGCGTTCGCGCACACCGCGCAGTACGACGCCATGGTGTCCGCCTACTTCACGGGCGCCATCGGCGGGGAAGCGCCCACGTTCCCCGACGATCTGAACCTCTCCTTCCGCAAGCATCTCGACCTGCGCTACGGCGAGAACCCGCATCAACAGGCGGCGTTCTACAAGGATCCGCGCGCCATCGGCGCGTCGGTCACCACCGCCGGCCAGATACAGGGCAAGGAGCTTTCCTACAACAACATCGCGGACAGCGACACCGCGCTCGAATGCGTGCGTCAGTTCGAAAGTCCCGCCTGCGTCATCGTCAAGCACGCAAATCCCTGCGGTGTGGCGCTGGGCGAGAGCCTGGCCGCGGCCTATGCCCTCGCGTATCGCACCGATCCCACGTCCGCCTTCGGCGGAATCATCGCCTTCAATCGCGAATTGGATGCCGAAACCACGCGGGCCATCCTCGAGCGCCAATTCGTCGAGGTCATTCTCGCACCCACGATCTCGAACGCGGCCAAGGCGTTGCTGGCCTCCAAAGACAACATTCGCGTGCTGCAGGTCGGCGACCTCACCAAGCCCATCGAGCAACTGCTCGAATACAAGAGCGTTGCCGGCGGCCTCTTGGTCCAGACGCGGGATGAAGGTGCGGTCCAGCCGCACGAACTTCGCGTGGTCACGAAACGCGCCCCGAATTCCCAGGAACTCGTCGATCTGGTCATGGCATGGCGCATAGCGAAGTACGTGAAGTCGAACGCGATCGTGTGCGTGAAGGATCGCGCGACGTTGGGGATCGGCGCCGGACAGATGAGCCGCGTGGTCAGCAGCAAGATCGCCGCCATGAAAGCCAAGGACGAGGGGCTTTCGATGGAATCGGCCGCCATGGCGTCGGACGCATTCTTTCCGTTTCGCGATGGACTCGACGTGGTGGCCGAATTCGGCATCAAGTCGGTGATTCAGCCCGGGGGCTCGAAGCGCGACCCGGAAGTCATCGCCGCGGCCGACGAGCACGGAATCGCGATGGTGTTCACCGGGATGCGGCATTTTCGTCACTAGTTTCCACGACGTGCACGGTTTTCCATGAAGATCTTGATTGTCGGCGGTGGCGGCCGCGAACATGCTCTCGCGTGGAAGTGCGCGCAATCGCCTCGCGTGCGGCATGTGTTCGTCGCGCCGGGAAACGCGGGCACGGCGCTCGAACCCCGTATGAGCAATGTCGACATCGCGGCCGACGACAGCGACGCACTGGTGGCGTTCGCGAACCGCGAGAGCATCGACTTGACCATCATCGGTCCCGAAGGCCCGCTGGTGGCGGGTATCGTGGATCGCTTCAAGCTTGCGGGGCGCGCCTGTTTCGGCCCGACCCAGGCAGCCGCCCGACTCGAGGGATCGAAGGCGTTCACCAAGAATTTCCTGCAACGCTACGGCATACCCACGGCGAGCTATGCGACGTTCAGTGCGGCGGACTTCGATGCCGACTACGTCAGGGCGCGGCGTTTGCCGCTGGTCGTCAAAGCGGACGGTCTCGCGGCCGGCAAGGGCGTGGTCATATGCGAAACGCACGAAGCGACCATCGAGGCGGCCGGCGCCATGCTCGGCGGCAGTTTCGGCGCCGCAGGCAACACCGTCGTGATCGAGGAGTTCTTACGCGGCGAGGAAGTGAGTTTCATCGTCGTGGCCCACGACTGCCAGGTGATCCCGCTCGCGACCTCGCAGGATCACAAACGCCGCGACGATGGCGATCTGGGTCCGAATACCGGCGGCATGGGCGCTTACTCCCCCGCCCCCATCGTCACGCAGGTGTTGCATGACCGGATCATGCGGGAAGTCATCGAACCCACGTTGCAAGGGCTGCGCAGCGACGGCAATCCGTACACCGGATTTCTGTATGCGGGGTTGATGATCGCCGAGGACGGCACGCCCAACGTGATGGAGTTCAACTGCCGCTTCGGCGATCCTGAAGCGCAACCGGTGCTGATGCGGTTGAAGAGCGACCTGGTCGACCTCTGCGAAGCGGCCCTTGGCGGCGCGCTCGATGGCATCGAGCCCGAGTGGGATTCGCGCGCGGCACTCGGCGTCGTCATGGCAGCGGGAGGCTATCCCGAGGCTTACCGCAAAGGCGATCCGATCAGCGGACTCGACGTAGCCGCCCGGTTGCCGGGCAAGGTGTTTCATGCCGGCACACGGCAGAGCGGTTCGAGCGTCGTGACGGCGGGAGGCCGCGTGCTCTGCGCCGTGGGGCTGGGGGACACCGTCGCCGGCGCACAGCAGCACGCCTACGAGTTGGTACACGCCATTCACTGGAACCTGGTCCAGTACCGGCGCGACATCGGCTACCGCGCCATCGAGCGCGCGGTACCTTGAGTTCACTCCACCGCGGGTCCCTCGCCCAACCGGCCTGCTCTCGCACGGCGCAGCGCGCCGCGGGCCTCGAGCAGGTTCTCCGCCACCGAATTCAGGCGCGCACAGTCAGCCAACCGCAGACCCGGCGTCTCAGGACCGGCGATGGCTTGGCACAGGCCACACCCAATGCACAACCCACCCGCTACGATCTCCTCCACGGTCAGCATCATGGATCCAGTTTACCGTACCGGCCGCCGACGCCGTGTTCAGGTAACGCCTGCCCGGCGGCTAGTGCATGCCGTAACTCTCCGCCGCGGTGCCGTCGGCGGTCATCGCCGCCGGGTGGTGATGTTTGAAGAGCCGACCTTTCTCGGCAAACAATACGAACACCAGGCCCATCAGGCCGCAGATCAACGAACCCGCCGCCAGGGGCGTGGCCGCTCCATTGAACTGCCGCCCGATGGCGGCGCCCATCAGTGCGCCCGCGAACGTCGATATGAAGCCCTGCAGCGATGCGCCGATGCCGGCCACCGCGCCGATGGGCTCCATCGCCATGGCGCCGAAATTGGAAACGGACAGGCTGAAGCACGCCATCGTGGCGGCCTGGAACAGGACGAAGGTCCACAGCTGCTCGAGGCCCATCGCCGCGATCACGCAATGCAGCGCGGTGATGCCGATAAAGCACAGCAGCGCCGCATGGGAGATGTGACGCATCCCCAGACGCTCGACGAAACGCGAGTTCAGATAGGCACCCATCCCCATGGTGACCGCACACAGCGCGAACATGCTCGGCATCAAGCTGGCGCGGTGAAAGACGTCGGAGAAGATCTGCTGCACCATGCCGACGTAAGCCATGATGGACCCGAACATCACCGTCAATGCGAGGGTGTAGCACAGCGAGGCGCGATCGCCGAGCACCAGCCGCACGGCGTGCGCGATGTGACTGCCGGTCAGAGTCATTCGGTATTCGGGATGCAGCGTCTCGTGCAGCCGCAGCCAGGCCCAGGTCCAGACGATCGCGGCGAACGTGCCGCAGACGATGAAAATATAACGCCAGGGAGCGAACAGCAAAATCACCTGTCCTAGGCTTGGCGCGACGACGGGTACCATCAGGAACACGACGAAGGTCAGCGACATGACCCGCGCCATCGCCCGGCCCGAATAGAGGTCGCGGATCACGGAACGCGACACCGTGACGCTGGCCGCCGCCAGACCATGCACGAAGCGCCAGATCAGCAATGCATGGAAGCTGTCGCTGAGCCCGCATAGCAGCGCCGCGCTGACGTAGACCCCAAGGCCGGCGAGCAGCACCGGGCGCCTGCCGAATCGATCCGACATCACGCCCCAGAACAGCTGGCCGCAGCCCAGGCCCGCCATGTAGGACGTGAGTATCCATTGGCCGTGGTTCTCGTTCGCGACGTGCAGGGCGTGCACGATGATGGGAAACGCCGGCAGCATCGCATCGATGGCGATGGCCTGGCACGCCATCATCGACGCGACCAACACCACGAATTCCGTGAATCCGATCGGCGCGGCCGTAGACTGCATCGGCATGGCGTCAGGCCTGCGGCGAGCCGGCCGGCTTGCGGGCGATGCTGGTCGCCATGGTGACGATGGAGGCGAGATCCGTGAGATTTGCCGGCACCACGAGCGTCGTTCCTGCTTGTGCGAGTTTGCCGAACTGCTTCACATACTCCTCGCCGATCCGCAACTGCATCGCTTCGATCCCGCCGCGGTCGGACAGTGCGATCCCCACCTGGCGCAGTCCTTCCGCCGTGGCGGTCGCCACCGCGAGAATGGCTTGCGCCTGGCCTTCCGCTTCGTTGATCTGCTGTTGCTTGTTGGCTTCGGACTGCTTGATCACGCGCTGCTTGTCGCCCTCCGCCGAATTGATCTTGGCGTCGCGCTCGCCTTCCGATGTGAGCACCACCGCGCGCTTCTCGCGTTCCGCGCGCATCTGCTTCTCCATGGCCTGCAGCACGTCGCGCGGCGGGGTGATGTTCTTGATTTCGTACCGCAGCACCTTGACTCCCCAGGCCACCGACGCCTTGTCGAGTTCGCTGACGACATTGGCGTTGATGGTGCCGCGCGCCTCGAACGTGCGATCGAGCTCGATCTTGCCGATCTCGCTGCGCAAGGTGGTCTGCGCGAGCTGCGATATGGCGAAGCCGAAATTGGTGATGCCGTAGGAGGCGAGATGCGGATCGAGCACTTGCATGTACAGCACGCCATCGACGCCGACCTGGACGTTGTCGCGCGTGATGCAGATCTGTTCGGCGATGTCGATCGCGATTTCCTTCAGGCTGTGTTTGTAGGCCACCTTTTCCATGAAGGGAATCAGAATGTGGAACCCGGCCGACAAGGTGCGGCTGTACTTGCCCAGATGCTCGACCACGTAGGCGCTCTGCTGCGGCACCACCGTCGCGGTCTTGGCCACCAGCACGACGACGAGCACGGCCAGCGCAATGGCGCCGTAGCCTAGGGTCATGTCCATGAGTCTCTCCTCATTCTTGCGATCATAGCGGCTCGCCGTGGACGACCAGCGTCAGCCCGTCGACCCGCTCGATACGGGCGCGCGTACCGGCGGCGATGAGAAGCGGGCCGCCGTTGCGCGCACTCCACGAACTGCCGCGAAACTCGACTCGGCACGTTTCGCCCGGCGGCAACGCGTCGGGCAGCACCACCGTTTCCCCGGCCGGCCCTTGATTCATCCGGGGCAGATTGCGGCGCAGGCGATCGTAGATTCGGCGGCGAAACGCAAACATCGAAACGGCCGCCATACCCGCGAATGCGATCCATTGCAGCCAGACGGTTAGAATCCAGCCGGAGACGCCGAGAAAGCCCACGATCAGCGCCGCCAGCCCGAGAAACACCAGGTAGAACTGCGCATCGACGAAGGCCAGCTCCGACCCCAAGAGAATCGCGCCGACGGCTACCCACGCCCACCATTGCATGAATGTCCGACCCCCGGCGTTGCTCTACGTCTGCTCTAACGCTTCATCGCGTCGAAGAAATCCGCATTGGTCTTGGTATCTTTCATCTTGTCCAACAGGAATTCGATCGCGGCCAATTCGTCCATCGGATGCAGGAGCTTGCGCAGAATCCACATCTTGGACAACTCGGCGGGATCCGTGATGAGCTCTTCCTTGCGCGTGCCCGAACGGTTGATGTTGATCGACGGGAACGTGCGCTTCTCGGCGATGCGGCGATCCAAATGGATTTCCGAATTACCCGTGCCCTTGAACTCTTCGAAAATGACGTCGTCCATCTTGGAGCCGGTATCGACCAGCGCGGTGGCGAGAATGGTCAAGCTGCCGCCCTCCTCGATGTTGCGCGCCGCGCCGAAAAAGCGCTTCGGACGCTGCAGTGCGTTGGCATCCACGCCGCCGGTGAGCACCTTGCCGGAGCTCGGCACCACCGTGTTGTAGGCGCGCGCCAGACGCGTGATGGAGTCGAGCAGAATGACCACGTCTTTCTTGTGCTCGACCAGCCGCTTGGCCTTCTCGATCACCATCTCGGCCACTTGCACGTGACGGCTGGCGGGCTCGTCGAAGGTCGACGACACCACTTCGCCTTTCACGGTACGCGCCATCTCGGTCACTTCCTCGGGCCGCTCATCGATGAGCAGGACGATGAGGTACACCTCGGGATGATTGGCCGTGATGGCGGTGGCGATGTTCTGCAGCAACATGGTCTTGCCGGCCTTGGGCGGCGAGACGATGAGACCCCGCTGACCCTTGCCGATGGGCGAAACCAGATCGATGGCGCGGGCCGTCAAATCCTCGGTCGAACCGTTGCCCCGCTCGAGCTTCAACCGCTCGGTGGGATGCAGCGGCGTCAGATTCTCGAACAGCACCTTGCCGCGCGAACTTTCCGGCGAGTCATAGTTGATCTCACCGACCTTCAGCAGCGCGAAATACCGCTCCCCGTCCTTCGGCGGGCGGATCAAGCCGGAAATGGAATCGCCGGTGCGCAGGTTGAAGCGGCGAATCTGGCTGGGCGACACATAGATGTCGTCCGGGCCGGCCAGGTAACTCGAGTCCGACGAGCGCAGAAAGCCGAAGCCATCCTGCAGAATTTCCAGCACGCCATCGCCGTAGATGTCCTCGCCCTTGCGGGCATGCGCCTTCAAGACACCGAAAATGATGTCCTGTTTGCGCGATCGCCCCATGTTCTCCAGGCCCATGGTCTCGGCCAGCTTGACGAGATCGCTGATCGGACGCTTCTTGAGCTCCGTCAGGTTCATCGAACTGCGGCTGCGAGCGAGGTCGTTCGGGGCGATGATTTCTAAGTCGTCGCCGCCCTCCGGCAGGTCACCGTAATCCTCCTGCGGAGGCCGCCCACCGTTGGTGTTGCCGTTGCGGTTGTCATTGCGCGGTCCGCGATTGGACCGATTGGAGCGCCCGCCCCCTTGGCCGCCGCCACCCTGTTGGCCGCCCTGTCCGCCGCCACCCTGGCCACCGCCGCGGGACTGGTTCCCTAGATAGCCTCTCACAGGTTGCTGTCCAAAAAGGCCGCGAGCTGTGACTTCGTGACAGCGCCGACTTTTTGGGCCTCCACCGTGCCATTCTTGAACAGAATCAGCGTCGGGATACCGCGGATATTGAATTTGGGGGGAGTCGCCGGGTTGTCATCGATGTTCAGCTTGGCGATCCGAATCTTGTCTTTGTACTGATCGGCGATCTCATCGAGGATGGGAGCGATCATCTTGCAGGGGCCGCACCATTCAGCCCAAAAGTCGAGCAAAACGGGCTTTTCTGACTTGAGCACGTCCTTATCGAACGTGGCGTCACTGGTGTGGACGATACTTGGGTTACTCACTGCGGATATACCTCCTTTTGGAGATTCGTTTGAAGTTTTTTGCGGGGTAGTTTGATTGAAATGCGGCGCCCGGTGCTCACGCGAAGATGACGATGCGCGGCCGTTCGGGCACAATACAGCGGCTTTAGAAGTCTTGATTACCTTAAAAGGGTACCGATGATACGGTTGAGGGGAGCGGATAGACCAGCTCCGGAATGGCCGTATTGTTAACCGGTCCCTAACCATTTTGCAAGTTTCTGCAATCCAAAAAGCGAAAATGTCAGACGCCCATCTCAGTCAGCTCACGTTCGAATCGTTAAACATTGCCGAATCCCTGAAGCGGGGTATCGCCGAACTCGGCTATACGCGCTGCACGCCGATTCAGGCACAAACCCTGCCGGTGGCATTGGCCGGACGCGATGTCGCGGGCCAGGCGCAGACCGGAACGGGCAAGACGGCGGCTTTCCTCATCGCCTTGCTGAATAAGCTATTGACCGAACCCGCGGCCGCCGACAAACCGCTGAACGCACCCCGCGCCATCGTCATCGCACCGACCCGCGAACTGGCGGTGCAGATTCATTCGGATGCCGAAGGCATCGCGAAGTACACGGGACTCGAGCTGGCCATCGTTTTCGGCGGCGTCGATTACGAAAAGCAGCGGCGCATCCTCGAGGAAGGCGTCGACGTCTTGATCGGCACACCCGGCCGGATCATCGATTACTTCAAGCAAGGGGTCTTCGACCTGCGCCACATTCAAGTGGCCGTGATGGATGAAGCAGATCGTATGTTCGATTTGGGATTTATCAAGGATATCCGCTTTATTTTGCGGCGTTTGCCGCACCCGAACCTGCGCCTCACCATGATGTTTTCGGCCACTTTGTCGCACCGGGTCATGGAACTCGCGTACGAGCATATGAACAACCCGGAGCTGATCCGCATCGAGCCGGACAAGATGACGGTGGATCGCGTCAAGCAGGTGCTGTACTTCCCCGCCACCGAGGAAAAGATTCCGCTGCTGATGGGACTTCTGCGCCGCATCGACGCGCGCCGCACCATGGTGTTCGTGAACACCAAGCGCATCGCCGAGGTGCTCGAGCGCACGCTCACCGCGAACGGTTTCGTCGCCCAGGCATTGTCGGGCGACGTGCCGCAGAACAAGCGCTTGAAGATGATGCGCGACTTCCACAATGGCGAGATCGCCGTGCTGATCGCCACGGACGTGGCCTCGCGCGGCCTGCATATCCCCGATGTCAGCCATGTCTTCAACTTCGATCTGCCGAACGATGCCGAGGACTACGTGCATCGCATCGGCCGCACCGCGCGTGCCGGCGCCGAGGGCGATGCCATCAGCTTCGGCTGCGAGGAGTACGCCATCTCGCTGCCGGACATCGAGCGCTACATCGGCCACCAGATTCCGCGCGCCTCCATCGATGTGCTCGACCTGGCCGACGTGACCGCGCCACCCCCCGCCGAATGGCGTGAGCGGGCGCCCCGGCCGGGACAGCGAGGCGGCCGGCCGCCTGGCGGCGGCGGTCGCCCCGGTGGCGGTGGCGGACGATCAGGCGGCTCGGGACGCTCCGGTGGTGGGTCTCACGGTGGACCCAATCGTTCGGCGGGCGGTCGCAGCAGCAGCAGCGGGCCCCGCCGAGCAGGCCCCTCATCGTCGCACCCGGCCACAGCCCCGATACCGCGCTCCGCACCGGAAGGCGGCTCGGCCGGCCAGGCCAATTCCACGTCGGGCGGCGGCGCGCCGGGCAGTGGCAGTGCACCCGGCAGCTCGGGCACCTCACCCGCAGCTGCGGTCGGCAGCGACGCCGCGCCAGGCACGAATCCCGCTCGGCGGCGCCGGCGGCGCAACCGTGGCGGCGGCGGCGGTCCTGCCAATAGCAACGGCCCAGCCGCTGGGAATTAGTGTGCAGCGAGCGCACCCGGTCGGGGTGTCCGCACCCCGTAGGTTCGCGCGTCAGCGCTATAACAAATCGGCGATTCGGTCGACCGCGGTGTAGCGCCCCGTCTTCTGCGCCGGCTGTGCGGAATCCGGCCGGCGCACGGCACGCAGCCAGCGAATGCCGAAATCATGCGCTGCCTCGAGCACCGGCAGACTATCGTCGACGAATAGGGTACGGTCGGCGATGAATCCCTCCTTGGCTTGCAGACGCGGCCAGAATGCCGCATTTTCCTTCGGCGCGTTGAACGCATGGGTCGAGTAGCACGCGTCGAAATGTGCCTCGAGCCCGACCTGCTCGTTCTTGATCGCCAACGTCACCGGATGCGCATTGGTGACCAACACCCGCCGCTTGCCGCTCGCCCTGAGGCGCAGCAAGAAATCCTCGGCCCCAGGCAGATAGCCGATCCGCTGCAGAGCGGAGCGCTTGATCTGGGCAATGTCGAGCCCGAGTTCCCGCGACCAGTGATCGATGCAATACCACTCGATGGTGCCGCGGGCCGCCAGGAACTTCGGTTTGATCATCTCCCAGGCGTCGGGAGCGCTCACCCCCATGGCGACCGCGTAACGGCTAGGAATCAATTCCTGCCAAAACCAATTGTCGAAACGCAGGTCGAGCAGCGTCCCGTCCATGTCCAGAAGAACGGTATCGATCTTCGACCAGTCGATCGCAGCTTTAGTGTCGCTAGTATCCATGTGCGTATGATACCGCGATGAGAAATCTCACCGATCTCGCCGAGTCCTTGATGCCGACGCTCGCCCGCGCGGGCGCCGCGATCATGCAGATATACGATGGCGGCTTCACGGTCCAGCGCAAGGACGACAATTCGCCGCTGACGCTGGCTGACCTCGAGTCGCAGCGCATCATCCTCGACAGCCTGTCCCGGCTTACAGCGGACATCCCCGTGCTTTCCGAGGAATCGGCGCAGGCGCCGTGGTCGGAACGCAAGAGCTGGAAGGAACTGTGGGTAGTCGATCCGCTCGACGGTACGCGCGAATTCGTCAAGCGCAACGGCGAGTTCACCATCAATATCGCCCTGGTCGTGGACCACGAACCGCTGCTCGGACTGATTTCCGCCCCCGCCCAGGGACTGTTGTATTGGGGCGCCCGGGGAGTCGGCGCTTTCAGCCGGCACCGCGACGCCGCCGAGCGCCGCATCCAGGTCTCACCGCCCCACGATCCCATCCGGGTGGTAGGCAGCCGTTCGCATGCCAGCGTCGAGACCGCAAACTATCTGGCGCGCCTCGGGCCGCACGTGGTATCCGGCATTGGGAGCTCGCTCAAATTCTGTCTGGTGGCCGAAGGCAAGGCCGAACTCTACCCGCGCTTCGGCCCCACGTCGGAGTGGGACACGGCGGCGGGACAAGCGCTGCTGGAGGCCGCCGGCGGCCACGTGACCCGCCTGGACGGCCACCGCCTGCGCTACAACTGCCGCGAAACTGTCATCAACGGCGATTTTGTCGCTTTCAGCCATCCCAGCGTGTTACCGAGGGTTTAGGTGCGGCCGGCACGCTTAGGCGTTGCCGACCGGCTCGCACAGCTCCAACGTCGCATCCAGCAGCGTCGGAATATCGAAAACCACCTCATCCTCCGCCAGCGTCAACCGCGCAACGCCGGCAGCGGCGATCAGGGCGGCCGGCACGTGCAGCTGGTCGCGCTTGCGCGGCGAAGTCCAGGTGCTGACTCGGGAGTCGCCGAACGCCCGATTGAGGGCGCTCCAGCGGAGCTGGGCGGCACGGGCCAGCGCCGTGTCGCCGCCCCACTGGGCCTCGGCGACCGCCGCGGACTTGTCGACCGACGCTTTGCTGCGCGGCGCGGTCATCAGCTCGTGGACGTAGCGAACCATCTCGTTGGGGTCCACCCGCAATGTCAAATACGGCTGCACGTCGCTATTCATTCGGGGCCCTGCCTCACGGATAGTTGTCATACGGGATGTATGGGGTGCGTTCGAAGGAAATCCAGAGCCTGCCCGATGCTTAGGACCGCGCAGCGCAATGCAGGTGCGGTAAGCTTTGGGCATGAACGAAGACCTGTTGCTCCTGGTGTTGGTGGCGGCCAGCCTGGCGGTGGCCTACAAGGTATGGCATGTCGCGCTCGATGCGCGGGAATCGGCCAACCGGATTGCCAGGGAGACCTGTTCGGGAGCCGCGGTCCAGTTGCTGGACGATACCGTGGCGTTTGCCGGCTTTCGACTGGCCCGCGACCCCCGCGGCCGGCGCCGGCTGCTGCGAACTTACACCTTCGATTACACCGCCGATGGCTTCGAACGGGCCCAGGGCTTCATCGTGCTGGCCGGGCGGCATCTCGAGGCAGTAGGGCTCGCGGGCAGCCCCTCGTGAACCCAGAGCCGGCCATCGATTTGCACACCCACTCGAATTGCTCCGACGGCTCCCTGACCCCAGCCGACTTGGTACGGCGCGCCGCGGCCGCGGGCGTGGGCGTGCTGGCTCTCACCGATCACGACACGATTGCGGGCTTGCAGGACGCACGGCAGGAGGCCCAACGGAGCGGAATTCGCATGGTGCCGGGAGTCGAACTGTCGGCCTCCTGGCGTGCGCAGGCCATCCACGTCCTGGGACTGTGGATAGATCCCGAGTCGCCCAAGCTGAAGGAACGGCTCGATTCGCAGGCCGAGCGGCGGCGCGTGCGGATGCGCAGGATCTGCGCACGCCTCGCCAAGGCTGGTTTACCGGGAGACGACCTGCTGGCAGCGGTCGAGGCGCAACCCGGTCTGCCGACGCGCGCGCATCTCGCGCAAGCACTGGTCGCAGGCGGCCACGTCGCCCGCACCGACGATGCCTTTCGCAAATACCTGGGCAAAGGCAAAGCCGCGCATCTCGCGGCCGAGTGGCCGCCGCTCGCGGACATCGTCGCCTGGATTCGCGAGGCCGGCGGAGTCGCCTCGCTGGCGCATCCGGCGCGCTATTCCCTCTCGTCCGGCGCTCGCCGCCAGTTGCTGACCGAATTCGTGGCCGCCGGCGGCGGCGCGCTCGAGGTCGTCACCGGCGGCAATGGAGCGCATCATGTCGAGGCGTCCGCGATGCTCGCCGTCAAGTTCGGTCTCGCAGGCTCGGTCGGCTCCGATTTTCACGATCCGCAACAGACTTGGAATCCCTTGGGCCGGTCCCTTGAGCTACCCGATTGCGTCATCCCCGTGTGGCGTGCCTATGGCTTATAGATTCGAACGAGCAAGATCACAGAAGCAACGATCCCCGTGAGCGACGAAGATAGCAACGTCAATACCGATCTGTTCAAGAACATCGAGCGCCTGCGCGGCTTACGCATCGAGCACCGCGACCTCGACGACGTGATCTCGCGCCTGAGCATGGATTTCAAGGTCGACGAACTGCAAATGAAACGCTTGAAGAAACGCAAATTGATGCTCAAGGATCAGATCGCGCGCCTCGAAAGCCAGCTGATCCCGGACTTGAACGCATGATGGAGTTCTGGCGGCACGTCGAAGGCTTCTTCGATATTCTGCTGACGCGCAACGTCATGACTGAGATCGCCGCGGTGACGGTGTGTCTGTGGGTGGGGTGGTTCGTAGGCGCCACGCTGCGCTCCCGCTATCAGCGCCGCGGCATCACCACGCCGACCGCGCTGACGTGGAAATACCTGGCCTCGCAAGGCATCGTCGAAGTGGCGCCGGTGGTGGTGGCGTGGATGCTGGTGATCCTGGCGCACGGCCTGCTGTTCACGGCGCACTTCGATGTGACCATCATGGACGCCGCGACGCGCCTCATCGGCGCCTACGTCGTCGTGCGCGTGGGCGTATTCCTGTTCACCGCCAGCCTCGGCAACAAGTCGTGGATGCAGCACTGGGAAAATCGCGTCACGTTGGCGCTGTGGCTGGCCATAGCCGCCGAGTATCTGGGCTGGCTCGAACCCATCATCAATGCGCTCGACAGCGTCGGAGTCGCCGCCGGCAAGAGCCGCATCACGGTGTGGTCGATACTCAAGCTGTTGTTCACGCTCACCCTGTTCGTGCTGGTGGCGGCCTGGATCAGCCGCTGGGTGGAACGCCGGCTCAAGAAGCTGAGCACGCTCGCCCCCTCGACGCGCATCGGCATCGCGAAGTTCGCCAACGCCTTCCTGATCGGCCTCAGCATTCTCATGGGATTGAACGCGGCCGGCGTCGATCTGACCGCCCTGACGGTGTTGACCGGCGCCATCGGCTTAGGGTTGGGATTCGGTCTGCAGTCGATCGCGGCGAACTTCGTCAGCGGATTCGTACTGTTGATGGACCGCTCGATCAAGCCCGGAGACGTCATCAGCCTGTCGGGCCAAGCCGGCACCAGCACGGAGAACTTCGGCTGGGTGCAGGAGTTGCGCGGCCGTTATGTGGTGGTGCGCGATCGCGACGGCGTCGAGATGCTCGTGCCGAATCAACAATTGATCTCCAATGCCGTCATCAATTGGAGCTATACCGACCCGCGAATCCGGCTCAAGCTGCCCATCCGCGTGAGCTACCGCGACGATCCCGAAGCGGCGCTGCAAATCCTCTTGACCGCCTGCGAGGGACAAAAGCGCGTGCTGCGCGATCCGCCGCCCGTGTCGCGTCTCATGCATTTCAGCGACAGCGGCATCGAGCTGGAGTTGCGCTTCTGGATCTCCGACCCGCAGGACGGCGTCAACAACGTACGCTCCGACGTGAACCGCGCCATTTGGCGGCTCTTCAAGGAGCATCGGATCACGATCCCGGTCGCGCAGCACGAGGTCGTGCTGCACAACGCGCTGGCCGATCTCGACTGACCGCCGCGATTCACCACTCTTCAGTTTCGAAACGCTGCGCCGTGCCGCTCATCATCTCCCCCGAGATCGCCATTCCCGACGATGAGTTCGAATGGAAATTCATTCGCGCCTCGGGTCCCGGCGGCCAGAACGTCAACAAGGTCTCGAGCGCCGTGCAACTGCGGTTCCTGTTGCCGCAAAATACCAGCCTGCCGGTGGCCGCGAGAAATCGGCTGCGGCGCATCGCGGGACAGAAAATCAACGATGACGGCACCATCCTCATCAGCGCGCGCAGCGAGCGCAGTCAGGAACAGAATCGGCGGGAAGCATTGGATCGGCTTGCGGAACTCATCCGCACGGCCATGATCGAGCCCAAGATCCGCAAGAAAACGCGGCCGACCAAGGCCTCCAAGGAGCGTCGCATCGATTTGAAAAAACGGCGCGGCACCACCAAGCAAGGGCGCGGCACCCAGCGCTGGGACTAAAGCACGGGCGGTTGGCCCCGCGCTGGCCCCAAGGGCTGCGGCGGGGGTGGCCGCGGCAACATCACTGCCCCAGCGTCACCTGCAGAATGCTGCGCCGGATCTGCTCCGACAGCACGAGTTGCGCATCGGTCGCGACCCCCAGCAACGGTTCACCGTACTTAAGATTTCCGGCCGTCGATTTCTGCACGGCGTTTCGGCGCTGCAGTAAATCGATGAAATTCCGAAACAGGCTCTTGTCGAAGAATTCGGGGGAGTCGAGCCCGTACAGCACCGACATGCGCTGCGCCATCAAGTGGCAGCGCTCTTCGAGCGCCTCCTGGCCGATCTGCCCCGAACCCGCCTGCAGCAACAGCGCGACGACCAGGTAGTAGCGCTCGATGGTCTGAATGGTCGCCTCGGCGAGCAACGACAGTCTGATGGCCTCCAGAGACGTGGGCGCCGGGCGGCGCCATTCGCTGCGCGCGGCATCGACCTCGAGCAGCTTCAGCTCGACGAAGGTATCGAGCAGCGCGTCGACCACCGCACCGATCTGCGACTCATCCCAGCGCAGAAACAATTCCGCGGCAATGTAAGGGTACACCCTCCACACGAGGCGCTGCAGGTCCACGGTGCGCATGCTCGCGTTGCCGATGAAACAGCAGGCGATCAGCGACGGCATGGCGAACAGGTGCAATGTGTTGTTGCGATAGTACGTCGCCAGCACCGCGTTCTCGGCATTCATGCGCATGATGTCGCCGAGCGGATGCTTTTGCCGCTCGAGCATCCCCATGTTTTCCGCATAACGCGTCATGGCGGCGCCGCTGTCGGTGGTGATGGTGACCAGAGGCCCGTAGGGCGCGTCGCGCAGCAGCCGCTGGTATACCTCGAGCTGATTCACCAGCGCAGCTTCGGGCAGCGCCTGGCGCGGCGAGGCCAGCATCGCCGTCGCAATGAGATTGACCGGCGTCACCGCCGCCGCCGCGTTGATTCCCTGCGCGATGGACAACCCTAAGTCACCGATCGCATCGGTGATCCAGGCGGCCCTCGATTCCTCGTCCTCCAGCCGGCTGTCGCGCCACAGCGGATTGTGTCTTTGCAGCAGCGCCTCGAGCGCGATGGGCGTCCCTAAGTTGACGTGCACCTTGCCGAAGCGGTTGCGCAGCACGGCGACCGACGCCCTCACCAACCCGAAGACGCTCTCCTTCTCCTTCGGCTGGCCGGACAACTCGCCGATGTAGGTTCTGCCCTCGACGATGCGTTCGTAGCCGAAATACACCGGCATGAAGATGACCGGCCGTTTCGGATCCCGCAGAAAGCTGCGCACGGTCATCGACAGCATGCCGGTGCGCGGCGACTGCAGACGGCCCGTGCGGCTGCGGCCGCCTTCGATGAAGTACTCGAGCGGATGGCCGCGCGCCATCATGAAACCCAGGTACTTGGTGAACACCACCGAATACAGCAGGTCGCCCTTGAAACTGCGGCGCAGGAAGAAAGCGCCCCCCTTGCGCAGAAACCGGCCTATCACCGGCATGTTCAGGTTGACGCCGGCGGCGACGTGCGGCACGGCGAAGCCCTTGCGGTAGATCACATAGGACAGCAGCAGATAGTCCATGTGGCTGCGGTGGCACGGCACGTAAATGATTTCCGCACCGTCGCCCACCTCGCTCAAGTTTTCGACGTGCTCGAACTCCACGCCGTCGTACAGCCAGTTCCACAATCGGCCCAGCAACACCGACATGAACGTGACGAAGGCCTGGGAGTAATTGGCTGCGATCTCCACCGCATGCCGGCGCGCCAGGATGAGCGCCGCACGGCGCGTCAGGGGACGGCCCGCGTTGCGGCGTGCCGCCATCTCCCGGCGCACGGCCTGGCGAACCGCCTGCGTTTTCAGGATTTGCGCGACCAGAGTGCGCCGATGCGAGAGATCCGGTCCGATGGTCGATGCGCGCTGCGCCCGCAGCCCGCCGCGCAGGGAGCGCCACAGGCGCCGCACCGTGCGCGGCGGGCTCAAGTTCTCCTGCATCGCATCGCGCAGGCGCACCGGCTCGCCGAAATACACGAGCGTGTTGCGGCCGTTGAAGATCACGTTGAGCAGCTTGCGGAAGGGGCCCACCAAAGCCCAATCCTCGGTGAACAGCAGCCGCCACAGACTCACTTCCTTATGCGGCGCCCTGCCCCAGAATATGGCCACGGGCACGAGATCCACGTCGAAATCCGGATGCGACGCCGCCGCGGCGACCAGCTGATCGAGATAGCGCGGTGCGCGCTCGATGGGCCGGCTGCCGAACGCGCTCGTTCGCCGGATGAGCTCGAAGTAAGCGCGTTCGGCGCGACGAATGCCGACCCGCAGCCGGCGCTCGGGGCTCGGCAACCGCGCGTGAGCGCATGCCATGTTGAGCACGGCAAGATCCACCTGGCTCTCGCGCTCGAGCACGTAGCACACCGGACGCGGCCGGGCCGCGATCTGGGCGGCCGCATCCTCGGGCTTGATGGCGATGCGCACCCATAACCCTAAGACTTTGCGGACGCTCCAATGCCAAGCTTGGCCCAAGTCATCGAAGGGACTCATGGATGCCTCGAGTTTACGGTGGGTTGTCGCCGCGCTCTTGGTTGTCGACCGCTTTGCGCGTGTCGTCGGTGTTCCGATCCACGGTGTCCTGCACGCCGCGCGCGCGCTCGAGCTGCTGCGTGAGCGGATCGAATACCGTCTTCGGCGGCGCCGCGCCGGACGGCGCAGGTGCGGCGGGGGGCGCCCCGCTTTGGCCGGACGAGCATCCTAAAATGAACGAAAGCGGCAGCGCGGCGGTCAAAAGCTTCAGCACGTCCATTGCACCCCCTCGTAACAACCAGCCCGCGGAGACCTTGAGTGTACAATCCTCGACGACAGCCAGTCACTCGGAGTTCGCGCATGGTTCGATTCGTGTTGTTGATGTTCTTGACGGTCAATGCCTACGCAGCGGAATCGACCGTCGATATCGACACGGCGGCGAAGATATACCAAGGCGCGGCAATACGCGAACAAGTCCGGGCCTCGTTGGGCGCGATGCCCGAACACGTACGCCAGCTGTTCGCCGCCGATACTTCCGTCAGGCTCTCGGACCCGCAGCTCGCCGCGGTCACTGCGGCCGCCGTGCGCGGCTTTCGCATCGATGTATTCGAGGCGCCCGCGCTGCAGGTCTTCGCCGAGCACCTGGATACCGCCACCGTCAACAAGACCCAAGCCTTTCTCGGCAGCGACTCAGGGCGGCGCATGGTGGCCGCGGACTTGGCTCTCGCGACCCTCGGCGAGTCCAACATCGACAAAGTGATGAACGGCGAAACGACCGCGCCCTCGACGCCCAAGCGCGACGTGATCTTCGACAAGCTCGAACGCGCCACGCGTTCCACCGAATCGACGGTGCAGATCTTCTTGAGCATGGGCCAGGCCGTGGCCGTGGGCACGGCGGTCGGATCCGGCTTGGACCGCGTCGCCGTCGAAGAACGGGCCCATAAGTCGGGCGAGGCGAGCCGCGCCGGATTGGAAGAGAACATGCGGCTTCCCATGCGCCGGTTCATGTCCTACGGGTATCGGGATCTGTCCGACTCGGACCTGAAGCACATCCTCGCGTTCATGGAATCCCCTGCCGGCAAGCGCTATGTGGCCGCCTACAACGCCGCCCTGGGAGCGGGATTCGACGCCATGGGACGGCGCACCGGCGAGCAACTCGGTGAAAGCCTGCGCGAACTGGCACTGGCGCAAATGTCGCGGCCGCCCGAGGATCTGCCGCCCGCCGGGATTGCGGCGCCGCCGGCGCTGCTGCCGCATACCACGAGGCCGTCGGCGGCGCCGAATCCTTAAGCCAGATCGACCAGGAAGGCGCGCAGCAGCCGGCCGATGGTGCGGATCTGATCTTCCAGCCGGTGATCCGAGTCGAGCACGTGCAGCGCCGCTGAGCGCTCCTGCGCCCAGCGCACGCTATTGGCGATGGGCACGATGTCGTCGTGCCAGCCATGCACGACGACCGTGGGGCACGGGACATCCTGGGGCGTATAAGCCTCGAAGCCGGGCATATAGAACGCCGGCGCCAACAGAAACACTCCACGGGGCCTGACTCGGGCGGCGGCGGCGGCGGCCACGTGCCCACCGAGACTGGAACCTACCAGCACCACCGGACCCGCGATGGCGGCGGCCGTCCGCACCAGTTTCTCGACCCGGGCGGCGGGGTCGTCCATGCCGCGATAGTCGACGGATTCCACCGCCAGCTCGAGGTCGCGCGCCACCGCCGCCATGGCGGTAATCTTCGCGCCCCACGGCCCGCTTTCCTTGCCGTGTGAAAACACCACCGTATCGGATCGACTCATTTTACCTCGCTTGCCGCAACGCGCAATCAAGAAACCCATCCGCGGCCGTTATAAGAACATGGCATTGGAGGAAGAACCGTCGAGCGCACTACAGGCTATGCGCCCCGCGCTCGACTGTCTCCGGGATTGTGCCGATTTGGCCGACGTGGACGCCCCCTGCCTCGAGATACTGGCGGCCGCCGCGATCCAGTTCTCCCTGCCGGCCGGCAGCCCCCTGTACCAAGCGGGATCCGCCGGCGAGGGAGTATATCTGCTCGTCGGCGGCCGTTTGGGGGTGGCCGTCGCCGGCGGCGGCCCGTGGGTCGCGGAAATCGCCCGCGGCGAACTGGTGGGCGAGACCGGCTGGCTGCTCCGGGAACCCCATGGCGCCACCGTGGTGGCGCTGCGCGACAGCGAACTGCTGCTGATCCCGAATTCCCGCCTCGACGCGGCGACCGCGACCTCGACGTCGCTGTCGCTGGCGCTGGCTCGTCTGGCGGCGCGCCGCTTGCTTCGCAGCAAGCGTCCGGACCGCACACTCGAGCGGGCACGGGTCTTCGTCATCGTTCCCAACAACGAAGAAATCGATGTCGCCGAATTGGCGACTCGGCTGGTCGCCGAACTGTCCCGCGGCGGCTCGACCGAACTGGTGTGGGACGTGCGCGCCCGCACGCACACCGCGGCGTGGTTCAACCGCATCGAGGAGCTGAACGATTACGTCGTGTATGTGGCGGATCCCACCGAATCGGCCTGGACGCGCCAATGTTGCCGACAGGCCGACGTGATCCTGCTGGCCGCCCGGGCCCGCGCCGGCGCACGTCCCTGGCCGATGAGCATTTCCGGGGCGGCGGTGGCGCGCGCTGCGCGCATCGAGCTCGCGCTGCTGCACGACGGCAGCTTCGAGGCGGGCGCCGCCACCCGCTGGCTCGCCGAGCTGCCGGCGGCCTCGCATCATCACCTGATCGACGCCGCCGATTTGGGCAGGATGGCGCGTCTGCTGACCCGGCGGGGAGTGGGATTGGTGCTGTCGGGCGGCGGCGCGCGCGGCTTTGCGCATCTCGGGATCGTTCGGGCGCTGCGGGAAGCGCGAATCCCCATCGATTTCGTGGGCGGCGCCAGCATCGGCGCCATCATCGCGGCGGGCGTTGCCATGGGGTGGAGCGATGAGGAGATGCGGCATCGCTACCGCCGCGGCTTCGTCGACAGCAATCCGGTGAACGACTATACCTTCCCGCTGGTCGCCCTGACACGCGGCCGCAAGGTGTCGCGTCTGTTGCAGCGTGAATACGGGGATGTGTTGATCGAGGATTTGCGTCACCCGTTCTTCTGCGTGAGCTCGAACCTGACCACCGGCCGAGCCTTCGAGCACCGCGCAGGTCCCGTGTCGCAGGCGCTGCGTGCGGCGGTCGCCATTCCCGGCGTGATGCCGCCGGTGCCCTGGGGCGACGATCTTCTGGTCGACGGCGCCGTCATCAACAATCTGCCCGTGGACGTAATGCAGCGCCACGCGCCGGGACTGGTGATCGGCAGCGATGTCGGCGCGGACCGCAGCCACAACGCGCAACGGCGTATGAACATCTTCCAGATCCTGATGCACTCAGGCATGGTCAACAGCGCCGCAACCGCCGCCGCGCAGCGCACGCTCGCCGACGTCTTGCTCAAACCGCCGCTCCCCAATATCGATCTTTTGAACTGGCGCGCGTTCGACCGCGCCATCGAGGCCGGCTACCGCTACGCGCGGCAGGCACTGGAAGAACTGGCGGACATCCCGCGATTGGTCGCCGAGGTCGCCGAAACGCCGCACTCGAGCTCGCTGGCCGCGGAACTCGAGCGACGCGCGGCCGCTATGGCAGCAGCTGATTAGCGAGGCTTTCGACCCACGCGATTTCTGCGGGGCTGTATTGCACGGAGTTCAGGCGATTGAGACTTGCGGGGACGATCCGGCTGCCGGACGCCGAATGCGAAATCCGAAAACTATGGAATTCGCGGCGCCGCGCGGCCGCGAATCCGATCAGCAGCTGGAAGTCGCTCGAGGTCGCGCTCTGCTCGGAATTCAGCCGCCCGTCGCAGATCACGAAAAACGACTCTTCCAAGGGCCGGTCCGCAAACGCGCCCGCCGCGTGCAGCCGCTCGAAGAATCTGCGCACCTGCAGGGCCGCAAGTTCTGCAACGTCCAGATGCGGCCTGGCGAGCACCACCCAGCGGGTGCCGCGCTCCACGCAGTTGAGAATGAACAGCGCCAGGCGCCGCGCCGCGAGATTCTGCCAATCCGCCGCGCCTGCCGTGCCCGCCGCCAGCGTCCGCAGCTGCACACCGATCCGCGCGGCCGATCGCACCGCTTGAATGGTATTCACGCCGAGAGCGGCCAGCCGCATGCGCTTGTCCTCCGAAACCAGGCAACTGGGCCTGAAACCGGGGCGCAATATCGCGTCCTCGACCTTCGCCGGACCCCACACCGGATGCTGCTCGTCCGACCGCGCCAGCGTCCCCGCCACCGCACCGCCGGGCGCGAACGACTCGAAGTGGCCACGCAACTTGTCGTGCGCGAGAATTCGGGGGAAATACATGAGCGCATTCTCGGTCGAGAGATTCCATTGGCGCATGCCCGCGAGCGCCTCATCCGCGGTGTGCCAGTGCGCCGGCGGATCGACGATGAGCAAGGCGCGGCGCTCCTTGCAGAAGCGCGCCGCCACCAGCAAGGTGCCGGGCCCCACGTCCTGCTCGCGCGACAGCGGCGGAATGCACAGCAAATTGAAGTGCTCGCCGGTGTCGAGCGCGAACAATCCGGACTTGTCGATCTCGGAGCCGATCACATCGTAGTCCGTGAGCGGCGCCCCGTCATCGCCGGCATTCGAACTGACGTAGCGGGTGGCGAGCCCGCTGGTGGCGTCCAGGGTGCGATCGGGACGCTCCGTGGGCACCTCCCCGGCCAGCTGCACGAGTTCCGACTCCGCCAGCAGCGCACCCACGTAGCGCTCGGCCTCGGGCGCGATCGAGGCCCGCAGAAATATCTCCTGGTCTTCGATCTGTTGCGTCCCTTGCACGCGCACCCGTTGCACGGTCAGATTGAATTCCGTCGCGCCGGCCACGGGCACATTGTCGTAGTCGACGCTGGCGCGCAGAAATTCCCGGGTCCCCGGGCGCATGGCCCGCAGACGCAAGCAACCGGCGCCGGCATGCAGCGTCAATGTGGCCGGCCGGGCTCCATTGGCCACGCGTACGACCAGCGCTTCACGACCGCCATTGTCGAAGAACTGTTCCACGGCATATCCCAACGGGCTCGGCTGCCATAGGCCGCCGAACATGGATTGGAATTCCGCGAAGCTGCGCAGAAAGAGGGGGCGGTTGACCGGCCCACGCAGCGTGCGGCCCACGAACGCGGTACGCGCAGTGCCTAGGCGCGCGATGTTCTGGTCAGGACCACGTTCTTCTTCGACCCGGATCCCCAGGCCGTTCGGCATCACCAAGCAATTCCCCTGGGACAATTCGAGCGGATTTTACCACACGGCGCTCGCCTCTCGCGCGCCGTCAAGGCGCGAACAGCGGCACCTCGCGGCGCTTGAACAGCGGCACGAGCAACATACCCGCCAGAAAGCCGCCGATGTGCGCGCGGAACGCCACGCTCGACCCGCCGCCATGGACCGCAAGATCGCTCACCAGCTGCACTGCGAACCACAGCAGCAACAGCAGCATGGCAGGGAGCCTGAGCGTGGTGAAGAAGAACGGCAGCAGCACCAACGTGAGTACTTGGGCGCGCGGGAACAGCAGCAGATACGCGCCGAGCACGCCCGAAATCGCGCCGCTCGCGCCGATGATGGGATAGGCGGAATGCGGCTGGGACAGCGCCTGGGCGCAGATCGCGGCCGCGCCGCACAGGACATAGAACAGCAAATAGCGTGCATGACCCATCGAGTCCTCGACGTTGTCGCCGTAGATCCACAGATACAGCATGTTGCCGAGCAGATGCAGCCAGCCGCCGTGGAGAAACATGGACGTGAACGGCGAGGCGTAGCGGGGTATCCATTGCAGATCGGGCGGCAAGCGTGCGTCGGTCAGCAGGACGGCGGGAATGGCCCCGAGCGCGGCGACCACGCGGCGGCTCATCGCCGCGTCCAGCGAGCGCTGCCAAAGGAACACGGCACAGCACACGGCGATGAGCGAGGTCGTCACATAAGGCCTGAGCGCCGACGGCGTGTCATCCTTCAGCGGAA
Source organism: Gammaproteobacteria bacterium (assembly GCA_003134045.1). Taxonomy (GTDB): domain Bacteria; phylum Pseudomonadota; class Gammaproteobacteria; order Steroidobacterales; family Steroidobacteraceae; genus Bog-1198. The sequence continues at coordinate 36,598 of PLAH01000040.1, forward strand.
TCATGCGGCCATCTTCACGCCGCCGGCCCGCGCCTCGAGCGCCTCAAGAGTCGCGCAGCGGCGCGCTCGGTGCCACCGGCGCCTCGTGCTCGGTTCGACGGCGCTCCAGTTCGATCCGCTCCTGCTCGGCCTCGGTCTTCTTGCGCGCGATCTCATCGAGCATCACCTTCATCCATTCACTGCTCATCGGACTCCTCGGACGGCGGATTGAGGATCGCATCGATGGCCGCAACCGTTTCCGGGTGGTACCCGGGACGCGCCAATGCATACACCCGCTTCGCCTGCGCGGCGCCGGCGGGCGTTTTCATCAATTCCTCGTACAGCGGGGCGATGAGTTTGCGGCGGCCGATCGTCTGCAAATAATCCTCGAGTCGACCGTAGCCCGGCTGATAGCGGCTGCGGATCACCAACAGGAACCAGCTATGGCCGATTTCGGCATTGGCCGTGTGCGTGAATTCGAACCACTGGTCGAGCTCCTTCATCTGCGCCGTGCTCAAACTTGCCGGCATATTATCCAGGAAATACAGCCATTGCTGCGCCGCCCAACCGCTCGAATCCAGTTTCAGTCGCTTGGGGGCCAGGCCGCCGCCGAGCCACGCCGCGCGCGCCTGATCCACCGGCGCAAACTCGCCCGACACCGGCAGCACCGCATCGTCCGGCAGGCCGGGTGCGGACACCCAGGCCGTCACTTCATCGCGGCTGACCACGCCGGGATAGCGGTCGAGCAAATTCTCCTGAAGATAGGCTGCGAATTGCTCGGTGGTAATGCTCTTGAAGGCAAAATGATCGAAATAGCCGCGCAGGAACGCGTCGAAATGGTCGCGTCCGAACTTGGCGTCGAGATAGGTCAGAAACAGCCGGCCCTTTTCGTAGGGTATGGCGCTGAACACCGCGTCCGGATCGCGGCCCCGCAGATCGATCGCGAGAATCTGATCCGCGGGCTCGAGCCTGGCCAAGTCGTCCCGCAACTCCCGCAGACCCAACACCCGCTCCATCATCTCGCGCTTCTCGCCGTACACCGCGCCGACGATGCGGCTCTCCAGATAATCGGTGAACCCTTCGTTGAGCCACAGGTCGCGCCAGGTGGCGTTGCTCACCAGATTGCCCGACCAGGAATGCGCCAACTCGTGCGCGATCACCGAGACCAGACTTTTATCGCCGGCGATCACCGTCGGCGTGATGAACGACAAGCGCGGATTCTCCATGCCGCCCACGGGGAAACTCGGCGGCAGCACCAAGATGTCGTAGCGGTCCCAGCGATAAGGCCCGAACAGCTTCTCGCTGGTTTCGATCATGGACTCGGTGTCGGCGAACTCCTGGGCGGCGGCCTTCACCAGGGGCTTCTCCGCATAGACGCCGGTCCGGGGTCCGGTCTCCTTGAACGCAAGGTCGCCGACGGCGAGCGCGATCAGATAGGAGGGCACGGCTTCCGGCATGGTGAACGTGTACAGCCCGTTGCGCGGCGCCTTCGGATCGTTCTTGGCGCTCATCACCGCCACCACGTCCGTGGGAGTATGGATGGTGGCCGTATAGGTGACCCGAACCTGGGGTGTGTCCTGCAACGGGATCCAGCTGCGGGCACCGATGGGTTCGGACTGGGTGTAGAAAAAGCCGCGTTTCTTCCCGGCGGTTTGTCGCGGCGTCAGCCATTGCAGGGCGGGCGCGGTGGGCGAGGTCTCATAGTCGATGCGCACGAACAGCGTCGGCTTGGTCGACGGCGGCACTTCGATCACGAGCGCCTGGCCCAGGATGGGGTCCTTCTTCTGAAAATGAAACGGACGGCTCACCCAGGTGGTTTCGCTCTTGGAGGTCGCGCCGAGCACGTCCTGCGCCTTCACGGTGACATCGCTCACGTTCAAATCGCGCGTGTCGAGAATGAGCTCGGTCGCGTTCGGATCGAGGCGTTTGATCTGCAGTCCGACCACGCCGCGCAGGGTTTTGAAGTAAGGATCGACGCGCAGATCGAGTTCCAGACGCGTCACCCGAAACTGCTCGACGTTGGCGAAGGAATGGTAATCGAGTCCCGGCTGCATCGGCGCAAGGTCGGCCGCCGCAGCGCCGGCCAGACTCAAACCCGTGAGCACCAGGCCCGCGAGACAAGAACGGAGCATGACGATCTCGATTGCTTATTGCGTGGAGGGTTGCGACTGACTGACCGGCGGCGCCTTGGCCTGGCCGTTGACGAGGTCGTTGAAGGTCTTCTCGTCGACCAGCAGTCCCGTTTTGCCGTCCCAATTCGATCCTTCCGGCAGACTATTCTCGACCAGCAGGGACTGGGAAACCACGGCATCGACGCCGTCGTGGCCGCCGGTCACGGGCACCGGAACGGCGCGCGGCGAGTGGGCAAGATCGCCGACCCGCTGCCAGTCGATGTCGTTGTCCTGAGCCGACACTTCCTTTTGATCCGAGGCTTGTTTGCGGGCCTTCGGGCTCAAGAGATGCGCGAGCAGCCGGTTGCGGTTCCTGCTCCAGTCGCGCGAATCGTCCTCCATGACCGCATACGCCTGAAAGTACAGCGTGCCCTCGCGCCGGCCGAACAGATACGGCTGATTGACCACCGTGACTTTCGTGCCGATCGGAATCAAGTCGAAGAACACGGCGATATCCTCCGGATACAGCCGCATGCAGCCGTGACTCGAGCGCATGCCCACCCCGTACGGTTTGTTGGTGCCGTGAATGAGGTAACTGGGCCAGCTCAAGCGGAACATGTACTGGCCCAAGGGATTGTCGGGGCCGGCGGGGACGGTCGCGGGCAGCTTCTCGCCGTTCTCGGCGTGCTCATCCCGCACGGATTTGGGCACCACCCACACCGGATCCTTGGTGCGGCTGACGATTTTGGCGGTGCCTTCGGGGGTCCTCCAGCCCACTCGGCCGATCCCGATGGGATGGGTGTACACGACCGGCTGCTCGCCCTTCTTGTGCGGCGGGTAGTAGAAAATGCGCATCGCGGCCACGTCCACCACCACCCCCTCATGGGGCGCCGCCGGCAGAACGAACTGCGTCGGCACGACCACCTCGCGCCCCACTCCCGGCAGCCACGCATCGACGCCGGGATTCGCGAGCAGGATTTCTTCGTAGCCCACGTCGAACCGGCGTGCGATATCGGGCAGCGTATCTTCCTTGCCGACCACGGTTTTTTGCACGTAGCCGACGACCTCGGTGTTCGCGTCGATCTCGAATCGGTGAGTGGCCACCGGCTTCGGCAATTCGGGGGCGGGAGGCGCTTCCTTCACGACGGGCGGCGGTTCATGAGACACGCGATGGAACAGCGAGCAGCCGGCAACACTCGATCCCAGCAGCAGCGCCGACAGCATCCGCCGGTGTGACCATTCGATTACAGCTTTTACCATGCGCCTATCTACAGCAAAGTCGGGCGGTCAGGCAATTGGTTGCGCGCGGCGACAGGGTGACCGGGTACCGGCGGGAAGTGGCGGGCCAGCAACGTCCCGACCGCGTCGACCCCGGCGATCGCCCCGGCCTGGAAGCGTCCGGCCCGGAAATGTTCTTCCATGAGCCGGCAGACGGCCTCCCACTCGGCCGGGCTCACATGCCCCTGAAAACCGCGGTCCGCGACGATTTCCACGCCTCGATCCGCCAGCTGAACGTAAATGAGCACGCCATTGTTGTGTTCCGTGTCCCACACCCGTAGCTGGGCAAATACGTCGAGCGCGCGGGCGCGGGCACTCATTTCGTTGAGGATGTGCAACGGCGCGAGCGAGGTCTCGATCGCGAAACGAATCTCGCCGGCATGCGTCCGCTCGGCGCGGCCCACGGCCGCTTCGATGGCATCCAGCGCGGTCTTCGGGAACAGCAGCCGCGTTCGCCAATGCGGCGCCACCACATGCCGCAGCAGACGCGTGAGGCGCATCACCAGCTACCCGAGGCGCCGCCGCCGCTGAAGCCGCCGCCGCCGCCGCCGAAACCGCCACCGCCGCTGCGGCCGCCGAAGCCCCCGCCCAATCCGCCCCCGAATCCGCCACCCCAGCCGCCGCCGCCCGCCGACCAGCCGCGCGAGGACCCGAGCAACAGCGCGAACAAGAATCCGATCACCCCGGCCCCCACGCCGACGGGCAGCAGGTGACTCAACAACCACGCGATACCGCCCGCGAGACCGCCGGTCGCAATCGACCCGAACAGCCGTCCGAACAGGCTGCGCAACACGCCGCTGGCGACGAAAACGACGACCAGCAGCAGCGGCAACAGATTGCCCAAGCCGCCGTGGCGCTCCCACTTCTTGTCGGGTTCCGGTAACGGTTCGCCATTGACCACGGCAACGATTTGATCGACGCCGGCCTCGATGCCGCCGTCGTAGTCGCCGAGCTTGAAATGCGGCGTGATGGTGTCGGTGATGATGCGATTTGCGATCGCGTCGGGAAGCGCGCCCTCCAATCCCCGGCCCACTTCGATGCGCACGCGGCGGTCGTTCTTGGCGACCAGCAGGATCGCACCGTCATCGACGCCCTTGCGGCCCAGTTTCCACTGGTCGGCGACACGGATGCCGTACTGCTCGATTTCTTCCGGCTGGGTGGTGGGCACGATCAGAACGGCGATCTGGCTCCCCTTCTGAGCCTCGAAAGCCGCCAGCTTGGTCTCCATCCGGTTCACCGTCTCGCCGGAGAGCGTGCCGGTCAAATCGGTCACCCGCGCCGTCAGCTGCGGCACCGCCACGTCGGCGCGGGCAAACAGCGCGACCAGCAGCAGCGCGCTGGTGGCAATCCGACCGAGGCGGTTCGACTGAATCACTCGGGAGGGAACCCTGCTAAGGAGCCCGCGTTCGGTCCGGCGCGGCGGGTGCGGCACCGGGTGTCGCCGCGGGGGGCGGTCCGTTCATGGCGGGAGCAGTCGCCGGCGGCAGCGCCCCGGCGGAAGGTCCGCCGAAGTCCACGGTGGGCGGCTTGGAGATCACCGCTTCGTTCTCGACCGCAAAATTGGGTTTCGGTTTGTAGCCAAAGGCCATGGCCGTCAAATTGCCGGGGAAGGAGCGCACCGTGACGTTGTAGTTCTGCACCGCCTGGATGTAGCGATTGCGGGCCACCGTGATGCGATTTTCCGTACCCTCGAGCTGCGCCTGCAAATCGCGGAAATTCTGATCGGACTTCAATTGCGGGTAGTTCTCCGTGACCACCATGAGACGCGACAGCGCGCCGGACAGCTCGCCCTGCGCCGCTTGAAATTTGGCGAACGCAGCGGGGTCGTTGACCAGTTCGGGGGTCGCCCGGATCGAGCCGACCTTGGCGCGCGCGTCGGTCACCCCCAACAGAACGGTCTGCTCCTGGATGGCGAAACCCTTGACGGTGTTCACTAAATTCGGAATCAGATCGGCGCGCCGCTGATATTGGTTGAGGACTTCAGACCAGGCCGATTTGACCTGTTCATCCTGCGCCTGCATGGCGTTGTAACCACAGCCCGACAAGAGCAAACCGGCGAACATCAGCAGGACCGAAGCGCGTTTTCCCATGATCGACCCCTTCGCCCCTCGAATTGGGAGCACGGTACGGAGTCTACCACCGACTAAAAAAAAGCCCCGAGTGATGCACTCAGGGCGGAGATGCGGACTTCAATGAAGGGAAGTAAAGCCCGCTAGGGGATCCGAACCAGCCGCCTTTAGTGCAGTTGGTGCCATTGCAGGACTTGGATATCGGTCTCCTCCAAGTCGAAGCTCCGCGCCAGCATTTTGGCGATATCGCGGTTGCCCTGCACCTTGCCCGACTGACCGAGCAGTTCGACGACACCGCGATATTCGCTGTATTCGATGGCGTCTTCCGACTGTGCGATAAAGTGAGTGTAGTATTTGGCGCTCATGGGTACGCAGCTTAAAGACATCGGGCACGGTCAATCTGTGAGCAAACGCTCAAACGTCCCTGACTGCATCAGAAGCGGTTCACGTCTTTAGCGATCCACGTATATTGCACTGTGTCACGATACCGACCGCCCACCACGCCGGGCTCCAAATACATCACTCCGGAAGGTGCAAAGCGGCTGCGCGACGAACTCGATCGGCTCTGGCTCGACGAACGCCCCCGCGTCACGATCGCCGTATCCGAAGCGGCCGCGCAGGGCGACCGCTCGGAGAACGCCGAATACACCTACGGCAAGAAGCGCCTGCATGAAATCGACCGCCGAGTCCGATACTTACGCAAACGGCTCGAAGGCATGACCATCGTCGATCCGGATCCGGCCGCCGGCGGACCCGGCGCGGCCCGACGCGACCCGCGGCGCGTTCACTTCGGCGCATGGATACGGCTCGAGCATGCCGATGGGAAGCTGCGCTGGTATCGCATCGTCGGCCCGGACGAATTCGATATGGCGAGCGACTACGTCAGCATGGATTCGCCGCTCGGCCGTAGCCTGCTGGGCAAGCGCATCGATGACGAGGTGTGGGTTGCGCTGCCGGGCGGGCCCGGCAGTATGGTGATCGTCGCGGTCAGCTACGGACCTCGTCCCCGAGATCCGTAGCGCCGCCGGCCGTTGCTAGACGACTCGAACGTTCTTGAACTGCCAAGGATCCGACTTGTCCAGATCCTCGTCGAACAATTCGCCGCGCTGATACAACGGCGTCCAGTCCGTGTACTCGCCGACGACCGTGCCCAGGTAGGGCATGCAGATGCCGAGCGGCCTCGCGAAGTCCATGTCGTCCGGCTCGACCACACCGCGAGTCGGATTTTCCATCGCCCAGATCATGCCGGCCAATGCCGCCGAGGTGACCTGCAAGCTGGTGGCGCTGTTGAAGGGCGCCAGTTTTCGCGCCTCGCCGATGGACAGTTGCGACCCGTACCAATAGGCGTTTTTCCGGTGCCCCGCGAGGAGCACGCCGAGTTCGTCGATCCCCTGGCTGATCTCATTCATCATGATTCGCTTCTTGTCCTGCAGATGCCAGTTGCGGCCGGCAAACTCATGCACGGACAGCACGGCGTTGTCGCAGGGATGATAGGCATAGTGCGTCGTTGGCCGGTAGACGACGCGGTCGCCGTCTTGCACGGTGTAGTAGTCGGCGAGCGAGATGGCTTCGGAATGCGTGATCAAAAAACCGTGGAAGTAACGCGCCTGCGGGGTCCACGTGCGAACCCGAGTGCTCGCCCCGGGCCGGTTCAAGTAGATGGCGCAGCCCGATCCGGCCGAGTGGCGGCCGCCGTCCGCGGGGAAATGCCTTTCGTGAGTGCCCCAACCGAGCTCCGCCGGTTGCGCGCCTTCGCTCACGAAGCCGTCGACCGACCAGGTGTTGACGAACTCGTTCGGGGCCTTAGGGATGTTGGCCACCTGGGTGTCGCGTTCGGCGATGTGGATGACTTTGATGCCGAGCGTTTGCGCAAGTTTGGCCCATTCCTCGCGGCTGCTCGGCGCGCCGGGATCCACCGCGGTGTCCTTGGCGATATTGAGCAGCGCTTGCTTCACCAAATGCGAAACCAAACCGGGATTCGCCCCGTGGGTCAGCACCGCGGTCGGCGCATTCTTGCTCCAGTTGCGAAGCTTCAACGCCCCCAGACGCATGGTGTAATTGCTGCGCGACTCCACCGTTGCGTTCGGATCCGTATAGCCGCCCGCCCACGGCTCGATGCAGGTGTCCAGATACAGCGCGCCCCGTTCACGCGCCAGTTCGATCAGCGCGACGCTCGACACATCGACCGATAGGTTCAGCAGGAAATCGCCCTCTTTCAGGAGGGGTTCCAAGATCTTGCGATAATTGTCGCGCGTCAGCGCGCTGCGAACGAACTTCACCCCGAATTGGTCGGCTTCCGCCCGTCCGGCATCTTCGGCGCTGACGATGGTAATGCGATCCGCCGAAGTGCCTATGTGACGCAAGATCAGTGGCAAGATACCCTGTCCGATGCTGCCGAAACCCACAAATACGATCCTGCCCGCAAAATTCACATGCACTTCGTGTTGGCTCATAATTTTCTTCCCAATTTGTTTTTTCCTAAGGTTTTGATGACAAATACAGCTCGAGTGCGGCTCGAACTACCGGCGCCAGCCTACCTGGCGCTACACCCCACAACCGGTCAATTTCCCGGTGCGGAAGTACTGCGCCAATGGGGCGGATAGGTGCGTTCGTACCCGGGCAACGACTCGATGCGATGAATCCAGCGCGCGAGCGCGGGATAATTGCGCTCCATCGGCAGAAAGCGGGCGCCGAGTTCGGCCGCCGCCGCCTGGTCCAAAGCGCGCCGCAACAGTTGAATCCAGGGGAAAATCACCATATCGAGCGCGGAGTAATGCGTGCCCACGATCCATTCCTCCTTGCTCAAGCGGCCTTCGATGGTTCGCGCCTCGCGCGCGACCACGTGCATGGCATCGGTGAGCGCGTCGATATCCTCGGCCACCCGATCCGCGAAGATCGCGTTGATGATCTTCTGCACGGAGGGCTCGGCGTAGGCCTGGAATTCGCAGATCACCCGCATGATGACGCCCGCCTCCTCGGCATTCAGCCCGAAGATCGGCGGCTGCGGATACTTGAGGTCGAGATAATAGAGCACGGCAACCGACTCGAAGACCACGTAATCCCCGTCCTTCAACACCGGCAGCCGGCCGCGCGGGTTCATTTTCAGCATCTGCGGCGATTGGTGCTCCTGCTTGTCGAAATGCAGCAACTGCGATTCGTAAGCGAGCTTCTTGTGCTCCAGTGCCAATAGCACACGCCACGAAAACGGACTGCCGCTGCCCCAATAGAGAGTGAGTGCCATGCGGCAATTGTAACGGATGCAGTCCTGTCGGCATCGCGATAAGCTCGAATGATGAGTTTCACCACCCTGATCGATGTCGATTCGCTGGCCGGGTTGCTCGCGCAGCCGGGCAAGCCGCCGTCGGCGGTCGTCATATTGGATTGCCGTTTCGATTTGTCCGCGCCCGCCGCCGGCCGGCAAGCCTACTCGAGCGCGCATATTCCGGGCGCTCGCTATGCGGACCTCAATGAGGTCCTGGCAGGGCCGGTCTCTGCCGCCAGCGGCCGCCATCCCTTGCCTGCCCCCGAAGCGCTGGCCGAGCACTTCACCGCGCTCGGTGTGGGCCGCGAGTCGCAGGTCATCGCCTATGACGATGCGAACGGCTCCTTCGCCGCACGCGCATGGTGGCTGCTGCGCTGGCTTGGGCACGCCCGCGTCGCCGTGCTCGATGGCGGGTTCAAGGCCTGGCTGGCACGCGACGGCGCGATCGCGTCCGGCGAGCCCGAAACCGACGCCGTGCGACCCGCAATCCCCCTGCAGGTGAACGTCGACGCCACGGCGGTGGCCACCGCCGCGGAAGTCTTGCGCGGCTTGCAGCAGCCCGCGCGATTGTTGGTGGACGCGCGGGCGGCCGAGCGCTACGCCGGTTCCGTCGAGCCTATCGACCCGGTGGGCGGCCACGTGCCGGGCGCCGTGAATCATCCCTTCACTCGCAACTTGAGAGCGGACGGCCGGTTCCTCGCCGCGCCGGAGTTGCGCCGGCTCTGGCAGGAAACCCTCGGCGGCCATGCGCCGGCGCAAGTCACCGTCATGTGTGGATCGGGGGTCACCGCCTGCCACGACCTGCTGGCCATGGAACTCGCCGGTCTACCCGGAGCGAAACTCTATGCAGGCTCATGGAGTGAGTGGATCCGCGATCCGGATCGTCCGGTCGCCCGCGGCAGCTCGCCCGGGCCCTGAGATTCCTACACTTTTATTACAGCGGCCGGCACCGGCCATCATTTACATGCAGCCCCAATTTGCTATCGTGCGCGCCACATGAATACACCCATCAAAGTGCCGTCGGCGAATCACGCGTGGAAGATCGGCGAGTCCTTGGACTTGTACCAGGTCGAGGCGTGGGGCAAAGGTTACTTTTCGATCAACGCCGCGGGTCACGTGGTCGTCAGACCGAGCATGGATCCGAGCCGGGAAATCGATCTGTACGACGTCGTCCAGGGATTGAAGGCGCGCGACCTGCACACGCCCGTGGTCATTCGCTTCTCCGATATCCTCGCGCATCGACTGCGCCACATCGCGGAGGCCTTCGGCACCGCGATAGCGGAGAACGGCTACAAGAATCGCTACGCCGCGGTGTTTCCCATCAAGGTGAATCAACAACGCCTGGTGGTCGAGGAAGTCTATCGCTACGGCAAGGAGTTCGGCTTCGGACTCGAGGTGGGGTCGAAGCCCGAGTTGCTGGCGGTGATGTCGATCACGGAGAATGCGCCGGACCGCATCGTCGTGTGCAACGGCTTCAAGGACGACAGCTACATCGAAGCGGTCATTCTTGCCACCAAACTCGGCCGCACCATCATTCCGGTGGTGGAGAATTACGAGGAGATTCACCTCATTCTGAAACACGCCGAGCGTTACGGCGTGCGGCCGAAAATCGGTGTGCGCGTGAAGCTCGCCAGCGAGGGCGCCGGCCGCTGGCGTGAATCCGCGGGCGAGAAGTCCAAATTCGGATTGTTCATCAGCGAAATACTCGATCTGTACGCGCTGCTCAAGGAGCGCGACATGTTGGATTGCCTGCAACTCGTGCACTGCCACCCCGGCAGCCAGCTGCAGGACATCCGGCGCGTCAAAGACGCCATCAACGAGCTCTCGCACGTGTACGCCGAACTCAAGATCATGGGGGCCGGGCTCCAGTACATCGACATCGGCGGCGGCCTCGGCGTCGACTACGACGGCAGCGGCACCAACTACGAATCCTCGATGAACTACACGCTCAACGAGTATGCCAGCGACGTGGTGTACCGCATCAAGAGCGTCTGCGACGCCCGCGGCGTGCCGCATCCCATGATCGTGAGTGAATCCGGGCGCGCCATCGCCGCGCATCACAGTCTGCTGGTCTTCGACACGCTGGGCTCGTCCAAACTCGATCAATTCCAGGTGTCGGGGCAGCCGGACCAGGATTACCACGGCGGTCAGGAGCTGCCGCAGCCCGTGCGCGATCTGTTCGACAGCTACAAGTCGGTCAATGAACGCCGGCTCGTCGAGTGCTATCACGATGCCCTGCAGGCCCGGGAGCAGGCGCTGCAAATGTTCAATCTCGGCTATTTGAGTCTCGAGTTTCGCGGGCTGGCGGAGAAGCTGTACTGGGCGACGTGCACCAAGATTCGCGACTTCTGCCGCAAACTCGATCGCGTGCCCGAAGAGCTCGAGAACCTCGAGGACATGCTGAGCGACATCTATTTCTGCAACTTTTCCATATTCCAATCCCTGCCGGACAGCTGGGCCATCGGCCAGCTGTTCCCCATCATGCCCATCCAGCGACTGGCCGAGAAGCCGACGCGCAACGCCGTGCTGGCCGATATCACCTGCGACTCCGACGGCAAAATCGACCGCTTCGTGCATCCGCGAATCACCAAACGCACTCTTGAGGTGCATGAACTCACCGCCGGCGAGCCTTACTACCTCGCTGCCTTCCTCGTGGGGGCTTACCAGGAAACGTTGGGCGACCTGCACAATTTATTCGGCGACACCCATGTCGTACACATCCGGCTGCAGGATGGGGGCGGCTGGTGGATCGAAGAGATCGTCAAGGGCGACACTGCCAACAAGGTGTTGGAATACATGGAATACGATACCGACGAACTGTATCCGGGCATCGCGCGGGATTGCGAGCGGGCGGTGCAGGAAGGTCGCATGACCCTGTCGGAAGCCCAGGCGGTCAAACGCTTCTACGAGAACGAACTCAACGGCTACGCCTACCTCGAAGTCGAGTAGCAGGCCTCGAAGCGTCGCCGACCCGAGTTCGCGTGCCGCAGGTGCGGCGACGGTCGCTCCCGCCGGGGGGCGAGATCGAGCAGCCGCCGGGCGAGCTTGCTGCGAATCTCATACCGCAGGTTCGCCAACAGCCAGCGATTAATGGCCGCGAAAGCACAGTTTCTGGCGTTTGCCAACAATAAATCCCTGGCGTAGCATCGGTACGTAGGGTCGGCCCCTAAGCTTGAACAGGCGAAGTGCACGACCGAGGTACAGGCCGGGATGCGAGTGGATTGCGGATCGGTCTGCGTGTCGAAACCGCGTGCTAGCGGCCAGTGGCAGCGCGCACTGTTAGTGAGACCAGTTGAATGACGACGATTTACGTTGGCAATCTGCCCTTCACCGCCACAGAAGACGAAGTCCGCAGCTTGTTCGAGCGCTACGGCAAAGTTGATTCGGTCAAACTCATCAACGATCGCGAGACCGGGCGTCCCCGGGGATTTGCGTTCGTCGACATGGGTGCCGGTGAAGCACAAAACGCGATCCAGCAAACGAATGGCTTTCAGATGGGTGGCCGGCCGCTACGGGTGAACGAGGCGCAGGAGCGGGCGCCGCGCTCTAAGCCGTCAGGTGGCGGTGGTGGTGGTGGTGGTGGTGGCGGCGGGCCGCGCCGCTGGTGACGTAGTCGTCGGATTGGCGCCCGCACCGAGCGGCTATTGACGCCAAGCAAAGCGGTGCGCGCGCGGCGCGGCGTCAACTCGTACGCGGCGCCATCTCAACGCGGGCTTAGGCGCTTCGGCGCCTAAGCATCGTGCCCCCTGCCGTTGTGATCGGCGCCTCTGCGCTCACCACATTTCCTTGAGCTGAGCCGTCGCATCGATGACGGTGTCGCCGCCACGCAAACTCTCGATGCCGCGCAGGCTGCGAAACGTGGTCTGGTCGAAGAAGCTCAATACCTTGTCCGTCATGAACCGGCTCTTCGCACCGTAGATATGACCGTCGCCGTCCTTCGCCTGCTGCGTCACCTGGTACTTGAGCGGCGCGCACAGATGCAGCTCGTTGCGGGCCCGGGTCATCGCCACATACAGCAGCCGGCGCTCCTCCTCGATCATGTCCGGCTTGCCGGTCGAGAATTCCGATGGGAAATTGCCGTCGGCGACGTTCAGCACATAGACGTTGTCCCACTCCTGACCTTTGGCCGAGTGAATGGTCGATAGAATCACGTAGTCCTCGTCTTTCGACGCCATTCCGGTTTGATCGCTGCTGACCGACGGGGGGTCCAGGGTCAGTTCCGTGAGGAATCGCTCGCGGCTGGAATGCTGCGCCGACAGATGTTCCAGCTGCTCGAGGTCGCCGGTACGGCTGAACGCGGCATCGTAGATGCGCTCCAGCTGGGGCTTGTACCACTCGCGCACCGTACCCACCTGGCCCGGCCATGGCGTCGCGGGATCGGCAAGCTTCTCGAAGAACGCACAGAAGCGCCGCCAGTCCATTTTCGCGGGTTGCGGCGCGTCGTAAAGGCCCAAGCTCTTGACGTTGTAGCCTTGGGCCTCGAGATGATCCAATGCCTGTTTCGCATGTCCGGGACCGATGCCGGCGATCAGTTTCAGCACGCGGAAACCGGCCACGGAGTTGCGCGGATTGTCGGCCCAGCGCAAGACCGAGAGCATGTCCTTGATGTGAGCAGCTTCCAGGAACTTGAGACCGCCGTATTTCACATAAGGAATGTTGCGTCGGGTCAACTCCACCTCGAGAACGTCGCTGTGGTGCGAACTGCGGAACAGGATTGCATGGCGTCTCAACGATCCGCCGATTTCACGCGTCGCCAAGATCTTGGTGACGATGTACTCGGCTTGAGCGATGGCATCGTCCAAAGCCACGTAAAACGGCTTCTGCACCGACTGCCGCGCGCCCATCAGCGTCTTGCGGTGCTGTCGAGTGCCCTCCGCCATGAGCGCGTTCGCGCAATCGAGAATCTGCTGCGTCGAACGGTAATTCTGCGCCAGCACCACCATGTCGGCTTTGGGACTGTACCGCTCCGTGAACCCCAATATGTTCTCGACCGCGGCGGCGCGGAACGAATAAATGGCCTGCGCATCGTCGCCCACCACCGTCACGCCGTTGCCGTCGGGTTTCAGCGCGTGCACGACTTCCCCCTGCAACGTGCTGGTATCCTGATACTCGTCGACCAGCACATGATCGAAATTCTTCGACAAGCTTTGCGCGAGCGCAGGCGTTTGCATCATCACATGCCAATACAGCAACAGATCGTCGAAATCGAGAACGTTATTCTTCTGTTTGCGGCCGACGTATTCACGGTAAAGGCGCGTCAGATCCGCTTCCCACTCGCGGCACCATTGGAATTGCTCCTCCAGGGTCTGCTTGAGAGGCAACCGTGTGTTGACCCGATAGCTGTAGATGGCCAGACACGCATCTCTGCGCGGGAAGCGCTTCTCCTTCGACGAAAAGCCCAGTTCGTGACGGATCACGTCCATGAGGTCGGCCGCATCGCCGCGATCCAGAACGGTAAAATTCGGATTCAAGCCCAGGTGCTTGGCGTAGAGACGCAGGATTCGATTGCCCACGGAGTGGAAAGTGCCCGACCAGAGCAGGCGCGACACGACGCTGCGGTCGCCCATCTTGCCGCGTTCCGCCAAGGTTTCCGCCACGATCTTCTGCGCGCGGCGCGTCATTTCCTGGGCGGCGCGCCGGGTAAACGTCAACATCATGATGCGTGCGGGATCGACCCCGTTCAGCACCAGGTGGGCCGCTCGATGCGCGAGCGTATTCGTCTTTCCCGTTCCCGCGCCCGCCAATATGAGCATCGGCCCCGCATTGACGCCCTTGCCGTCGAGCGCGACGCCAAACGTCGCCGCCCGGCGTTGCGCCGGATTCAGGGCGTCGAATGCGGTGGTCGTCTTCGCTTTGATCATGAAAAACTATAACAAGCTGCTGTATGCATATCCAGATCGCGGCATCCTGCCACAAAACCGCGTCGCACCCGCGAGAATCGCCCAGGGATGCCCGCCCGGGCAAGGAGCCGCATCACACGGTGTGTTGTCGCCGGGCGGATGCGGGCCGCAGCGCGGGCCGCGTCGCCGGGCCGCTTGCGGTTCCGCCCGCAATTATCATCAAATCGCTTTTTCACCATCAAGGCCGACCATGCTCAAACCGACCCCGATCGCGAGTCATCCCATCCATCGAGGCCGCGTCATCGCGGTATCCACCGAAATTCTGCGCTATGCCAACGGCCGTGAGCACGAATTGGATTTCGTGCGCCACCCCGGTGCCGCGGCCGTGGTAGCGGTGGATGAGGCGAATCGGGTCTGCGTCGTGCGCCAGTACCGTCACGGTGTCGCCGACTTTCTATGGGAGGTTCCTGCCGGCAAACTCGACCCGGGCGAAGCGCCGGCAGCCTGCGCGGTGCGCGAACTGGCGGAGGAAACGGGGGTAACGGCGCGAACTTGGACGCCCCTGGGCCTATTCCTTCCCGCGCCCGGCATCTTCACCGAAGTGATCCATCTCTATCTTGCCCAGGGGCTTGAGATCGGCGCGCCCGCACCCGATGTGGACGAGGAATTGGAACTGCAATGGCTGCCCTTCGACGAGGCCGTCGCACGGGTTCAGCGCGGCGAATGGAACGACGGGAAAACAGCCATGGCGCTGATGCGTGCCCAATATCTCCTGCAATTGTGACGCCTCGCTGACTTTGGGAGGTTCCGGGTTGACTTGCACCGGCCATGCCCTAAAAAGGTAAGGGTGAGCAAAGATAACTCGAAACCGGCGGTTGACGCGCAGAACGGCGGCGGCGCGCCTGCGTCGAAACGCGAGGAGTCGGTGACCACCAACGTGTCCGGCCGGGTCAAACACGACGATCGCGGCAACGCCATCTGGGAATGGGCCATGGCGACGGGCACGTTCGGCACCGAAGGCACGACGCAGCGGCTGAAGAAGCTGGACAACCCGATGCTGTCCCTGGCCGAGGACGCACCGTCGCCGCTCGACATCGTCAAGAAGAATCCGCACGGCGCGGTCAAGGGATACAGTCCCTACGACAGCGGACTTCTCGCCAAGAAGGAGGCGGCTCCTCGCAAGAAGGACCTCCGGAAGCTGGGCGAATGGCTCAAGCTCAAGAAGCAAGTCGACGGCAATGAGGTGGGCGAGGACTGATATTCGGCGCTGTGATGGCGACCGGTTCGCGGCTCGCCCTCAAGCGAGCGCATGGCGCAGCTTTGCCGCCGACCCCAGCCGATAGAACTTGCGCAATTCCCGCAGCAGCGCCTCGGTGCGCGCCGCGCCGCGCTGCACGAAGCGGCGCTCCAATCGCCGGCAATACTGGGCCGCGCAGCGGTGCGCCGTGCGGTAACGCGCGTATTGCTCCGGCTCCAGACGCGAATCGAACCTCACCCGGTCGAACAGCCGGCCATGCACCTGGGCGGGAAAAACGCCGCCTTGCTGGTGGGCGACCAGGAAAACCGTCGCCGCGTACTTATCGACCTCCGCCTGCGTCTCCAATTCCAGCAGCGACACCGGCGCATCCCCATCCAGCCGCCACGCGGCGTAGACGAAATGGCTGACCCCCTCGAGAGCCGTGCAATAGTCGGCCAGGTTCGTCTCGGTCAGCGAGCCCAGCGGATCGGCCTTTTCCAGGCGCTTCAGCAAACTCGGATCGAGATACAGCGACACGCCGGCACCATCCGCGGTCTCGGCAACCAGCAATTCCTCGTCCAGTATC
The DNA here is from genome assembly GCA_003134045.1 of Gammaproteobacteria bacterium. Lineage (GTDB taxonomy): Bacteria > Pseudomonadota > Gammaproteobacteria > Steroidobacterales > Steroidobacteraceae > Bog-1198. The sequence continues at coordinate 52,960 of PLAH01000040.1, forward strand.
CGCGTCTCGTTGCTGCGGGTGATGCCGCCCAACGCGCGCCGGTCGGTCACCAGAAAATCGTAGACATCGTACTCGACGTTGACGTCGTAGAGTTTGCCCAACAGCGATTGCATCCCGCGCAGCACCGTGCTCAAGGCAAGGCTCCTAGTGCTCGCGCCGGCAGCCGCCCTGCTTGACCGCCTGCACTCCGAGCTTGTTCAACAGACCGTACGCCCGGGGACTGCCGGTCTTCATCCACACCTCGTAGAGCCTCAAGATATCCGCGTCGGTGTGCCGATACGACATCTCGCTGACTTCGTTGAGCGCATCGACCAGCCGCTGAAATTTTTGCGCCAATTGCGCGTAGATGGACGCCACGCAGCGGCCCGACAGCGAACGCTGCATGGTATCCGCGAGCGAACTGTAGGCATTGCCGCCCATGGCGATGTGGTAGTCGATGTCGATCAGCTTGCGGGCGAAGCTGCGCGCGAAGAATCCGGCGATGAACAGCGACACGTCGCCGAGGCGCTGCAGACTGCGCTGCCGGGCGAGCGCGGTCGGCGCTTCGAGCGCATCCGCCAGCATGTGCGCGAGCGGCTTGATGCGCAGACCTTCCGCGGTGCGTTCGTAGAGCGCGTCGGCGCGCGAGAACATGGTCAGCAGATTGACGACGTACTGTTCGGCCTGCTCGTCGATGCCCAGTCGTTGACGTTCGCTCGCGGCGTGAAATGCGTCACGAAAGAACTCGCGCAGCGAACTGACCGCGACCAAGGATCCTGCAGACATCGCTTGCATGATGGCGTCCTTTTTGTGACCGATACCATCCTATCGACATTGCGGCAATGAAGTGAAGTGGGAAAGGCACTGATAATTCCAGGTTTTTTCAATCAGCAGTCGACCCCGTAGGCTGCCAATCGACTTGAGCGGGCGGCGGCGCATCTCAATGGTGCTAAAGAATTTCCGCGAGCGTCGAGATGGTGCGTAGAGGCGGTGCGAACTGCGGCGGCCACAGGCGCGCCTCTCGATTGAGCCACGCCGCCTGCATGCCGGCCTGGGTCGCGCCGACCACGTCCGCAAGAGGATCGTCGCCCACGTGCAGCACCTCGATCGGTTCCACCCCCGCGACACGCAGCAGATGCGCGAAGATTCTGGCGTCCGGTTTGGCCGCACCGGCCGCCGCGGCCGTGACATGGCCGTCGAACAGATCATCGATGCCACAGCGCCGCAGATCGGCGTTGCCGTTGCTCACGGCAAACAGTCGATACTTGCCGCGCAGCCGATGCAGCGCGGGCCGCACGTCGTCGTAGAACTGCACGCGGTTGCGCGCGGCGAAAAATATTTCCATTGCCGCATCGACCGGCCCAACTGCCGCATCGATCGGCCCATCCGCATCCGCATAACCGGCCGCCGCGAACTGCTCGTCGAGCGCGCGTCGGCGCAGAAACGTCATGTCGTGGCTCTGTTCCGGGAACTGCGCGGCAACGCGAGCGCGCATCGCCCGCATGCTGTCGACATCGTGACCTAGGCTCACGCGCGGATGACGCGCACGAAGCCAGCTCAGCAACGCACTTTCCGCGGCGGCGATGACCGGCCCCACGGGCCATAGGGTGTCGTCCAGATCCAGGCTGATGACTCGCGGCGTGATCATGTCGGAAGATTCTACCTTGCTCGGCTACAATGCCGGGCGATGGGATTTAAGGGAGACCAAAGGTATGCGCGTCGATCGGTTGTCGGCTTGGATGGCGGTTGCGGCCTGCACCCTGGGATCGATGTTTGCCGCCGCCGCTGCCGCGCCCGCCGATGCGAGCCAGCCCTTCGGCATTCGAGACCTGGTTCGGTTGGAGCGCCTGTCCGACCTCGCGGTCTCCCCCGACGGCAAGCGGGTGGCGTACACGCTTCGCGGCACCGACATGGATGCGAACAAGGGCCGCACCGGGATCTGGTTGCTCGACACCCAGAAGCGCAACGCGGCGGCCGCGCGGCTCACCGATCTCGCGGCCAATGCCAGTTCGGCCGAATGGAGCGCGGACGGCCGGTATGTGTATTTCCTGTCGAACCGCAGCGGCTCCAGCCAAGTATGGCGCGGCGACGCCCGCTGGCTCGACGTTCGCTCCGGCGATTCCCGCCGGAACGACGCCCGGCATGGCGACGTCGCGCGCGATGACGCCGAGCCCTCCGATGCGCAGCAGATCACCAATCTGCCGCTCGACGTCGGCAGCTTTCGCGTGTCCCCGTCCGCCGATCGGCTGCTGGTGAGCATGGAGGTGTTCATCGATTGCACCGACCTCGCGTGCACCAAGCAACGGCTGGATGCGCTTGCGCTCGCGCCGGCTCACGGCGTGCTGTACGACAAACTCTTCGTGCGGCATTGGGATACCTGGAGCGATGGCCGGCGCTCGCAGCTGTTCAGTGTCGCCCTCGATGCGTCCGGCCTCGCCAACGGCACGCCGCTCAACTTGAGCGGCGGCATGGACGGCGATGTGCCAGGCAAGCCTTTCGGCGGGCGTGAAGATTACGCATTCAGCCCGGACGGCCGCAACGTCGCCTTTTCCATGCGCTTAGGGTCAGCGGGCGAGCCTTGGTCGACCAACTTCGACATTTACGAGGTCGCCGCCGGCGGCGGGAAGCCGCAGAACTTGACCGGCGAGAATCCCGCATGGGACGGCCAGCCGGCATTCTCTCCGGACGGCACGCAACTCGCCTATGTGGCGACGGATCGTCCCGGATTCGAGGCGGACCGATTCCATCTGGTGCTGTTGAACCTCGCATCCGGCATCAAGCGCCCGCTCACGCAAGGTTGGGATCGGTCGATCTCGAGCTTCGCCTGGTCGCCCGACGGCAAGACGCTGTTTGCCACCGCAGACCATCTGGGGCAGCACCCGCTGTGGGCGATCGATGTCGGTACGGGACACGCCTCCGCGATCACCGGCGACGGCGAAGTGGAAGGCTTCGCCGTGGGACCACGGCAACTGTTCTTCACCTCGAGCGACCTTAGGGATCCGGCCGACATGTACTCGGTGGGCTTCGCCGGCGGCAAGGCACGCCAACTCACGCATCTGAACCAAGCGGCCCTGGCGCAACGCAAACTGGGCGACTACGAGCAATTCGAGTTTCCCGGCTGGAACGACGAGAACGTATTCGGCTACGTGGTCAAACCCGTCGACTTCAAGCGCGACGGACATTATCCGGTGGCGTTCGTGGTGCATGGCGGCCCGCAAGGAAGCATGGCGAACCTGTGGCACTATCGTTGGAACGCGCAGAGTCTGGCGGGGGCAGGCTACGGCGTCGTGATGATCGATTTTCACGGATCGACCGGTTACGGGCAGGCGTTCACCGATTCGATCAGCGGCGACTGGGGCGGCAAGCCGCTCGAGGATCTGAAACTTGGGCTGGCGGCCGCGCTGAAGAGATACCCCTGGCTGGACGGCGATCGCATGTGCGCCTTGGGCGGCTCGTATGGCGGTTACATGATGAATTGGATCGCGGGTCAGTGGCCCGATCGCTTCAAATGCATCGTCACGCACGACGGCATCTTCGACAATCGCAGCATGTACTACTCCACCGAGGAATTATGGTTTCCCGAGTGGGAGAACGGCGGTCCCGAATTTCTGAATCCGGCGGCCTACGCGAAGCACAATCCCGTCGATTTCGTGAATCGATGGAAGACGCCCACCCTGGTCATCCATGGCCAGCTCGACTATCGCGTTCCCTACGAACAAGGCCTGGCGGTCTACACCGCACTGCAGCGGCGCGGGGTGCCGAGCGAACTGCTGTACTTTCCCGATGAGAATCACTGGGTGCTGAAGCCGGCCAACAGCATCCAATGGTATGACAGCGTCATCGCCTGGATGGATCGCTGGACGCGCCGGTAGCCGCTACGACTCGACGCCTCGCCACGCGGCCGGGTAGTTCGTGCCCAGCTGCAGGATGCGGTTCAGAACGTCGCGATAGCGCATGCCGGCGGTGAGCGCCGACTGTGAAAAATCCTCCGCCATGGAGATGTTGGGATTGGCGTTCGCCTCCAGCACGTACAGCGCACCGTCCGCGCGCAGACGGAAATCCATACGCGCATAGCCCGTCAGGTACAGGGCGCGAAAGATTCTCTTCGTGAGCTGCTCGAGCCTGGCCGTCGTGCCCTCAGGCAGGCCGGCCGCCGCCGCGGTGGTGATGCCGTACTTTTCTTGATATCGCCGGTCCCATTTGACCTTGCGGGTGGCGATGGCCGGCAGGCTCTCCGGCAGCGACCCGAATCTCATCTCCCACACCGGCAGCACTTTCAGCCGATCGTTGCCGATGACGCCCACGTAGAGTTCCCGGCCTTCGATGTACTCCTCGACCAAGGCGTCGGAGTGCGTTTGATCGTGTATGAACGCAATGCGCTCCGCCAGCTGCTTCGGGTCCGTCACCACGGATGCGTGCGCGATGCCGAGCGAGGCGTCCTCGGTGGAGGACTTGACGAACAACGGAAAGTTCAGCTTCTTCGGAATCCGCGGTTTACGGCCGCGGGGGAACACCAGGAACTGCGGGGTGGGAATGCGGTGATAGGACAGGAGCTGCTTCGACAGCACCTTGTCCCGCGACAACAGCATTCCTCGCGGATTGCAGCCGGTGTACGGCTGGCGCATCAATTCCAGGAAAGCGACCACATGCTGGTCGTAGGTGCCGATGCCGTCGAACTCCTCGAGCAGATTGAAGACGATATCGGGCTTCCAGTCGATGATGGCGCGGCGCAGCTCCGAGAGGCTGTCCGACATTCCCAGCGGCATGACTTCGTGGCCCGCCGCTTTCAAATGGGTGATCACGTCGTATTCGGTGCGCCATTCGTCGATCTCCTTCTCGGTGGCCCCGACCAGCGAGTCGGGCGGCACGAGGGTGGAGTGCACCAGCACCAGCGCGCGCTGTTTCTTCACAGCGCGACCCGCGGCAGCTGCCGTTCTTCGTAGGATTCCGCGAGTCTCGCAATCACCCATATCAGATGAGGCTTCAATTCGCGGCGTGATCCGCGCAGGTACAGGTTCTGCGATTCGCAGCGCTCGATCATCAATCGCAATACCTGGTGTACGAGATATTCACTGAACGCTCCGGCGCGGACGAACTGCTGGCGCAACGGATTGCGCAATTCGCGCAGCACGCTCGCGGCCTTGGGCGCCGACGCGCGGCGCGGGGTTGCAGTGAATATTTTGAGCAATAACTCATCCGCGCCGGAGCGGCGCGGCATCCGATAACGCGCCAGCTTCTTCTCGTAGTGCTGGCGCAGCGTGCCCGCCTCATCGGCGATGTCCTCGATATGCGTGCGGTCGGTGACCGGCGGCTTCGCATCGCCGATCTGCGCGGCCAAGCCGTCGATGTATTCGAGTTTGGCATAGGCAGGCCACCCGCGATATTCCCGCCGCCACGCCGAGTTCGGTTTGAGCCAGACCGCAAAGGTTTCGGCAAAATCCTCGGTCGGGTGTGCCTGTGCATACCATGAGCCCAAATGTTGTACGAACCGACGGCTTCCCGGACGCGGACGGTAGGTGTCGGGATACGGCAGCGATGCCGGGCCGAACACCTCGCGCCATACCCGGCGTCTCCTCAGGCGGTAGGCGGAATCGATCGCATGCCCCGCCTCATGGCGCAGGATACGCATCAACCAGTTACGATTGCCGCCTTCGACTTCCCGCATGAACCGGCGCTCGATGCTCATCAAGCGCCGGTGCGCAAGATAGAAGGGAATCGCGATGCCGGGAATCCCATCGGGCGAGAACCATTCTTGAGCCAGCCAACAATGGGGTCTAAACCTGATACTACGGGTCGCCAATTCACGGTATAAACGATCAATGGCCTGTTCGAGGTCGGTACCATCGATCGTGAGTTTCAGATCGCAAAAGCGCAGACTAAGCAATTGATCGTCGGACAGCGTTTCCCACGCGTACTGCGGGTGCCGTGACGGTCGTGAGCGAGCAGCAGCGGGACGGACTTGGGACATGGACGTGAAAACCCATATTGAGTCAGCGGAAATGGTACATTTAAAATCCGATAAAGGGGACGGTAGCGGCTCCGATAGTGCGGCAGCCGGCTTCTCACGCGCCCGCGACGCTCGGGAGCTGACGGTCGATGTGATTCGCAGCGTCGCCGGCGTGGCCGGCCTACAGCGCGACTTCGCGCAATTACAGGCGTCCACCGGCAATACGCTGCCTTTCGCCTGCTACGAATGGCAGTTGACCTGGTGCCGGCACTTCCTGGACCAGGACCTCGGCATTCTCGATCAGCCCATGTTCTATGTCATCCGGGACGGCGGTACCTGCGTCGGAATGATTCCCCTGATCCGGACCACCCGCCGGTTGGGCGGCTTGAATGTGTCGTCCGTCGGCCTGCTGGGCGCCGATCCGGCGATCACCGAAATTCGCACATCGTTGGTGCAGCCCGGCTATGAAGAGAGCGTCGCCATGGCGGTCGACGCCCGCCTCAAAGGCGCCCGCGACTGGGACTGGATCCAATGGATCGCCACCGGCGGCGCTTTCGGCGCGGCGCTCGGCCGCGCGCGCGAACTGCGCTGGCAGCCTCTGGCGGCGAGTTATCTGCTGGATTTACCGCCGACCTGGGAGGAATTTCGAGCCGGCCTCAAGCGCAATATCCGCGAATCGCTGCGCCACTGCTACAACTCGCTGAAGCGCGACGGCCATCGGTTCGAGTTTCGCATCGTAACGGAAAAAGCCGCGGTGCCCGCTGCGCTGGATCGATTCTTCGAGTTGCATGTGCAGCGCGCCGCCATGCGGGGCGCCGTTGCACACCCGAATCGCTTCGCAAGTCCCGTCGTGCGCAATTTCGTCTACGATGTCTGCGCGCAGTTCGCGGAGCGCGGCAAGTTGCGCGTGTTCCAGCTCGAGATCGCCGGCCAGGTCGTGGCCTCGCGTATCGGGTTCGTGGTCGGCGAGAGCTTGTATTTGTACTATTCCGGCTTCGATCCGCACTGGTCGCGCTATAGCGTCATGACCACGACCGTTGCCGAGACCATCAAGTATGCGATCGCGCAAGGCATCACGACGATCAACTTATCGCCGGGAAACGACGTCTCCAAGACTCGCTGGGGCCCGCGCGAAGTGAGCCATCAAACCGCCTACGAACACAGCGGGCGCCTGCGCTCGCGGCTGGTGCGCCACGCCTATATCAAAGCAAGTTCGGGGCAAGGGCTTCAGGGATGGCTGTTGCAGCGGTTGATGCCGGGGCGGCGAACCTGGAATTGACCGGGTGCGGCTCCGTACGGAGCGCCACCACCCCCAGGGGCGTCTCCTCACGCAGCAACTCCCCCAATGGCATCCCCCCAAGGAACGTGTCTCCCGAGGGCATCTCGCCACGGAGCGCCTCTTTACGCAGCGTCTCCAGCCCCGCGAAATCGAACAGCGTCGGATCGGCCAATTGCGATGCGGACGCATTGCAGATGCCCGAGAAAATCGACTCGATTCGACCGGGAAATTTTTCCTCCCAGTCGCGCAGCATGTTCTTGACCACCAGCCGCTGCATATTGGTCTGCGACCCACACAGCGTGCAGGGGATGATGGGGAATTCCCGCGCCGTCGCGTACCGTGCGATCGTCCTCTCGGCCACGTAGGCCAGGGGCCGAATCACGATATGCCGGCGGTCCTCGCTCAGCAGCTTGGGCGGCATCGCCTTCAGCCGTCCGCCGAAAAACATGTTCAAGAACAACGTCTCGACGATGTCATCGCGATGGTGGCCCAACGCGATCTTGGTGATGCCGTTCTCCGCGGCGTACCGATAGAGCGCGCCGCGCCTGAGGCGCGAACACAACCCGCACATGGTCTTGCCATCGGGAATGACGCGCTTGACCACCGAATAGGTGTTCTGCTCGATTATATGAAATGGCACACCGAGACCGGTCAGATACTCCGGCAGAACGTGCGCGGGAAACCCCGGTTGTTTCTGATCCAGATTGACGGCGATCAGATCGAAGCGGATCGGCGCGCTGCGTTGCAAGCTCACCAGCACATCGAGCAGGGTGTACGAGTCCTTGCCTCCCGACAGACAGACCATCACGCGGTCGCCATCGGCGATCATTGCGTAATCGCCGATGGCCTTGCCCACCGAGCCGCGCAGTTGCGCCTGCAGCTTCTTGAAATTATTCGAATGCCGGACGGCCGTGTTCGGCATGGCTACGGTGCTTCCAGGTACTTGGCTTCCAGGTAGCGCAGATAAGCAGCCGCGGTGAGCGGCTTGCCGGTGGCCTGCTTCATGAGTTCCTGCACCGGTAGTCGTGCGCCCACGCCGTGCACGTTGTCGCGCAGCCAATCCATCACGCCGCCGAATTGTCCCGCGGCAATCTCGCTGTCCAGCGAGGGTCGCTCGGCGCGCAGCGCCTCGTTCAACTGCCCGGCAATCACCGCGCCCAACGCGTAGGACGGGAAATACCCAAAATGTCCCACCGCCCAGTGGATGTCCTGCAAGCACCCCTCAACGTCATTGGTCGGGCGGATGCTCAGGCGCTGTTCGAGATTGGCGTTCCAGGCTTCCGGAATGTCGGTCACGCTCAGCGCGCCCTCGAGAATCTTCTTCTCGAGTTCGTAACGCAGCATGATGTGCACCGGATACGTCAATTCGTCCGCGTCCATGCGAATCAAACTGCGCTTCACGCGGGTCAAATGCCGGTATAGGTTGTCTTCGCTCCATTCCGGACCGTTCACCTGCAGGTATTTCTCCAACAGCGGCTTCAAGTAGCTCACGAAGGAACGGCTGCGGCACAGATTCATCTCGAACAATAACGACTGGCTCTCTTCCAGCGCGAGTCCGCGGTCGCGGCCCACCGGCTGGTCGCGCCATTTGAGCGGAAGGCCCAAATCGTACATGGCATGTCCGGTTTCGTGGACCGCGCCCAGCAACCCCGAAAACGGATCGTTCGCATCGAAGCGCGTGGTCACCCGGATGTCGCCGGGAACGCCCTCGGTAAAGGGGTGCTCGCTCTCATCGAGGCGTCCGCGATCGAAGGGGAAGCCGAGCGCTTTGAGAACGTCCACGGCCAGCGAACGCTGCCGCGACACGCTGAACTTGCCCACCAGCGGCAGGGGGGCCCGGCTGGCCTGCACTTCGATGGCCTGATTGATGAGTCCGGGAAGCTTGCGCGACAGCGCCTTGAAAATCGTATCGATGTCGGCCGTCGAAATGCCGGGAGTGAACCCGTCCACCAAGGCGTCGTACGGCGCCAGTCCGCGGGCCTGCCCCAGAAGCGCCGCCTTGTCGCGTACCAGGTGCACCACCTCCTCGAGGTGCGGGGCAAATATCTTGAAGTCGTTCGCCTTGCGTGCTTCGACCCAGAAAACTTCAGCTCTTGCCGTGGCCTTCGCCAGGCGCGCGATCAGCGACGGCGGCGTCGCGATGGCGTGATCGCGCTGGCGCCGCATTTCACGCAGATTGGCGAGCGGCCAATCCTCCAGCTGCGACGAGGCAGCCTCGGCACGCTCGAGCAGACGAGCCACTTTCGGCGTCGTCAGCAGGGCGTGGTGCTCGGTCTCGAGCGCCGCGAGCTGCTCGCCGCGCACATCGGCGCTGCCGCGCGGCATCATCACCGCCGCATCCCAGCGCAACAGCGACAATGCCCCGCGAAACGCATGCAGGCGGCGAAACTCTTGTTCCAGTTGTTCGTAGGGCGAAGCGGCCATGTCTCAAGTCTACCAGATGGACGGCAAAACCGCCCACGCGGTCAGCTTAAAATCGTTCTAATTCAATGGGTTGGTTGCAGCAGCGGGGGCAGCGAGCCGTTCTGGCGGAACGGCAGATCGCGCAGGAACGGCAGGTCGATGCTGGCCGCGCCGGTCAACTCATACTCCACGGAATCCGCATGCTTGTCCGAGTGGCTGGCCAGTTTCAACAGCACCAAAGCCATGTTGGCCGTGATCGTCATGTCGAACTGCGTCGCGCCTTGCGCCGGAACCACGAAAGCCCGGGTGTTGACGCCGCTCGCGATCCGCTCCCCCGCCACGTTCAACTCGGCATGCAAGCTCGTGACCGGCAGTGCACGATCGTTGGGATTCTGGATGTTGAATTTGACCAGAAAATTCTGCTGCAGCAGATTGCCGCTGACCATCTCGATGCTCACCACCGACAAAATCGGCTTCTCGAATTTCGGCGCCACCAGCGAACAGGCCGCCAGCGACGACCACAATCCCAACAGCAACAGGAGGCGCATCAGCATTCGCAATGCTCGCATGGCAACATAGCCAAATGATACCGGTTATCCCAGGAGGCAGGTTTTTGCGCACCCGCTGCCCATCCCGTCCGGCAGCACCATCCAGCGTGGCAGCACAATCGCGTGTGGCGGCGCTATCCAGCGTGGCTGCGCTGGGGCTGGCCGTGGGCGCGGCGGCAGCGACGCCCAACACATCCATCGCGGGCGCCGCAGGAGCGCCCGGCGCGGCCACGCCGCCGGCGGCCGCAGGCATTTCTGTCGCGGCCAGCGCCGGCCCAGTCACGCCGACTGCCCCGCCCACCGGCTGCCTCACCTCCGGCGACGGCTACTTTCGCGCGCGGGTCCGCGGCGCCATCGATGCCACCATCGATTGGCCGAACAGCGGCACGCGCTGTCAGGGGGAACCCAAGGGCGTCCCGCCCGGCGTCCGTTTGAGCTTTCAGCGCGCGGCCGCCGGCAAACCGAACTTGTTGTTCGTATTCGGCCTGACCGGTATCCGCGAGGGGCTGCCGGCGCATGCCACGGGCGTGAACCTGACAGTCATCCTGCAGGGCACGAACCGCATATTCGGGACGCTCGGCGACTCACGCTGCACCATCGATTCACTCAGCCAGAAGCCTCTGCCCAGCCCCGGATCCTACCGCGTCGAAGCGCGCGGTTTCTGCACGCAGCCTGCTCACGCCGTGCGCGGCGACGGCGATCTGTTGGTCAGCACATTCGAGTTTGCCGGACCGGTCAGCTATACGACCGATGCCGCCGCCGTGAGCGCACCGGCGAAGTAACAGGGGACTTCGGCACCGGGGACGGGATGGGGCGAGCTACCCAAGGCGCGGGCATGCGCGTCGGGCGCTGCTACCGAGCCGGGGCTCGAGGCAGCACCGTGGCGGTCGCGGAGCGCGGCCGCAAGCGGATCTCGAACAGCTTCGGCCAGTTCTTGCCCGTGACGAACAGACGATCGCGCTTGGCATCGTAGGCGATTCCGTTGAGCACCGCGTCGGGTCCGTTGACGTGGTCGCCGGGACCCAATATCCCCGCAACATTGATGAGGCCGGCGACTTGGCCGCTGCGCGGATCGATGCGGACGATCCAATTGGTCTGCCACACATTGGCATAGATCTCGCCCTTGACCCATTCCAGCTCGTTCACGTTGTGCAGCGGCTTGCCGTCGAGCGTCACCTGAAGGCGGTTGGTTTCTTTGAGGGTCTCCGGATTCAAGAACCGCAGTTCCGACGTGCCGTCGCTCATGATGATCTGCCTGCCATCCTGCGTGAGCGCCCACCCTTCCCCGGGATAATCGAACTGCCGCTGCAGTTTGAAGGTTGCCAGGTCGAACACGAATCCCACGTGAGACTGCCACGTCAGGCTCACCAGATGCCCCTTCCAGTTGACGATCCCTTCGCCGAAATACTGTGCCGGGATGTCGAGCTTCTGCACCACCTGCCCGGTATCGATGCGCACTTTACGAATCGACGAATGCTGCTCGAGACCGGTGCTCTCGTAGAGAAAGCCGTTCAAGTAGAACAGCCCCTCGGTGAACGCGGCAGGATCGTGCGGATAGGTGTGTACGACCTCGACGTCATACACCGGCACCGCCGCCCGCGCCGGAACAAGGACGGTCAACGCGCAAAATACAACAATGAACGCTACGTTTTGCATGAGGCTCGGCATAGTCGGGCCAAACGCGCGACTCGTCCAGCTAATGAGTGTCCCAGGAGTACAGAAATTAGCGATTCAAGGCCCCGGCTAGCGGTTTTCCGACCCGATCCCGACGTTGAGTGAACTCCTACGACCCTAGAGGGCCTTGACCTACAGACACTCAATCTCGTTGTGGTCTAATAGCAACAACAATTGTTGAATCTCCCATACGGGTCATTGGATTGAGTGTTTTTTGTGAGTTTTTGTGCAAGCGCTCAAAAGCATCCGCTGTTGGGTTTGCGCAATTAATACGGAGACAAGCATGAAGAGAGTGATGTTATGCGGGTTGGCCGTCATCGCGGGGGCCGCGAGCGGCACCGTACTGGCCGACGACGATACCGGGGCTTTTTACATAAGTCCCATGGCCGATTACAGTTTGATGGACGATCATCGAGCCGCCGAAAACGGTTTTGGATTTGATGTCGCCCTGGGCTACAACATCGCGCCGCATTTCGCGGGCGAGTTCAACCTCAGTACGGGAAGTTACCAGATTCACAAAATGGCGAGCCAGAAGCTCACCGCGTACACGCTCGATGCGATGTACAAAGTGCTCCCTGGCGCCATTGTCGATCCGTACGTGATCGTCGGCGGCGGTCAAATGGACGATACCGTCGGAGCCAACAATCCGACCTACAAAGCCTGGACCGCCGAAGCTGGCGTCGGCGCATTGACGGGACTCGGTCCGCAGACAGGTTCGTTCCGCGTGCAGTTGCGAACGGAAGCGAAGTACCGCCGCGAGTTCATCCAGAACGTCGCCTACAACCCGAATAACCCGGGCGACGTGCTGTTCGACGTCGGTGTGCAGTTCGAATTCGGCGCCCCGGTGCCACCGCCGCCCAAGATGGCTGAAGCAGCTCCGCCACCGCCACCGCCACCGCCGCCACCGCCGCCGCCGCCTCCCCCGCCTCCGCCGCCGGATAGCGACCATGACGGCGTCATCGACTCGATCGACAAATGCCCGAACACGCCGCCCGGCGACAAGGTCGACTCGGTGGGCTGCACCATCAAGGACGAAATCAAGCTGCAAGGCGTGAATTTCGCCACGGATTCTGCAGACCTCGTGCCGGAATCGAACTTCGTGTTGGGCTACGCGGTGGACACCTTGAAGAAGTACCCGCAAATGGTCATCGAAGTCCGCGGGCATACCGACAATCGGGGCAGCGCCAAGCACAACCTCGACTTGTCGCAGCGCCGCGCCGAATCGGTCATGAACTACCTGAAAGAGCATGGCGTGACGAACCCCATGACCGCGAAGGGGTATGGCAAGGACAAGCCGATTGCCGACAACAACACGGCGGACGGCCGGCTCGAAAATCGACGGGTATCGCTGCGTATCGTCGGTGGCCCGTAAGGCCCCGACGTGAACCAGCCAAACTGATCCGATCGACGAGTTGATTTGAAAGCCCCCTCACGGGGGCTTTTTTTTGCGGCACACTCGCTCACCCTGTTCGATGAGCAGATGAATTAAACTTGACAGCCGGCCAGGCACATTCTCGCGGAGGCAGCTTGCGTAAGATTCATGGAACCCGCCTAGCGCTGCTGTCGGCTCTCCTGGCGGTATCGGTCGGACCTAGTCGCGGCGAGGACGCCTTGAGCGCCGGACTGCTGGCGTGTGCAAAACTCGCGGACAATCTCGAGCGCCTCAGCTGCTACGACCGGTTGACCAATCAAATGCACACCGGCTCGGCTCATCCACCGGGGCCGGCCTCGGCAGGGGCCCCAGGCCGCGCTGAGGCGATCTCCGCTGCGGGGCCGCCTTCTGCGGCGTCGACATCTGCCGCAGCCGCAGACATGTTCGGAGCCACGCCCGCCGAGACGGCCAAGCCGCCGTCCGGCGTCGTTCGTACCGAGCTCAAATCCATCACCGCTCACGTCACTTCGCTGCGCGAAACTCAGCGCAGCGGCGCCGTGCTGGACCTCGACAATGGACAAAAGTGGCAACAGCTAGGAACCGAAGACCTGATGCTCAAGGTGGGCGACCGCGTGACGATTTCGCGCGGCGCGTTCAGCTCCTTCTGGCTCATGACCCCGGGGAACCGGGCCACGCACGTCAAACGGTTGCTCTGAGCCTGCAAACGCGCACGGCGCCTGACCCGCTACGGCGGGGCTCATGGCCGGGGCGTCGCATCGAAGGCAACCGTCAGCCGCGGTTCTTCGCCGTGGATGGCATTCGTCCCGTGCCACATATACGACGGAAACAAGACCAGCCGGCCTGCTCGAGGCTGAACGAAGTGCTCCGCTTGGACACCCGGCATGGGCACGCGCGGTTCGCCAAATTTGATCCAACCGGACTTTGCCTCGGTATCGTCGACCTCCACGGGCACCGACACGTAGTAAGCCGAACTGAGCCAGCCTTCGGGATGGATATGGTTCATGTGAAAACCATCGCGGCGCAACTCCACCGACCAGCACCCCTGCAGGGAGATCCCACCGCGGTTACGCGCGCTCAGCGGGTGGTCGGCTTCGGTCCCCAACGCCGCGCGATAATCCTCCAGCGGTGTGACGAAGGCGTCGAGCAGCGCCTTGACCGCTGCGTCGGCGTCCGTCAGCAGGCTCCGTGCGCTCTGACTGCCATTGCGTAAGCTTTGGTCAAGCGGGTGTCCCGCGAAGCGATGTCGCACGCGCAGCGCTTCGATCAGCGCCGCGTTGAACTCGCCCATCGAGCGCCACGTCGCAGGCGCTTCCAATTCGTAGACGCGCACGAAGCGCTCGTAGTCGTACAACTTGCGGTATAGCGGATCCTGCAGCAATCGGGCAGCGATCGCCTCATAGGCGATCCAAAGTTGTTCGAGGGGCTGACGCTGCCGCTGCGCGCGGATGAAAGGTAGCGCAGCATCAGGCTGACCCCGTGCGAGTTCGATCGAGACGAGGGTCGCGATGACGTTCGAATGATTCGGACGCCCGATGGCTGCCTCGAGAGCTTCCGTTTCGGCCTCCTTCAAGCGTCCCATCTCCTGCAGCACCGACGCCAGGACCGACCGTACCTCGGGTATGGCGCCTGATTTCGCCAGCAGGATTCTGAGAGCACGCTCGGCCGCGGCGAGGTCGCCGGCACGCTGTAAGAGTTCGGCGTATGCCAGATGCAATGCGATGTCTGCGGGATGTGCAGCGGCCGCCGCCGCCATATCCCGCGCGAACGCGGGATCCCCTCGAATGTGACGCAGCCGAGCCAGGTCGGCCTGTGCCATGGAATTGCGCGGCGCCAAACCCACTGCTCGGACGTATTCACGTTCCGCCTCGTCGAACCGATAGAGTTGCGCCAGCGTCCGCCCACGATTGATGTATAGCTCCGGTGCCTTCAGGCCGAGCGCTGCCGCCCGATCGAGCGACACCAAAGCCTCCTCGGCACGCTCCAGATGAGACAGGAGCGCTCCCAAGTTATGATGCGCAGGCACGTGACGCGGCGCCTCCTTCAATGCGCGGCGATAGGCTTGCTCGGATTCCGCCGGTCGTTTCTGCTCTCGCAAAACCACGCCTAGCGCCGTCCATGCACCCGGATGCCTCCCGCCGCTCAGCGCGAGCGCCCGCCGACAGGCAGACTCCGCCTCCGCCAAAGCGCCTCGTTCCACGAGTTCGTAAGCGGCGGTGATTTCTGCGCTGAGCGTGCGTGCCGGGTCAATGATGTGCGGGTCCTGGACTGTGAGCATTGAAATCTTCTAGAGGTGGCCGATCGTAGCGTCGCCGGCGGGAAGGGGGCGATCCCGCGCAGCCAACCAGCAACACCATCGATAGAGAAGCGCCAAGTCGCATCATAGACTCGTCCTTGTGTCTCATGCTTGTTCGACCAAATTACGGAAATCGCCGATCGCGCCGACCACGTCGGTGATCGCCGCTCGTTCCGCGTCCGATAGATACGGATTCCACACATCGAAAATTAACACCACACGAGTGCTCCGGCTTCGATTCCAAGCTTCGTGTTCATAGGTATCGTCGAAGACGACAACGCGGCCCTCATGCCATTCGTGAATCTCTCCGCCCACCTTCAGAGCGCAATCCTCCGGTATGACCAGGGGCAAATGGCCGACGACCCGCGTATTGGTGACACCGCGGTGAGGCATGAGGTGCGTTCCGGGTGTGAATACTGAAAACAGGACCTCCGGCCCGTGTTCACGAATCGCCGACAGCGGCAATGCTTCCAGCGTTCGCGCAGTGAGCGGACAGCTTCGCCAATTGTCATCGCGGCGAATCCCGTGGCGGAAGAAGTAGTAGGCATTCCAACTGGGCACTGCCCCTATTCCACGGAGATGCTCTGCCTCGAGAGCGTCGCTGCCGAACACCCGCTCCCGTGCGGAGGCCGAAGACATGATGCCTTCCATCTCTGCCCGAACGCTATCGGTGGCGGCTTCCAGCGCCTCGATCCAATCGAACCGCGCGGAGTGGATATAGGCGGAAGTCGGCAGATCCGGAAAGAATAGGAATGTGGGCCGCTGGCGCGGATCCGGATACACGGGGGCCTCGTCGTTGAGGTACACCCGCAAGCAGCGCTCCACGCGTGTCATGGAGCTGCCGCCATATCGCTCCCGCAGCGGCCCGATCAGTTTCTCGAAGGTGGCGCGCCGTCCCTGCCGCACCGCCGATACGGCATGCAACACCAGGGGACGCAGCGGCTCCGGGGTCGTTTCTGGGCCGAGCCAACGACCGGCGCGCTGTGCCTCATCCAGGGAGCGTTTGTATTGAATGACCGCATCCTCGGCCTTTCCCAATTGCTCCAGCACTTCCGCCCAAGAAAGGCGCGCGAGGAAAAACCCCGGCTCCAGGTGCACCGCCTTCGCGTGCGCGGCTGCCGCCCGTCGAAGATCGCCCACGGCCTGATAGACCCGCCCGAGATGGTGCTGAGTCGGAGCATCCGTAGGCGCCGCGACTGCCGCCCGCTCCAGCAAATCCAGCGCGCGCGCCGTCCGCCCCGTCCGCAGCGAGCCCAGAGCTACCACGTTGAGCGCCTCGGTATGGTCGGGCGTCTCGGCGAGCACTCTCTCGTAAGCGAGTTCGGCGGCCGCGAGGTCGCCGCTTTTCAGCAATCTTCGCGCATCGGATGGGTCGCTCATTCCGTCGTTCACCGCCGCCTCGTTCAACGAAATTGCCGAAAGTTCGAGCCCGCAACCGCGAGTATAATACAGCCATGAACCCGACCGACCTGCGTCATTACATCCGCGTCTACGATGGCGCGCTGGACGGCCCCTTCTGTCAACGGATGATCCAGTCGTTTCACGCGCTGGCGCAATATCAGAAACCCAACGGTCGCGGCGTGCGTGAGGGACTTGACCTATCGTCATGGACCGAGCTCAACGTCACCAGGCTCTCCGATCCGGCATTCATGACGATGGTCAGGTCGCGCATAGACGCGGCCCTCGAGCGCTACAACCGCGATATCGGACTTGGCATTCCACTGCCGCATTCCGGCTTGATCGACAACCTCGTGATGAAGCGGTACCGGCCCGGGACGAACGAACGTTTCCAGGTGCATTTCGATGCGCTGTATAACTTCGCGAATCGTTATCTCGTGATTCTCTGGTATCTGAACGACGTCGATGAGGGCGGCGAGACCGTCTTTCCGCAGCTGGACTATTCGGTCGCGGCGCGTACAGGGCGCCTGCTGATCTTTCCGCCTTATTGGATGTATCAGCATGAAGGCATGCCGCCCCTTTCCGGGGAAAAATACATCCTGTCCACCTACCTGCTGTTCGCGAGCTCCCCGACGGTCGCTCAGGCCTCATAGTCCCAGCGGTCGAGATAGGGGCGCAGCAACGGCAGGATTCCCGCGAAGTGCCTTTCATAGGCGCGCCATTTGCCGATGGCTCTCTGATTCACCGGCTGAACGACTTGAGAATAGCTGGGCGTGCTGATGAATCCCTTGGCCTGCGCATGGGCCGCAGGGGCAAGAACGCGCTCATGGAAGGGGACTTCGAGAAAATCGCAGACTTCGCGAATTTGGACATCGAAATCGGCGACGAAGCGCTCGTAGCGGAGCTCATGAGCTGCCGGCTGGAGCAGCGCGAGCTGCTCGTACCAATAATCCATCGTCCGTCGGTACCCCATGCCCACCGTGTCCATATCGGCACACAGCAGCGCGAAATCCGGCGAACGGAAATGCTGCATGTAGCAGCTGAGGATTACATCGCACGGGTGCCTGACCGCGAGCAACACGCGCGCATGAGGAAAGAGGCGGCGGATGGCCGGAAGCCGCAAAATATTGAGCGGATTCTTGTCCACCAGCCGCTGACCAGGCCCGAGGCGCACTTTGCGGCCAACGCGTTCCCAGTAGGCCGCGCGCACCGCGTCGAGCTCGGCCGAGCTCAGTCGGCCCAACTGTTCGGGGTAGCGCACGGTGGGAGTCTCCAGCTCCTGCGCCGCACGCTGCAGGAACGGCTGCTCATCCATCGATTTGAGCAGCGGGTGGGCGTCGAGCGTCAACTCCAAAAGCGTGGTGCCCGAACGGGGAAAAGCCACGATAAAGATGGGGCTTTCGGCCAGCGTGGGAGCGTCGGAATGGTCCCAGGATGCGACGTCGGTGACATCGCAGCCATATTGCGTAATCGTCATGGCAGGCACATCGCGCAAGGACAGGGCGGGAAGAGAGCGCGCGAAATACGCGACCTGGGATTGATGCGCTTCGCGAAGCGCCTCGAACGCTTCCTCGGGCCGGTTCGCGGCATCGAGGCACTTGGCCAGCCGGAACAATTGAAAGTGGCGCAGATGCGGCTCTTTGATGTCGCGCAAGACTTGCTTGCGCAGTTCGCCGGCGCTGTCATAGCGCATCTCGCGCTCGGCAAGTTGCGCCTCGATGAGCAGCAGATCCATGCCCAACGCAGGCGCGCCGGCTGCAGCCGTCAATCGATCGAGGCGCAGCCGCGCCTCGCCCAATCGATTGGTCCGCTCGAGCGCGCCAATCACGCTCAAGATGCTTTCCGGATGCGCGGCAGGGTCGGACAACACCCGCTGGAATGCCGCCTCGGCCTGCACCGCGTCGCCGAGATTCATGAAAAGAGAGCCGATGTTCGCCACCACATCGGTCGTCAGACCCGTGAGCGCGTCCCATCCGTCGAGCGCACTCAACGCCTCGTCGGTGCGGCGGGCTTCATAGCAGGATTGGGCGTACGAATAGCGTATCTCGGCGTCCGTGGGCGCGAGACCGGCCGCACGTTCCAGCACTGCACGTGCCGATTCGAAGTCCAGGCGGTCGATGTGCGTCAGTCCGACGTTGAACAAGAAGTCGGCGGAAGCCGCGCCAAGCGCCGCGGCGCGCGAATACGCGGCCAACGCGGCATCGAGATGGCCTGCGCCGCGGCGGGCGGTCCCCAAATTCATCCAATGCAACGATTGCTCCGGCTCCGCGGAGGTCAGATCGCCGAATATCGCTTCGGCCTCACCGTAGCGGGCTTGCGCGAGCAACACCATCCCGAGCAACGTTCGCGCGTCCCGATGCTGGGGAACGGCGCTCAAGACTCTGCGACAGCGGTGTTCCGCGGCGGCTCTATCGCCCCGCCGGTAGAACTCGGCGGCCTGCCGCACCTCCTGGTCCGCAGCCGCTGCCGCATGCTGGATTGAAGTCGGCCGTTGCTTATCTGGCGCCATACGAAAAAGACCGCGCGGTGCTGTCCGCGCGGTCTAGGGTGACACAAGTGTCTACGGTCTTACAATTTTTGGGTGAACGAAATGTACCAGCGGCGTCCCAACACATCGTACGTCGCAACGTCCGTGTTCGCATTGGTCACGTTGTTCGCATAGAAAATCGGCGGCTGTCGATTGAACACGTTGTCCATGCCCACCTGTATGAATGTCTTGGTGGGAAAGTTATAGCCCAAGGACGCATTCGTATAGTAGATGTTCGGAATGTCGAGCGTCGTGTTCAGCGGCGCCGGTGCATTCGGATCTCCGTTGGGGATGGTCAGCTTGCCAATCCACTGCTCAGTCACCAACGCCTCGATGCCCTGGAAGCTCCAAGCAGCCGACAGCAACCCACGCCACTTCGCGTCGTTGCCGAATTGCCGGGTGTACACACCCGCGTATTGGACGGTCGCCGCCCCGCCGCCTGGGCTGTTGCTGAAGCTGTTCACATGCGTCGCATCCGCACTGAAGTGGAACGCGCCCACCGGCGTGTTTCGCAGAGCGTATTTGAGCCCGATGTCCACACCATCCGTCTTGAGCACCCCGACATTTTCCGTGGGCTGCAGGTAAGCCTGAATCTGACCCGCGTTCGCACCGGCACCATAACGAATGGCAAGATTGCAATAGATCGGTGAGCCGGTCGAAATACACTGGTTGCTGGCGAAGGTCGGATCGAGTTGCGTGAGCACGTTCGTGATGGTGTAGTGCCAGAAATCCGTCGTGAACGAGAAGTTGGGCAACCAACTCGGATCGTAGACGAATCCGTAGGTGGCCACTTCGCCCTGTTCCGGTTTCAGATTCGGATTGCTCTGCAGCACGCCATTGGTCTGCGCGTTGAGATCATGAAAGGTGCCGTTCAGCGGCACATTCTGACAGGCCTTGAGATAATTCGGATTCGCCGCGGCCATGGCCGCCGTGAGTCCGTTGCAAGGATCGACGTAGCTCGTGCTGCTCGCCGCGGGCGCCTGCGCCAAATCTTGTACCGTCGGGGCACGGTAGATCTGCGAGAAGGTGCCGCGCAGCAGCAGATCGCCGATCGGCCGATATTCGACTTTGAATTGTCCCTTCGTGGTGGCATCGAACAGCGTGTACTTGGAATAGCGGATGCCCAAGTCGACGTTGAGCGCTTTCGCGAATGGCATATCCTTCAACAGCGGCACGAAGAGTTCTCCGTACAGGTCGGTGTTGCTGTAGTGCAGACGCGAATTACCGGTGCAAGTTTCCGAAGAGATTTCGCAGGTGAGGCCATAGGGTGGTTGCCCTTGGACGATCTGATCGGCCTCGAAGACGCCTTCCTGCCAGCGGTGGTCGACGCCCACACTCGCCTGCATGTCGCCCGCGGGTAGAGTGATGACCTTGCCGTTCAAATCGAGCGCGAAGTCTCTCGTCGTGTACGTGTGATCCGTGTTGTAGCCGGTGCTGATCGCCGAAAAGGCAGCCTTCTGCGCAGCGGTCGTGGTGAGCGGATCGTTGACGTCGAAAATATCGATCGGCGTGCAACCAGCGATTGGTGTAGTAGGGGTACCGCACGTCGCGACTCCTCCAGCGCCGATGAACGAGGGTCCCAACGCCGCCGTGAGCTTATCGGAGAAGAAATAACCGCTGACGTATTCGAGCTGGTCGAGCCGGCCGTACTGCGAGTAAAGGTCCCAGTTCCAGCCGGTGTCGAACAGGCTGCCCTTAAAGCCGAAATTCACTTCCATCGTGTTGGAACTGCTGTCGCTGAAGCGCGGGCCCAACCCCAGCAGGCGATACTCGGCGTCCGGGGCCACCCCGCTAATGCCGCCGAACGCCTGTCCGAACGGATTGTAGACGCTGGCCGCCGAAATGGGGATGTTATCTGCCGTGGCATCCAAAGGAAGCGATGCCTCTTGGAATCCCGAACGAGTGCGATTGTACAGCACCGACGTATACGCCTCGACGCTGTCGGTAATGTGATAGTCCGCCTTGGCGAACATGCTGCCGCGATCTTGCGGCGTCTCCAAAAAGTTGATGGGGGCGTAATTGTAATGGTCGTCGTTCGGTCCGCCCGAGTTGAAACAACGATAATTCGCCAATGAATCACCCTGGGCACCCGAGATTTTGGTGACCGAACCCGAGGCGCAATCCGCGAACGCGCCGCCCGCGAACCCGCCTGTAGGAACGCCGATTCGACCGGTCGGTGTGCGGGATGATCCGCCCTTGTAGACACTCCCGGAGGAGTCGTACNNGCTACGGCGCCCTTCCAGAACTGCGTCCTGTACCTGATAGCGTCCGCTCAGCAAGAACCCGAACTTCTCGCCCTGCTCACCCATGGTGATGCTGAAATTTCGATGTGCACCATCATCGGCCCCGGTGCGGCCATAATCCGCCGATACTTCCAGCCCGGTCACATCCTTGCGGGTGATGAAGTTGACCACGCCGGCAATCGCATCCGACCCATAGATAGCACCCGCGCCTTCCTGCAGCACTTCGATGTGATCGATGATCGACAGCGGAATCTGATTCACGTCGACAGCGCTGGTACCCGAAGTCGGAGCACCGATCAAGCCAATGCGGCGGCCATCGACGAGGATGACCGTCCGCTTGGCATCCAAGCCGCGCAGCTCGATGTACTGCTCGCCAAAGCCGCCACCGTTATTGGTCGCCGGATTCATGCCGGCACCCGCCACGCCGGGCAGCTGCATGATGAGATCGCCGACCGTGGTTTTACCCGAGTCCCTGATGGCATCCTGGTCGATGGTAAACACCGGGCTGGCTGTTTCGGTATCTACGCGCCGAATGCGGCTGCCGGTCACGACGACTTCGGCGAGGGAGGTGTCGCTGCCCACCTCTTGCTGCTGGGCGTACGCCGCCGGTACAAAGGCACCACTAGCCGCTGCCAGAGCGCTCGCCGCAAGCACCGATCGTATTGCGAGCGCCAAGTCATGTTTCTGTGGTTTAGACGTATTGATTGCGATTATTTCACTCATCGATTCCTCCCGAACCATCCTGTTCGAATAATGAGATCAGGAACCGCGCGTCCACGCCTCGACGCCTGATTGTATGTTTCGATTAGTCTTAATCTTTCCCAAGACTTAACCGTATTTGACAGATCTTAGCACTGAGATTTGGCGCGCGAAACAATATTGGCAAAAAAGCAACATATCGGATCGCAACTTGGCCGGGTGATACCGTGCAGTAGTTCACGCAGGGTCCAGATTTGATTCATGATGAGCAGCCACGCACCAGTCTGATGCGTACCACGTTGTCAATGCGCAACGAGTTCGTGCAGCGCGGAGCCACGCTGCGGATCGAGGGCATTGAGCCCCGCCGAGATCCCGGGACGCTCCACCAAGCATCAAAGAGCCATCCCAAGCACGTCGCCCGCACCGAGCGGGCGGTCGCTCATGATGGCGCCATGCAGCGGCAGCGCGATCACCCACACGCCAACACCGCCCGGTGCATTGCATCACCGGGCGGCTCGCGCCATTTACAGCAGGCTGCCCGCTTCGCCCATCATCTCCTTGCGCAGCAGCGGAATCGGCGGACCGCCATACGACAGGAATTTGTCATGGAAGTCATGCCAAAGCCCCTGGTCGTCCGTGGACACCGCGGCGGCAGCCGCCGGCGCTGCGCCGCCGCTGGTCTTCTTGGCGATCCAATCGGCGCGCAGTTTGCGGATCATCAACTTGCCCATCGTGTAATTCAGATACGCCGGATCGTACGTACCCCGAGCCGCCTGCTGCCGCGCGTTGCCCGGATCCTGAAAGGCCTGTTCCTTGAACATCTTTTCGGACTGCGCCACGGTCATGCCTTCCGTGTGCATGCCGATGGCGGACAGCAGGCGCACGTCCCGCAATAGCGCATCCGTCAGCTGCCCGATGTGCTTTTCCGGATCGCCCTTGCCCAGGCCTTTTTCGACCATCATCTCTTCGCAGTAATGCGCCCAACCCTCGGCATAGGCGTAGCCCACCCACAGGCTCTCGAGTTTGTTGGGATTGGCGTTCGAGTGCAGAAACTGCAGGAAATGTCCCGGCCATACTTCGTGAACCGACGTGAAGAGCAGCGTTGCCTGCCCGGGGATATACGCCGCCTGTTCGGCCTTGGTCCACTTCGGGTCGGGCGGCGCGAGGTTGTACGTCGCTGCGACGCCGTGATCGTACGGACCCGGCACTTGGATGAACGCGCTGTTCGTCCGGTTGTAGGCGGGCGCCTCCGCGACCAGCGCTTCGTCGTCGCTGGGGATGCTCACGATGTTGTTGTCTTGAATGAACTTCTTGAGGTCGGCCAGCTGCACGCGCGCAGCTTCGACCGGGCCGCCTTGCGGTTTGTTGGCGGACATCTTGGCGATGCAGGCGGCGAGCGTACCCTTGGGCAGATACGTATCGCACTCGGCTTTCAACGCCTGAGTATTGCGCGCCAAGTCCGCGCGCCCCGCGGCCTCGATCTGCTCGATCGGCAGATCGACGAGTTCGGTGTCCTTGAGCATTTGGGCGAACAATTCCTTGCCCAGCGGAAATTTGTCCGTCGCGGTTTTGCGCTGACCGAGCAGATAATTCTTGAGGTTGGTCATCGCGATCGCCGCGTTCGTGTCGGCGTCGGTGAGCTGTTTCTGCAGGTCAGGATCGCTGACCGCTGCGAATATCGGCGGCACATCCTTGGTGTAGAAATCGGCGAAACCGCCGAAGTCCGAGATTCCCAATTCGACGAAGGTCTTGGGCAGCGGACCTTGCAGATTCGCCTGAATGTCGGCCGCCATCTTCGGAATGGCGCGCGCGTACTTGATGTACGCCTTCAGGCGCACGTCGAGCGGCGCGTAATTGCGGCTCACGTACATGTCCGGATCGACGTTGGTGAGGTACCAATAGGGATTGCTGGAAGGGTACTTGGCCTTTTCCAGCCAGAACAGATCCTTGTCGATGACGCTCAGCAAGTACTCGCGATCGAAGCGCTCGTTCGCCTCCAAGGGAGCCGGATCGACCGCGGCGATCTGCTCCCGCGCATCGTGAAGGCGCGAAATCTCGCGTTTGATGCCGTGTGAACTGAAGTCCGGCAGCTGACCGTCGAATTCGTGGCGGCCGGATTGCGCGGCGAAGAACGGCTGCGCCCGCAGGTAATCCTCGATGAAGCCGTTGGCGATGTTGGACCACTGTTGGCTGGCTTGAGAGGGTGGTTTTTTGACCGGTGCGGTCGAGTGCGGCGCCTGACCGCATGCCACCACGCCCAACACCAACAACCCCATCACAGCCGCTCTCGTCTTGAATGACCTAGACATGTTTCCTTCCCCTTTTTTTTGATATCCACTGCTCGACGCAGTTGCCAGCTCAGAACCCTATAGCTAATGCCTCCGCTCGACGAAAACTATACCGGTCGCCCCGTTTGAGGGCCCGCTGGGGCGGCGTGGGCGTGAATCCCCCGCCCGCGAACCGCGAACCGCGACCGGGGGAGGGTTCAGATTCCAGCCAGCCCCCACCATATCGCTCTACCAGGTATTCCACTATGGCACCCGATTCAGCTTGCGGCACGCTCGATTTCGCCGGCAGCCACGGCGCCCGCCGGGATCGCGACTCATTCAGACGGTGCGCCCGCATGGCCCAGTGTAGCGCCGAGTTGACGAAACCGTTTGCAAATCCGGTACCGGTTCGTGGCATTCTTGGCGGATGAATACCACCGCAAAACTCGGCCTCAAGACCGCCCGCGACGAAGTGCTCATCATGACCCTGCAGGGGCATATCCTGGAGCAACAGGCGCGCTATCCGCAGGCCTCCGGGACCTTCTCCTGGATCCTCTCGGCGCTGTCGATTTCGGCCAAAATCATCGCGGACAAGGTGCGCCGCGCGCGCCTCGAGAACGTACTCGGCAGCGTCGGGACGGAGAACGTGCAAGGCGAGATGCAGCAAAAGCTCGACGTGCTCGCCAACGAGGTCTTGCTGGGCACGCTGGGGGGGAGGGAAGGCGTCGCCATCGTCGCATCGGAAGAGAACGAAGAACCGGTGATCCTGCGCGAGGATGGCGAAGGGATTCCGCGCTACTGCGTCCTGTTCGATCCGCTCGACGGCTCCTCGAACCTCGATGTCTGCGGCGGGGTCGGGACCATTTTCAGCATCCTCGCCCACAATGGGCGGGCGGCGCGGGCGCAGGACTCGCTGCTGCAGCCAGGCTTCAAACAGGTGGCGGCCGGCTACGTACTCTACGGCTCGTCCACGGTGTTCGTACTCACCATCGGCAAGGGCGTCGACATGTTCGTGCTCGATCCCGGCATCGGCGCCTTCATGCGCGTCGAACGACATCTCACCATCCCCGACGGCAACAAGACCTACTCCGTCAACGAAGGCAATCGCAAGACCTTCCCCGACGGCTTTCAGCGCTACCTGGACTGGGCTCAGAGCAACGGCTACTCCAGCCGCTACGCCGGCGCCATGGTGGCCGACGTGCACCGGATCCTGCTCAAAGGCGGCGTTTTTCTGTATCCGGCCACCAAGAAAGCGCCCGAAGGCAAGCTGCGGCTCATGTACGAAGCAAACCCCATGGCCATGATCATCGAACAAGCCGGCGGCAAGGCGTTCGCCGCTCCCGGGCAGCGAGTGATGGACATACAACCCACCGCCATCCATCAGCGGACCCCCGTGATTCTGGGCGCCACCGACCAGGTCGCGCTGGTGCTCGCACATCTCGAAAAGACTTGAGAGACAACTCCTCCCGGCAATAATCTCTATCCTGACGGCGCCTCGTTCCAACCATCACTCAATGCCCCCCTTTGACCAACAACCCCGCGGCGCTCAATGCCTCGGCCAGCTCGATTTCGATGCGCGCCGCCTCCGAGCGTTTGATGTACTGAAGATGCAGCGTCGGTCCCGTCAGGACTTCCAAGCCCCGCTTCAGCACGCTGCCCGCGGCTCTGATGCCCGCTTTGTGCTGATCGAAGCGCTGCGCCGGACTGTACTTGCTCATCCCCACATAGATGCCGAACGGTTCGGCACGATCGTCACTGTAGTCGAGCAGCACCAGATAAATATTCGAGCGGCCTTTGGCGCTCGCACGAAATTCCGACGCCACCTCGTAGACCCGCAGCAGCCAGTCGATGTAGCGCATGGGCAGCCACTCCGGAATGGAATCCGCCGCCTTGGCCCACAACTGCTCGAGCGCGCGCTCGATGTTCAGGGGCATTTCGCCGCGCATCCACCGCTCGTGCACGCAGTGCGCGCCCGCTCTGCCGTCGGCCTTCGCCAAGGCACGCGCGAAGCGTTCCAGCAGCTGCGCTTGGCTCAGCCCCTGGAACGGCCGGCTGCCGGGAGTGGTTTTACTGTTTACGATGGCCAACGGCCACGATGGTAACTGCGTTTCACGGGCCGTCAACGGCTCGAGGGATCGGGACACGCCGCTCCTTCAGGGACTTCTCGAGGCATCGCCGGATCGCCACCGGATCTGGCCCACGCACGGATCCAACCCCCCCCGCGACGGGGCCATGGCACGAACCAACGCATGTGACGCAACGAATCACGAATCACCCGCTTGGAACCCGTTACAGCGACAAATGATCATCGGCGGAACGCTCCTTCGAGTCGGGCGGCGTCTTCTCCTCGCGGGCTCGATACCGCAACCAGTTTTCGGCCGCTTGTCGTGCGGCCTCGGCGGGGCTGCGCGGCTCGGTCCCCGCCGCGCGCGGAATGTGCGGATAAGGCTCTCGATCGATGCCCTGAGCTGCCAGGCTGCGATGATCGACTCGGGCGGCAACGTTCGCCTCCCGCAGCGCCTCGTTCGTGACGACGGCCCAGCGTTCGCGCACATACAGCAACTCGTTGATGCCCGGCTCCAATCCGCGATCGCGGCGTCGCGAATCGTTGAGCTCCAGCGTCGTCTTTGCGGTCAATCCGTCCGGCGCCACCTCGCGCGTCGTCGCAAGCAGATGGGCGTGGAAGTTTCGCGGATCGCTGCCCGGAAAATCCCGCGGCGCGTGCACCGCCAGGTCCAACGCAAACTGGTAACGGTCGGTGAGTTCCTGAGAAAAACCCCGCACCAATTTGAGCCGCTGATCGGGATCGAGTTCAACCGGCAGCGCGACCAGATACTCTCGGGCCACTCTCGCGTTCTTACGAGATTCCGCGGTTTCGGCGAGATTCCACAGGCTGGCCCGCTCCCTGGCCCAGCTCATGCTCGAGTCCGCGAACTGACTCGGCAGCAGGATTTCCTTGTGCATGACATCCTGCCGATCCTGGTGATCGTACGTGCGTCCCGTGCGCTCATCGCGGATCCGTTCTCCCGAGCGATAGGCGGCAGCGCTGACGGCGCTGCTGCCGCCGGATCGGCCGAACGTCTTCAGATTCAGGAAGTACACAGCCATGTCAGGCTCGGTCCCGACTCGAACGGCGCCTGCCAAGGGACACCATTCGCCACGACGGCGCTGACGCCGACTTGAAATACCCGCATAGATCGGGGAGTTGTTCGATTTGCGAGGGCATCACCGCGGCCTCGGTCACATGCTGCTCGCTGGTGTTTCTGGAGCGGCGCACGCCACGCGCGAAGAACGCCGCCTCGCGATCGCTGCCGCGAGCGGTCTGACGGCGGATCACCTCGCGGTCGCCGATCAATCTCGAGGCGAACTGCGAGGTGCCGCCGTTTTCGCTGCCGGCGCAGCGCAGGATCAGGGTATTGCCGCAGTTCTCGACGATGGTTTGCGCTGCGGCAACCCCATAGGTACCGGAGACCTGCGCGATGGATTGAAATCCGAGGACGCATCGGCCGCCGAATTTTCGCAGCCGTGCCAGCGCATCCTTGAGGCCCTCGACGGCGCCCAAGGCGTCGAGCTCGTCGATGATGAACCATAGACGCTGATCTCGATCGTCCTTCCCGTTCATCGTTTCGAATATTCCGATCCGCATCCAGGTCGCGATCATCGATCGCAACGCGGCGATCTGACCCGCCTTGTACGGAATGAAGAGTGCCCCGGGGGCGCCCTCGCGCCGCACCCACTGGCGAATGGAGAACGACGACACACGCTGCGCCTGGACATATTCCAGCGCCCCGATCGACGATAGGGCGACCGACCGGATGGAGCCGAACATGCGGGCGTTCTCGGCGTCCAGAAACGACTGCGCGGGCGTGCCGGCAACGACCGATCGCAGCTCCTCCGCGGCCGCCACCGACAGCAATCGCCACAGCTCGGCGCAGGAGCGTTTCTCGGCATGACAGCGCCGCATGACGGCGGCCGCAAAAGTGCGCGCGTAGCCACGCCATTCATTCGACGACGCGTCCTCCGAACTCGGGATCAATCCGGCGGTCAATTCCTCCACGTCGAACGGCTGGCCGATCTCCGCGAGCGGGTCCCATCGCACCGACTCCTTGTCGAACGGGTTCAACACCACGTCTCCGCGATAGCGATCGAAAAACCGGTCGCAATATCCTCCGTCCGGATCGGCGAACACGGCCCGATCGCCGCGTGCCAATGCCGTGCCCACCAATTCGCGAATGGCGGTCGTCTTACCCGTGCCGGTGGCCCCGATCATTTTGAAATGCTTGGTCTCATCGAGGAACGGCAACGGGACGCCGGCGAGCGTCACCGGACTCAATGAACCTCCATGCGAAGGCGTGCGGCGAGGCCTATGTGCCGCTCCGCGATGAATGACCACCCCGCGTTTGAGTGCTTCGCGCGTTCGCAGCCTGAACGCCCTTAAGACTCCGACGACGATCGCGACGCCGAGAAGCGCCGGCAGTACGTAGCCGGGCGGGATGGTTTGCACGATGGCCGGTAGCTCCATCTCAGTACCCCTTGACGATGTAGTAATCGGCTTGTTCGCCGTAAGCCGGCGCTTTCCGATCGACGCGCACACACAGCCGGGCCGAATCGCCGCAGCGATGCCAGTCGGCCCGCGCGCCCTTGCGCTCGAGGTCTTCGATATTTTTCGAGAGTGCGTCGCGCTGCGCCCGCAGGGACTCGATGGTGGACGTGGACGGAAGCGCCCAGTGCACGATGGCACTCGGGACCAGCGCGCACAGCGCCGCGATGCCCACGCTCCAGGCGGCACCACGCAGGTTCGCGGTCCGTCCAAGATCTCGAAGCGCCCGCGCCGCTCGATCGGCCTCCATGGTCAGGGAGTGCAGTTCCTCGACGAACGTACGCCGGATTTGCTCACGCACCACGTCGTCCAGGTCCTCGGTGTGCGCCCTCAACCTCTCGAGATGGGCCTCCGCCATCTTCTGATGTGCCTGCGCGCTCTCCATGAGCAAGCCGAATTTCATGGTGTCCTCGGCCATGGCGGTTCGCTCACTCACGCTGGTTTCCCTCGCACTGCCGCTCGTTGAAGTGATCGCCATGCGAAGTCGATCCGATCAGCCCCGCGGCGGTCTCGATCAGGCCGGACCAACCATGAGTCCATGCGAGGTCCATCTCAGCGCGATCCGGGCGATGCACCGGCATGTTTGCGCTCCGGGTCGTACCAGATCTCCTTGATGTATCTCGCGTGACCGTCGACGCCGAACTGAATCACGATATCGATCAGGAGGTACAAAAGACTCTTGATGTCGCTGCGCGCCAGATCGCGGCCGCCGGGGTTTTGTTTCACGAGCAGGACCAACTGCTCGAATGCCAGTGCCGCGCTTGCCGCGTGCACGCTGGTTATCGATCCCGGGTGCCCCGAGTTGACGGTCCGCAGGTAGTCGAACGCCTCTTCCGCCCGCAACTCCGCCAACAGGATCCGATCCGGCTTCATGCGCAAACATGACTCGAGCAATTGTTTCGGCGTGACCCGAGCCACGCCCTGGTCGTCTTTGGAGTAAAACAGCCGAACATGGTTGGGGTGCCGATCGAGCACCAATTCCCGGGCATCCTCGATCGTCACGAGACGCTCATGAGCGGGAATCTCTCGGATCAGCGCCTTGGTCCAAGTCGTCTTGCCGGACCCCGTCGGTCCGGAGACGAGAATGTTCTTCCTGCTCGTGACCGCGAGGCGCATGAACTCCACGTAGTTGCCGGCCTGCAACGAGAGGGACAGTTCTCGCTCAGGGTCGTCCGTTCCGCGAGCCGCCCACCGCGTCCTCTGAAAAATTCCACGCTTCGCCAAATCATCGATGCTCCACACCGAGTCCGATGGCCGCCGAATCGTGACGGCCACGCAGCCCGGCGTGGTTGCGGGCGGAATCACGATCTGGACGCGCTCGCCGCTCGGCAGCGACGCCGACAGCAAGGGCGACGCCGCGTCGATCCGCTGGTGCGTGGAGTTCGCGACCAGTTTGGCCAAACGCATGCACCAGTCGAAATCCGCGAAGGGCAGCGCCTCGCGGCGCCAGCCTCGGCTGGTTTCCAGAAATGCCTCGCCCGGCGTATTGATGCACAGTTCCGTGACATCCGGGCTCGCGAGGAGCGGCCGAAGCGCCCGTAGCGTGAGACCCAGCGCGGACGTCTCCGCGCACCCGCTAGCGTTGCAGGGAGGTGGATCGCAGTTCATAGACCGACCTGAAATCCACGTCCCGCGCCACGAGCACTTGGATGCGATCTCCGTTTCGCTTGACCACTGTCGGCGGAATATTGACGGTGTTTTTGAGTATCTCGGTCAGCACGTCCTGCGATGCCGACGGATTCACGACGACGTTGCCGCCGCCGCGCGAGGATTGCACTGCGGCCTGTACCGCGCCGTCGATCACGGAGACCAGCATCGCCGAACCAAAGCGCTCCCAGAAATGGCGGTTGACCACGCCCGCAAGCCCCGAGCGCCCGAGTTCGTCGGCTCCGGGAGAGTCCAGCGGGACGATGACCCCCGCCGGCGTGCGCGCTTCGCTCCAGATGACGAACACTCGCGCCGAGCCTTGCTGTACCTGCCCTCTCGTCTCGCCGATCAGCTTGGTGCCCCGCTCCAGCAGCACGATGGTGCCGTCGACGCCGAACGTATCG